>DASYYI010000241.1:0-8440 GCA_035933995.1 Candidatus Acidiferrales bacterium | reverse complement strand
TCGCCGCTTGACGTCTGAAATTTGGCCGCCGAAGCGCTCCAGCATGGCGCGCACAATCGGATCTTCTTCGAACCGCGCGCGCATTTCCGATGCTCGCGGCACTGAGCTCCGGCTGGAATCGAGTTTAACACAAACGCGGAGCGGTTGGCCCATCACGGTGCTTAGCACGGTGCGCAACTTCTCCATAGGGTCCCGCGCCTGTAACATTTCCGCGAGCGCGCGGCTCTCCGGCGGAAAGTATAAATTCATTTCGCTGCCTTGGAGTTCCCAGCGGCTCGCATGTTCCACCATGGACCACAAAAATTTCTGCTGATTGCGTAGAGCGGATTGGATTGACTCGAGCTGCGCAGCCGCCAAGCCGCTGAATTGGTTCTCCGCAAGCTTCGCAATCACGCGCGGCGCGGAGATTGGCACCGGACCTGCCTTTTCGGCGACGGCCGCTTGCACAATCGGCGCTCTTAAATTTTCATTCGTTCCAGACGCGGCTGCTTGAAATTTCTTTTCACTCGCTCCGACATAACCGGCGGAGGGAATCGCGGGCGCCGACACTGAACGCACCGGATTCGTGTTCCGTGCTGTTGCGGGCCGCGCGCTCGATTCGCCGCGCAATTCCGCAAGAACTTCCTCGATCGGCGCAAGCCGCGCGGCATTCACCAGCCGCAGTAGGCCCAACTCCAAATGCAAACGGGGATCCGGCTTCCGTCGCAAATCTTCATCGGTGGCCAGCAGGATCTGGAAAAACCTTGTCAAATCCTCTTCGGCGAAAAGCGCCGCCTGTTTCTCCAGCCGTGGACGCTCGTCTTCCGGCGCCGCAATCAGCGGCGAATCCGCGCCGGACACTTTTGCGACCAGCAAATTGCGTACGTGGCGTATCGCCTCGCGGCAGAAATGTTGCAGGTTGTTCCCTTCCGCATGCAGCCGTTGCACCAGCGTCAGAGCGCGTTCGGCGGAATGATTTGCAATTGCTTCCACCAAATCGTCGAGCACGTCTTCCGCGACTACGCCGAGAAGCTCGCGCACTTGCGCATCGGTGATCTTGTCGCCGGAATAGGCAATCGCCTGTTCGAGCAGCGAAAGCCCGTCGCGCAGGCTGCCCTCTGCCGCGCGCGCCAGCACGGCGATTGCTCCCGGCTCAATCTCCAATGTTTCTTCTTTGGTGATGTGCTCGAGCGCGCCGGCGATTTCTTGAAACGTCAGCGAACGAAATTGAAAAAGCTGTGCGCGCGACTTGATGGTGTCCGCGAGTTTTTCGGGCTCCGTTGTCGCCAAAATAAAAACGACTTTCTCTGGCGGCTCTTCCAGAGTTTTCAGCAACGCGTTGGAGGCTTCATCGGTAAGCTGGTGAGCTTCGTCCAGGATGACAACTTTGTAGCGCCCTGAGGCGGGCGCGTAGCGCACCATCTCGCGCAATTCGCGGATTTGATCGATGCCGCGATTCGATGCCGCGTCGATTTCGAGCACATCCAGCGAACCTCCCGTCGTGATTTCGCGGCACGCGTCGCAGACGTTGCACGGTTCGGCCGTCGGCCCATTCACGCAGTTCAGGCATTTTGCGAGGATGCGCGCCGTTGTGGTTTTGCCGACGCCGCGTGTGCCGCAGAAAATATACGCGTGCGCCAGCCGGTTTTGGCGGATGGCATTTTCCAACGTTTGTGTGACGTGCCGCTGTCCGACGATTTCCCGGAACGTTTGCGGCCGCCATTTGCGCGCGATCACTTGATAGGCCATGAAGTTTTTTAGGTTCGCCTCGTGTGTGGAAGGAACTTCGGGTGATCCGCGGCGCACGAAGCTGACCCGCTACCGTTGCTCCCTTCCGGGCCTGGCGGGGTTTGCGGGGAATCGTCGCACAGAGCCCGAAGTTCCACCGATGCGCGAGCAAATTTTCGCGCCGCGTTTTGCGCAACGCAAATTCTGCTCACTGTCGCGAGTCTAGCATACCGCTCGCGCGCGCGAAACCGCGCAGTGCTACCGTTAGACTGAGTAGGTATGAAGGCAGAAGTCCGCAGCCGGGGAAGAAGGCAGGTTTGATCGTCGGGAGAGGGATGCGGGCCGTGAAAACTAATATTTCGAGAATCTAGTTTTACCGGGCTGCGGGCTTGGGATCGACCGGCTTCGGAAAGGCGACGAGCCAAATGCTTTCCGGCTGCAACTTGGCGGCACCGACGAGCCAACAATGCTGGTCCTCCACGGCGCGAGTGATTTGATACAACAATGGATGTGCGAGTTTATTCCTCACATATTCTTTGAGCATCACCCTGAGGGCAACAATGCCCCCATGCGGCACTTCACGCTGCAAACGAAAACAACAACCGCTCTCGCTGATATCGATCGTTGTCGTGAGTTCCCGGAAGAATCGCGCATCCGTGCCGAAGCCCGTCACCTCGATCGGAACCGAAAGAAGCAGCCGCGGCTCGCGACGGCGGTCCTGGTTTGCCTGGATTCCGAGTTCTTCCCAATTGACTTGCCCCCGCATTCTTCTCACCTCCCGCTTGGTAAGAGGCAGTTCAGCAGCCATTTCGGCGGCGACGCTATGTCATTGACTGAGAAGGGGAACCCGGAGTCGATAATTGAGCTCCGTAGCGCATGTCGATACAGATGTGCTGTTGCGGTACACCTGGTTTACCGGCATTAGAGGCCGGAAATTACGCGGCATTTTTTGACGTCTGCCGATGCTCGCGCTTTAGGAAACGGTACAGGCTGGTTCGGCCAATACCCAGCACCTGCGCCGCGCGCACGCGGTTTCCTGCGCACATTTCGAGCACTCGCTTGATATGAATCCGGCGCACTTCGTCGAGCGGCAAAGGCCGCCAATTTTCTTCCGGTGGCCCGATATTTCCGGCGGGCCGCCGAAGATTGCCGGGCAGGTCATCCACGTCGATGAATTCGTTCGTGGCAGTGATCGCTGCGCTCGATATGACGTTTTCGAGCTCCCGCACATTGCCCGGCCAATCGTGATGCAGCAGAACCATTTGCGCGCGCCTTGTCAGTCCCTGAAACGTTTTCCCGTATTCGGCGCTGTATTTTTTCAGGAAATAACGCACCAGAATCGGAATATCCTCAGCGCGCCCAGCCAAGCCGGGCACGTGAATTTCAAGGGAACTGAGGCGATAGAAAAGATCTTCCCGGAAACGTCCGGCGAGAACTTCGCTGCGGAGATCACGGTTCGTTGCGGCGATAATGCGCACCTCTACTTTCATGATCTCGGGCGAACCTATGCGCTGGATTTCGCGATTCTGAATCACGCGCAGCAACTTCGCCTGCATCTGAAGCGATGTTTCGCTGACTTCATCCAGGAACACCGTGCCGCCGTTCGCATACTCGAATAAACCGGGGCGCGTTTCCGTGGCGCCCGTGAACGCACCGCGCATGTGCCCAAATAGCTGGCTCTCGAGGAGCGTGTCGACCAGAGCCGAGCAATTGCATACGGCGAACCGCTGTTGTCCCACCGGGCTCATCTGGTGAAGCGCACGGGCCACCAATTCCTTTCCGGATCCAGTAGGGCCGCTGATCAGGACATTCGTGTAGTGCTTGGCGATTTTTCGCACCATGTCCAGCATTTCAAGCATGGCAGGGCTGCGGCCGACGATGCCTTCAAATTCGAAATTCGAAAGCAGTTGTTCGTCGAGCACCCGGATTTGCGACCGCCGCGAAGACACTTCTGCGAGTTCATTAAGTGACTTCGTGAGTCTTGCCTGATCGAGAGGCTTGCAAAGATAGTCGTACGCCCCGCGCTTGATCGCCTCGATGGCGGAATCAACCGTGTAATGACCGGTAATCAGAAGCACGGCGACCTTGGGATCGAGCTGTAGCGATTTTTCGAGGAAGGTGAAACCGTCCATCTGCGGCATGAGCATATCGACCAGCACCATGCGGCAGGCGCCGGCCCGCACCTGCGCAAGCGCCTCGTTTGGATCCGTGGTTCCGTTCGCCGAATAGCCCATGCGCTGCAATCTGGCGGTGGTGGATTCGACTAGGTCTGCTTCGTCGTCCAACACGCAGATCGACACAGCGTGCCCAGCCAATTCTGCAATCGGATGTTCAGTAGTGACGGCCATTCTGTTGTGGTACAGCACGGCTGGTGCCATAACGTTCGGACTGGCACACGCAGGGGAAAATCCGCGCGTGCCGAATCCTGCACTCAATCTTGCGGTCAGAAATTATTGAGACTTGTGGAGTTATGGCTAAGTGGTTCACTTCGGTACAACGTCTTGGCGAGATAGACCGGAAGGCTTCGAGTGATTGTGGAACTATCGGAGCGTTTCAATTCCGAATTGTGGTGTCAAAAGAGAACTCGATGGTGTGCCGTTCCGGCGATGGCGAAACTAGTTTTTCATCACGCTCTCAAACAGGAAATCAGGCAATTCTTTCCATGGCGATTGCCGCGGGTGGCGCTGCCGCAACTGAATTTCTTCTCCGGCTGCTGAGAATTCTCCTTTATCGTGGCCACTTGATAGGTGATCGGGACAGCGCGATCCGGCGTTGGTTCGTCGGTCAAACGGGCGAACCCCAACGCACCCACGCGCAACAGCGTATGGAGCAGTGCTTTCTGGCTGCCGTCGTCACACCGGCGGAGCACTGTCTTCTCGACAAAGAAATTCTCTGCTGCGTCCCATCCGGAAATCTCGACGCGGCAACTGGTTTGTTCCGTTTCCCGGGAGGTCATCAATTGCTCATCTCTGGAGGTGAGAAAAGCAGACGGGATGCCAAAGTACGCGTCAGGCGTTTCGCTGAGCCTCAAGGGGTTGCAGCCGTCGCGCGTGGAGAAATTACGGTGTGTGCATCGCAAATCAGTACAAATGTGCTGGTTTGAATCAGGGAGCATTTTGCGAATTCCCAGCGAAACGCGCGGGTCTGCGGCCTTTAGTGGTAATGGACGCTCGGGTAGTAAAGAAGGTTCAGCGCAAGCGGGTAGACGAAGGCGAAAATCTTGTCGTACACGAACCAGGCGATAAGAAGCCCGGCGAATCCGAGTCCCGAGAAGGTGCTGGCCATAAATCGACGCGCGGCGTTTTCGCTCATCAGCACCGTAACTCCGTTATGTCCGTCGAGTGGCGGGAAGGGAAGCAGATTGAATGTGCCGAGCAGAAGATTCAGCACAAACAGAATACTGAGCGCCGCGGCCGCCAGTTGTGCTCCACTGCTCGCGGTATTAGAGGCCTGAGTGATTTGCGCGTATGAGGATATGCTTTCAGGCGCGCGGAAAGCTCCCATCGCCACGCCCACGCGGATTGCAACTGCCCCTGCGATCATTAGGATGAAATTGGCCGCGGGTCCTGCCAGTGCCATCCATGCCGCGCGTCGCGGATGCCGTTGCGCCCACACAGGATCATAGGGCGCGCTAGCCCAGCCGATCATCCACGGAGGACGCGTGAGAAAATAAGAGGCAATGGGTACAATCACCGTGCCGAACAGCTCGCGCCGGATGTGCGGCAATGGGTTGAGGGACGCTTGCCCGCCGCGGAAGGCTGTCGGGTCGCCCCCCAGTTTGCCCGCGAGGGCGTGCGCGCCCTCATGGCACACCGTCGAGAACAGGAACACCACGTACCAGATAACACCCATGACCAGAAACTGCGCGTTCATATGGCGATAGGTTATGTGCTGCCGCCTCTGAAGGCAAGCCGCTCGTGCTTCTAGGGTGTCATCCTGATTGACACACTTGCCTAAAGAGACTATCTATCTCCGCGTGGAGGCCCTCTCCATTTTTGGGGAGGGTTGAGGGAGAGACAGAAGTGCCTGAAACAAAAACCCGGAAACCTACCCGTACTGCGCGTGACCGCGATTTCGAAAACCTGCTCCGGGCGGCTTCGCGCCGCCTCAATTCGCACCCGCTCAAGCACATAAAGCACGGTCGCCAAGAAGTGAAAACTTTGGTTTTTACAGATTAATCGAATCCCCTGCGTCCTTGGAATGTCGGGGCTGCCAAATCGAGAGACGCGCAGGTAGTGGTGTGTGTCGCCTCGCCTGTCAGCGCGGACTCGGTGGAGCTGGCACACCGGTGCGATCATGCGACGACGGCGCGTAAATTCTGTTCGCTGGGAGCGGGCCGTTAAGACTTCTTCCTGGGGACCTTCGCGCCCTTCTTGCGCGCCTCGGAAAGGCCGATTGCGATTGCTTGTTCGCGGCTCTTTACTGTGCCTCCCTTGCCGCTTTTGCCGGACTTTAGGATTCCTCGCTTTTCGCGGTGCACGGCCCTCTTAACGCTTTCCGCCGCAGCCTTTCCATATTTTGCCATTTCATCCTCCCGATTCAGATTCTTCCAATCCAGAGCGATTCTCGCTCTGTGTTCAAAGGCCGGCTCCTCGGTTCGGCAGTATTTTCTTATCCTTTTCGAAGCCCGCGAGTTCAACCGCGGCCGGTTCATTTCGACAGAGGTCGCGCCGCCGCCTTTTTAGAGTGCCGAAAGGCTTACTTGGTCACTTCGTGGGAGCGTTTCAAGGGTTCTTGAACTCTTGCAAATTCCTTGCAGCATTCGAAATCGCGGAGATGCGGCTCCCCGACCTGTACGATTCGCGAACTCTAAGATTTGAGGTTCCTAGAGTCTCATGTTAGTGAGACTGTCGATTCAAGGCGTAATTTCAGATGGAATTTTTCTGAAGGAACGAACGCGGATCACTGCTTGCTGCTGGACTTCGCCCCGGCTTCGGCAGTTTCGGGCACGAACGTTCTTCCCGTCTCGGCACTCAAAATCATGGAGATGTTGTAATAGTCGTGATGATTTGGAACGCGGAACATGACAAGATCGCCTCGTGGGAAAACCGAGTCGCTCGTTCCCGCGGTACCGGAGCACCGGTGCACCGAAGAGGCACACGGGCGGACGAAGACGGCGATATAGTTTTCCATTCTCTCAGGGCGAGCGACCACAAAGAAATAGCCGAGCACGCCGGCAAAGACGGTGATTCCGCCGAGCATCTCCTTCGTATGCGTTTTCGATGAAGTGCTGAGGATGGCACTGAGGATGGCGGTGGCGGCGGTGACGTAGACGGTTCTATTGGTCGCCTGGTTCTCTGAGAGTTTGCTGGCGCGGGAGAGGCCATTGATTTGCGCATAGGGAAATTCGACCAAGCATTGGCCGGCATTTTGCTGATCGGTGCAGGTAGTCGTGTAGGATGGGCCGGGAAGTACTTTGGCCCCGGCGGGCTTCTGGAAGCAGAATTGCGCTTCGGTCTGGTCCATCACGAGTTTGCCTTCCACGCGGAGTTGGCGTGCCCCAAACCAATAGACCGGGAAGTCACCCTTGCGCTTGAGCGGCATCCCGACGACGGTACCGCCGATGTAGGAGGCCTTGACTGGGCCGTAGATCCGCGCTTTGTCGGTACCGCCACAAGGATTTGGCGTCGTTTGCGTCTGCCCTCTTGGGTCCACGGGAGCATTTTGGCCGGCGACTGGAGAGTTAACTGCGAGGACGAAAACGGAGCAAAGAACCAGCGCGACCCTCGTAGTCGCAAGGGAGCTGGTGGAACAAGGCAGGGGAATCATCGTCTCCTCCGTGTGCGTTCGGAATTATCACAAACTCCTGTCGCACGTGTTCATTCTCAATTAACATAGCTATTACTCCTAAAGATATTAAGTGTCAAGATAGATGAGAGGATCTTGGCCCCCGAAGACTTTACTAACAACCATTCGTTACGCCCACGAAGTGCTCCCCGGACCACATTCGCGAATTAGCAACTTTCGCGTTACTGACTTTCCTCCACAACACGACCGTTGAGCGACTGAGGAGGGCGGACGTCATGCGGGTAAAGCGCGGCGAACGCCTTGATTTCCTCCGGAGAGATGTCCACCGGAATCCGCAGAACAAACCAGGTGACACCCTCAGTGCAGGGAGGAGCCGTCAGCGATCCCATGTAAGTGTAGTAGGAGGTGTCGCGGGGCAGCAGGCCACTAGGATTGAACTCGACTCCCGCAATTACCTTCTCTTTGCCCGGAATCTTGGGCATATGATCCCAAAGCTGCTGAATGATGGCACTCGCGCGGCCGGCCTTGAGAAGAACTGCGACTCCAGCAACCTTGTGGTCGCTGGATTCGTACATCAAGTGGGCCACCATATCGTAGGGCTTCCCCTGAATGAGCTCTTCGCTCGGATGGTGAAAGTGGAATTGCGTCAGTTCGTAGCGCTGATCTCCCACAAACAGAAAATTCCCGTTTCCCGGGGCGTAGTTCACTCGGACCGCTGTGTAGCCGTTGTTAATGATTCTCAGCGGGCCGCTCTCGTATTTAAATCGTATGGTGGGAAGCTGAGCTTTCCTCGGATTTCGAATGTCGATGGGAGACTGTTCCTTGCCGTTGCAGGCGGCGTACTCTGGATCCAGATCACCCCAATGTTCGGGCCCATTTGCATTTGCCCCTTCGTAGCTCCATGCTGTTTTCCATTGCGCTCGTGGACCTGCGGGCGCCGAAACCAGCGCAACGATCAGCAATACAAGCGCTATCCAACCTTTTC
>DASYYI010000225.1:0-4051 GCA_035933995.1 Candidatus Acidiferrales bacterium | reverse complement strand
CCCCGACCTCGCGAGGAACATGGCACAAATCAATGCTGCCCCAGCATCCCCCACTTCTCTGCCCGCCCTTTGAAAATCAGATGTTGAGACGGCCAAAAATAATCCTTTTAGACCTTCGTAACTTAATAGAACAACAGCAGCCCACCGAGCAACTTCGAGTTTGAGGAAAACGCCAACTGCGGTAAGGACAATCATCAAACCGAAAGCTATTTCCCATGACGGTCTGCCGGTCACGACTGACCAGGAGCGCCAGAATTGGTCATAGATGCTCGGGAAACGCCCTCCGTTGATTTCTTCAAGCGCGAAGATGAGCATGACAGCTAATACTACCCAACGATAGATGGCGTTCACATTCTTCATAGGCTTCCGAGCGCGCGTTCGAGCGCGGTGGCCCAGATTTGGTGAAGCGACTCCACGGCGGCACGAATCCGAGGCTGGCCGTTCAGTTGGATGCAGAATTCGCCGCGAGTGACTTTACCGATTGGCTGCGCTTCGACCCTATATTGTGCCGCAATCGCGAGCACGCGGGCAAGCGAAGCCGGAGAACTTGACACAATGGCGCGAGCGCCTATTTCCGCGAACAGCGCAAATTCAATGAATTGGCCCGCTTTCAGTGAAATTTCAGCGGAGAGACCATTGGAGCTCGCGAAACAGGATTCGGCAAGCGTGACGGCGAGGCCTCCATCGCTGACGTCATGCGCGGAGGCGATGGCGCGTTCGGCGGCCAGAGCGACCAGGCAATCGATGAGATTTTTCTCCGCGCGGAGGTCAATCGCGGGCGGCCCGCCGGCCACGATGCCGTGAATCGTTTTCGCGTATTCGGAAGATGAAAATTCGCGCTGAAGACTTTCGTCGCTGTGGCGCGCGCCTGAATTCGCGCCGTCGAGCAAAACGATTGTGTCGCCCTCACGCTGGAAGGCCATGCCGAGCGCGCAATCCGCATCTTCGAGAATGCCGAGAACGCCGAGGACCGGCGTGGGATAAATCGCGCGGCCAAGCGTTTCGTTGTAGAAACTGACGTTGCCGCCGGTGATGGGGACGTCGAGGGCGCGGCAGGCTTCGCCGATGCCGTCAATCGCTTCGCTGAACTGGCCCATCACTTCGGGCTTCTCCGGATTGCCGAAGTTGAGGCAATTCGTCGCCGCCACGGGGCGCGCGCCAGTGCATGCGACGTTGCGCGCGGCTTCGGCGACTGCATGCATCGCGCCGATGCGGGGAGCGAGTTGGCACCAACGACCGTTGCCGTCGGTCGCGAGAGCCAGAGCGCGTTTCGTTTCTTTAATGCGAACAATGGCGGCATCGCCTGCGCCGGGGCCGATGCGCGTGTTGGTGCGCACCATGTGATCGTACTGCTCAAAGATCCAGCGCTTCGAGGCGATGGCCGGCGAAGCCAGGAGCTTGCGGAAATTTTCGTTCGGGTCAGCGCCTGTGGATGCGAATTCGACGAGGGGCGCGGAAGATTCTGACGGTTTCGCCGGCGCAACCGGCCTTTTGTAGACAGGACCTTCTTCGGCGATGGCGTGCGCGGGAATGTCAGCAACGACATTTCCATTTTCGAGGATGCGCAGGCGGCCATCCTGAGTGACGCGGCCGATTTCGACGGCGTCGAGGCCCCACTTGTTGAAAACGTCGAACACTTCGTGTTCGCGGCCGCGTTCGGCAACCAGCAACATGCGCTCCTGCGATTCGCTGAGCATGATTTCGTACGGCGTCATGCCGGTCTCGCGTTGCGGCACACGCGCGAGTTCGATTTCGATTCCCATCCCGCCACGCGAAGCCATCTCTGACGAAGAGCTGGTCAGCCCTGCTGCACCCATGTCTTGAATGGCAACGACTGCTCCCGTGCGCATGACTTCGAGGCAGGCTTCGAGAAGCAATTTTTCCATGAACGGATCGCCGACTTGAACGTTGGGGCGTTTTTGCTGCGATTCCTCGCTGAATTCCGCCGAGGCGAGAAGCGACGCGCCGTGAATGCCGTCGCGGCCCGTTTTTGCGCCGACGTAAATCACAGGATTGCCAGCGCCGCGTGCGCGCGCGAAGAAAAGTTCGTCGCGGCGGGCGATGCCGAGCGCCAGCGCATTGACGAGCGGATTATTCGAGTAGCACGGCTCGAATTGCACTTCGCCGCCAACCGTGGGGACGCCGAAACAATTCCCGTAAAACGCGATGCCGCCGATGACGCCGTCGAGGATGCGGCGATTGCGCGAGGCTTCTTCCTCTGAGACGTCCGGGCTTTTTGCGAGTGGGCCGAAACGGAGGGAATCGAGAACGGCGATGGGACGCGCGCCCATGGTGAAAATGTCGCGCAAAATGCCGCCAACGCCCGTGGCCGCGCCCTGATACGGCTCGACAAAACTTGGATGATTGTGCGATTCGATTTTGAAGACAGCGACCAGGCCGTCGCCGATGTCCACGACTCCGGCATTTTCGCCGGGGCCTTGCACGACGCGCGAGCCGGTCGTTGGCAAGCGTTTCAAGTGAACCTTGCTCGACTTATAGGAGCAGTGCTCGCTCCACATCACACTGAAGACGCCAAGCTCGGTAAGCGACGGGTCGCGGCCAAGAATTTTTTGCACGCGCGCGAATTCCTCGGCGGTGAGGCCGTGCTCAGCGGCGATTTCAGCGCTAATTTTTATTTCGGTTCCGATCATGCGGCGCTTCTTGCCTCTTGATTTGAATCCGCAACGCGCGCCAGGCCGCGTGTGAAGGAACGGATTTGGCGAGATGAATGTTTCACGCGGCTAGGCTGTTGCTGCGGGCTGCGCTTGGGATTTGGACGCGCCGACATGCGCGAATGATTCGACCATGGAGCGAAAAATGACGAGGCCGTCGGCAGAGCCAAGCGAGGCTTCGACGGCGCGCTCCGGATGCGGCATCATGCCCATCACGTTGCGTTCGCGATTGCAGATGCCGGCGATGGCTGCGAGCGAGCCATTGGGATTCGCTGAGTCTTCCAAGCGGCCGTCGGGCGTGGTGTAGCGAAAAACGATCTGGCGATTGCGCTCCATCTCGTCGAGCGTTGCAGCGTCGCAAAAATAATTTCCTTCCATGTGGGCGATGGGGACTTTCAAAACCTGGCCGGCTTGCGCGGCGCAGGTGAACGGCGTGTCGGTGTTTTCGACGCGAATGTTGACGTGGCGGCAGATGAAACGCAAATCGCGATTGCGCAGCATCGCGCCGGGGAGCAAGCCGGCTTCGAGAAGAATCTGGAAACCGTTGCAAATGCCCAGCACGAGGCCCCCGCGGCGGGCGAAGCGTTCGACAGCGAACATCACGGGCGAAAAACGCGCGATGGCGCCGGTGCGGAGGTAGTCGCCGAAGGCAAAACCGCCGGGAAGGATGATGGCGTCGCAACCGGGAATTTGTTCGGAGCGATGCCAGAGGAATTCGACGTGCTCGCCAAGGACCGCGCCGACAGCGTGGTACGCGTCGTCGTCGCAATTCGAACCGGGAAACACTACGACACCGAATTTCATTGCGCGGAATCTCCCCGAGAAGATTCTAACACATCAGCGAGATTGTCCTGAGCAGTGAAATTCAGACGAACGAGCGCCAAAATTCCGTTCAGTATTACGTTTCCGGAATTCGGGTACGTAAGTTTCGGCGGCACAGATCCTGCCTCAGAAGCTGAAGCCCTTTTTCGTCTGAGACTTGAACGGCACGGTTAAAACCGTGCCCTGACGCAGCCCTTTCCTAACCCGACCTAGTGACGCGAAGACTTTTTGCTTCGCGGCGAGGATTTGCGACGTGCGCGCTCGGCGGGCTTTTTTGCGGAATTGCGATGCGGCTCAGAGGTTTTCGCCGCGGCGGATTTTGACTCCGACGATTTGGCCCGCCGGGCAGCGGCCCACCCGGGCTTGTTGACTTGGCGGCCGCGCGCGATGGCAAGGGCATCGGCGGGAATGTCTTCTGTGACCGTGGAACCGGCGGCGATATACGCGCCATCGCCAACGGTGATGGGCGCAACGAGCGCGGAGTCGCTGCCGATGAAGACGCGCTCGCCGATGCGCGTGGGATTTTTTTTCACGCCGTCGTAGTTGCAGGTGATGGT
>DASYYI010000223.1:0-15282 GCA_035933995.1 Candidatus Acidiferrales bacterium | reverse complement strand
CCAATCAATTTTTCTCCGGCAAAGGCACCTAGCGTCTGCCCGCCCGTCTCCCGCGCCACAACGAACAGACCCGAAGGCGTAGCCAAATCTTCGCCCCAGGTAATCAACTGTATCCGGACGCACTCTTCGTATTCTGCGAGGGTCGAAACGTGCCGCACCGTGATCGGCGCGCCCGCTACCCGCTGACTTTTGCCTGGTCCCATAATTCTTCCATTTCGTCGCGCGGCACTTCAGCGAATCTCCGGCCTTGCTCCCGAGCCTTGTTCTCCATCCATTGGAATCGCGCCGTGAATTTCGCGTTCGCCCGTTTCAGAGCCAGCTCCGGATCAGCGCCCACGAATCGCGCCATATTCACCACAGCGAAAAGCAAGTCCCCCAACTCCTCTTCAACCTTTGCTTGAGGTCTGTTTTTTTCCGTCTGACGCAGAGCCTCGCGCAACTCGGAAATTTCCTCCTCCAATTTCTCGAGTACGCCTTCAATGTTCTCCCAATCAAATCCGATATTCGCAGCTCGTCGAGTCACTTGATAAGCTTCAAGCAACGCTGGAAGTCCCCGAGGCACTTCTCCCAACACGGAATCCTCAGCGGCAGGTTTCACATCGTGGCCAGCTTTGGATTCCCCTGCGCGCTCTTCCGCCTTGATCTGCTCCCAATTCTTGAGCACGTCCGCCGAGGTCCCTGCCTTCACCTTTCCAAACACGTGCGGATGCCGCCGCACCATCTTCGTGTGGACCGCCTGAATCACGTCGCCGATGTCGAACCGCCGTGCCTCGCGCGCCAGTTCCGCATGAAACACGATCTGCAATAGCAGGTCGCCCAATTCCCCCGCGAATTTCTCCGCATCGCCCTTCTCCATCGCGTCGAGGACCTCGTACACTTCCTCGACCAAAAAAGGCCGCAAACTCTCATGCGTTTGCTCGCGGTCCCACGGGCACCCGTTCGCTGCCCGCAGCCGTTTCTGCAGCGCAACGAGTCCCTTGAACAGGCGTCCGGCATCATCCGCGCGCCTGGCCGGCCCTCGCGCCTTTGCTTTTGACGTCCTGGCTTTCGCCCGGCCTCTCGCCTTTTTCATATGTCTCGAATGGAGCGCCACAGGAATTTTATTTTCTCTCCGCGCAACCCGACACTGTACGGCACGCGCGCGCCCGCTGACAAGATGCAATTTGTTCCCGTCGTGACGCCCGCTTGCAGTAATGGTAGACTCGACATACCGTGCGATTCTTCCCACGGCGAAATCTGCAAAGGAGCATCTTGTGGCTGATCCGAAGCATGACGAGAAACGCGACGAAAAACAGGACGATTCGTTTCGCGTCGTGGACCGCCGGCTCTTCACTTCCGAAGGCGAATTGCGGCCTGAGGCCGCCGAAGAGCAGCGTCGCGAAAAGGCCAAGCCTCCGCAGCCCGTCGCCAAAACGGAAAAGGCCGCCACTCCGGCCGCGCCTGCTTCCGAGGAACCGAAACCCGCTCCCAAGGCCGATAAAAACTTTCAGTTGCTGATCGACCTTCTCGCGCGAAACGCCGCTGCGCTGATGGGCGGCATCCCCGATCCCGCTACGGGGCAGGCTTATCTCGATCTGGAAGGCGCGCACGAAATGATTGATATGCTCGACATGTTGCGCGACAAAACGCGCGGCAACCTCGCGCCCGAAGAAGAAAGTCTGCTCTCGGAAGTCGTCGGCAGCCTCAAGCTATCCTATTTGGAAGTCTCGAAAGCCGCCGCCAAGGCGATGCGCGAAGGGGCCAAGGGCGCGCGTTAGCTCGATGTCCTCCGGCGACAGCGACACTCTGGAATCTTCCGCCCCGCAGCGCCTCCGCGTCACCGTTCTTGGCTCTGGCACATCCATGGGCGTTCCCACGCTCGCGTGTCACTGCGAAGTTTGCCGCTCAAAGGATCCGCACGACTGTCGTACGCGTCCATCAGTCCTGCTTTCGTATCGTGGGCGCAACGTGGTCATCGACACGACGCCCGATTTCCGCTCCCAAGCTTTGCAAGCTGGCCTCGAACGCCTCGACGCCATCCTTTACACCCACGCGCACGCCGACCACATTCTTGGCCTCGACGATATTCGCCCATTCAACTTAAAGCAAAACTCGGCAATCCCCATTTTCGCTTCGGAAGACACACTGGCGATTCTCCGCCGCACTTTCGCGTACATTTTCACGCCGTCATCCGCCGAGAGTTCCATTCCCCAGGTTGAATTGCACGCCATCGCCGGCCCATTCGAACTTTTCGGCGCGCAAATAATTCCTGTTCCCGCCCAGCATGGCTCCATCACTGTCTATGGCTTCCGCATTGGCTCCGTCGCTTATCTCACTGACTTCAACGCCGTGCCGCAAACCTCGAAAGACCTGCTGCGCGGCCTTGACCATCTGATCCTCGACGCTCTGCGTTACACTCCTCATCCCATGCACTCGACCGTCGAGCAATCCCTCGCGCTCGTTCGCGAACTCGCGCCGCGCCATGCGTGGTTCACGCATATTTGCCACGACCTGGGCCACGCGGCCACCAACGCCGCGCTTCCCGAAAATGTGCGCCTCGCTTACGATGGCTTGACCTTCGAGGTAAATCTCTGATGTCCTTCGCCGTTCTTCATTCGACGGAGGGGTGGGGCTCTCGATTCGACTCGAATTCGCGCGCAGTGCTCTCCATCGGCAATTTCGATGGCGTGCATCTGGGCCACCAGAAAATTCTTCGCAGCGTTGTCGAACGCGCTCGCCGCACAGGGACGCTCGCCGCGGTGATTACGTTTTCGCCGCATCCGGTAAGCATCCTGCGCCCAGAACTCGCGCCCAGGCAACTCGAAACGCTCGACCAGCGCCTTGCCCGCTTGGAAACTCTTGGCCTTGACGCTGTGCTCGTTCTCCATTTCGATCTCGCGATGGCCGCGCTTTCTCCTGAACAGTTTGTTCGCCGCATTCTTATCGACAGCCTCCGCACGTCCGCCGTGCTGGTCGGCGAAAATTTCCGTTTCGGCCATCGTCAAGCGGGCGATGTGCGTACCCTCACCGAACTCGGCCGCCAACTCGATTTTGCGGTCGAGCCCATTCCGCCTGTCGTGATTCGCGGAAAAATCGTCTCAAGCTCGGCCATTCGTGACGCGCTCCGGTCCGGCTGCGTCGCGCAGGCCGCCCGATTTCTCGGGCGACCCTTTTCGCTCGCCGGAGAAATCCGCCCCGGCACGGGTACCGGCCGCCGTTTCGTTTTCCCCACGCTGAATCTCGCTACTAAGCAGGAATGTTTGCCCGCGCATGGCGTCTATGCAACTGAAGCGCTGCTCGACGGCCGCATCTATCGCTCGGCTACGAACGTCGGCGTGCGTCCAACCTTCGACGGCAGGCACGTCACCATCGAAAGCCATCTCTTCAATTTCTCAGAGGAGATTAATTCCGGCCCGCTGGAGGTCCGGTTCTGGCATCGTCTGCGCGACGAACAAAAATTCTCCGGCCCAGAAGCTTTGCGCGAGCAAATTCAGCGCGATCTGGCCCGCGCGCGCTCCTTCTTCGCCCGCCTCGACTCCGCCCGCCTCAACACCGCCCGTCGCGCCGCTCCGTAGCCACGGACTTAAGCGAAAAGGACGAGGGAGGAAGCGCCAGCGATGGAAGGGCGGAGTCCAGAGAACTTTGACGGTTCGAAAATCTCACGTCAAAGTGCCTTCGCGTATTTATAAAACCAGCACTTGACCCCTGTAAATCGGATGACTTAACATTCTGTTCAAATCCAGGGCGAGTTGAAATTGGGGACCCCGATGCCTAACACTCCGCGGTACTGGTCAGGTAAAGCTAGGAAATTTTGTGCGGCGGCGGTGGGTCTGGTCATCCTTACTTTCATCGCGCCCGGGCAGACGCTATCGCCGGGCGAAGTGCGCATCAGCAGCCGGCCTTATCAGCCTCAGCCACAGATTCTTCGCGCGGAAAGCCGCCTCGTGAGAATAGGCGCAGTGGTGCGCGACAGCAAAGGGCACATCGTGAGCGAATTGAAACCAGGCGATTTCACCATTTACGACGATGGCAAGAAGCAAGGTGTCTCGGAATTTTCCATTGAAAAACGGCAGTTGCGTGGGCCCTCAGGCCGGGCGGCAGTGCCGCCCCCGGCCACACAGCCGAATTTGCGAGCGCAAGAGCAGCGGCCACGACCGCGATATGTTGCACTGTATTTTGACGATCTGGATACGCGGTTTGGCGACATGCGGCATGTACAACTTGCTGCTGAAAATTTTATTCATCAGGGAGTTGGCCCGCAAGACAAAGTCGCACTGTTCACCGCCTCCGGTTCGGGGACTGTCGATTTCACGCCGGATGCTACCGAAATCCTCTCTGCAATCGAGAACTTGAAATTTCAGGGGCGTACCATCGCGAGCAGCGGCTGCCCGCGAATCACGCCCTATGATGCGTATGAGATAGCCACCCAGCCGGAACCCCCAATAAGCTCTACTTTCCCGCCACAGGGATCTCCCACCTATGTGACGATTGTCAGCGAGGCTGTGCAGTGCAATTGCATCGACGAAACGAATCTTGAGCCCGACTGTAAAAGCCAGCAACAACAGATTGTTCAAACGGAGTCGAAGGAGATGTGGAGCTCGATTCGCGAGATGTCCCAGGATACCTTGAATGGCGTTCAGGCGGTCGTCGATTACCTGGCAAAGCGGCCGGGCGAGCGCGTGCTCGTCTTGGCTTCCTCGGGATTTCTGACTGGCACGCTGGGGGATAGAGTCGACGCAGTGGTAGATAGCGCACTGCGTACAGGGGTAGTCATCAATGCGCTGGACGCCAAAGGCCTCTACACTAATGAACCAAGCCATGGCCAGACGGGAGACGTGGATACGGCAAACGTTGTGGCAATGCACGAAGCAGAAAGCTTCGGGCCGGCGATGACGAGCGCCACGGCCGCGATGGCCGATTTTGCAGTAGGCACCGGTGGCCGATTCTTTCACAATCGGAATGACTTATCTGCTGGATATTATTCACTGGCAGCGGCGCCGGAAACCGAATACCTGCTGGGCTTCGCGCCGGAAAACGCAAAACTGAACGGCGCAT
The DNA here is from genome assembly GCA_035933995.1 of Candidatus Acidiferrales bacterium. Lineage (GTDB taxonomy): Bacteria > Acidobacteriota > Terriglobia > Acidiferrales > UBA7541 > DAHUXN01. Next base: position 10,248 of record DASYYI010000223.1, on the reverse strand, counting down.
TTCATAAGTTGAAAGTCGAAGTCAACATGCCAGGAAAGTTCTACGTCCAAGCGCGGCCTGGATATTTCGCTGCGAAACAGGCGAGCGAGACTAGCGGCCCCACGCCGGAGGAAAAGATTGACGCGGAGGTGCGCGGCTCAGACGAGCGGAGCGATTTCCCGCTGAGCGTCAGCGAGAGGCCCGTAACCGCCAGCAGCGGCGGCCGAGAACTTAGCGTTCAAACCCGCGTGGACATTCAGAAACTTCCGTTCGCGCTACAGAAAGACCGGCACGTCGACATGCTGACGTTTGTGATTGCGCTGTTTGATTCACAGGGAAAGATGGTCACTGGCAAAGAAGCGCAGATGCAATTCGCGCTGAAGCCGGAAAGCTTCGAGCGGTTTTCGAAGAGCGGGATTAGCGGCGCGATGTCGCTGGAAGCACGTCCGGGATCATACCGTCTGCGTGTGGTGGTGGAAGAGGCGCTGCATGGCGAGATCAGCGCGACAAGCCAGAGCGTCCAAATCGAATAGCGTCAGAGTATGCGGTAGGAATCTCGGAGGCTCTTCAGGAGCATCCGAGGCGTAGACGAGCAAACCGGTCGAGCCGCACAGATTGGAGGCTCAGTGCGCGCTTCACTCAGAGATTTGAAGTTTCTCGCAGCGACGGCAGGTCTGGTCATCCTTACTTTCATCGCGCCCGGGCAGACGCTGTCGCCGGGCGAAGTGGGCATACGAAGCTGGCCGTACAGCCCGTCTCCGGTGCTGCGGGTCCGAACAAGTGAAGTCCAGGCCGGCGTGGTTGTTCGAGACAGCAAGGGCCATGTGGTCGGTGGCTTGACTCAGCGCGATTTTGCGATTTACGACGACGGGAGGCAGCAATCACTCTCCAGCTTTTCCGTCGAGCATCGCCAAGTATTCGACGCTTCCGGCACCGTCACGCCGCCCGCATCCGCACCGCCGAATGCGCAACCGTCCGTACTGCCGCGCCCTCGCTATGTCGTTTTGTATTTTGACGATCTGGATACCGAATTTGGCGACATGCGTCATGTGCAGCTTGCCGCAGAAAATTTTCTTCGCACCGGCATAGGCCCTAGCGACAAAATTGCGCTCTTCACCGCTTCGGGCTTGCAGAGTGTGAATTTCACGGCCAACGCTCCGGAAATCATCAGCGCCGTCGAGGAACTGAAGTTTCACGGCCGTGCCATCAAGAGCAGCGGCTGCCCGCGCATCACTCCTTACGACGCTTATGTCATTTCCACCGAACCGAATCCGCCTATTACTGACCCGAGCTCCGTAGGAGGCTCTCCCTCTTACCAGGCGGTTCTCGGTGAGGCGATTAAGTGCAACTGCGTCGACACGGGCGATTTCGGTGGCGGTGGCACGTGCGCGGCCAATCAGAGGCAGGTCATTGTAGTGGAGTCGCAGCAGATATGGGACTCCGTTCGCCAGACGTCACAGGACACGTTGAATTCTCTGCACGCCGCGGTTGACTTCCTGGCGGACCGGTCGGGCGAGCGTGTCCTTGTCTTGGCTTCCTCGGGCTTTTTAGCTGGCACGCTGGAGGATAAGGTTGACTCGATCCTGAGTGACGCCCTGCACGCGAACATTGTCATCAACTCGCTCGATGCGAAAGGCCTCTACACCTACACGGAAACAGAAACTCGAGATCAGTTGGAAGGCAATGACACGGCGTACCAAGCAGCCTACAGGGCAGAGAGCTTGGGCCAATCTATGATGACCCTCACGGCTGCCATGGCCGATTTTGCAGTAGGTACCGGTGGCCGTTTCTTCCACAATCGAAATGATCTGGGAGCTGGTTATTTTTCGCTTGCTGCCGCGCCGGAAACCGAATACCTGCTCGGCTTTGTCCCGGGAAAGGAAGAATTCAACGGGAAATTTCATAAGCTAAAAGTGACCGTCAGCGCGCCCGGAAAGCTCAACGTCCAGGCGCGACCCGGCTACTTTGCGCCCACGAAGGAATTCCAGGAACAGGCCAGCCAGTCGACGCCTGAGGAGAAGATTGACGTAGAGGTGCGCGGCTCGGACGAGCGGAGCGATTTTCCGCTGAGCGTGAATGAGAGGACTGCGACTGCCAGCAATGGCGGCCGAGAACTCAGCGTTCAGACCCGCGTGGACATTCAGAAACTCCCCTTCGAGATGAAGGAAGGCCGGCACGTCGACATGCTGACGTTTGTAGCCGCGCTCTTCGATGCACAGGGAAAGATGGTCACCGCCAAGGAAGCGCAGATGCAATTCGCGCTGAAACCGGAGAGTTTCGCGCGGTTTTCGAAGAGCGGGATCAGCGGCGCGATGTCGCTGGAAGCGCCTTCGGGGTCATACCGTTTACGTGTGGTGGTAGAAGAGGCGCTGCATGGCGAGATGAGCGCGACAAGCCAGAACGTGCAAATCCAATAGTGTCAAAATCTGAGTGGTTCACCTTTTGCAGTTCTTGCAGTAGCCGCCGACTTCGGTGCGCGACACCGTGATTTTCATTCCGCAGTCCTGTTCGATCTGCTGCTTGAGCTGCTCGTACAGCTCACTCTCGAACTCGCGCACTTTGCCGCACCGCAAACACGCCACGTGAATATGATCGCGGGGCCCGTGGCTCTCGTAAAAATGCCGGTGCCCGCGCAGATGGAGTAAATCCAGTTCGTCAATCAAGCCGTGATGCTTCAGCAAATCGAGCGTGCGGTACACGGTGACGCGCGTGATTCGCGGATCGATTTTTTGCGCCCGCAGCAGAATCTCTCCCGCATCCAAATGGTGCGGAGCCGTATCCATCACCTGCAGCACCACGCGGCGCTGCCGCGTCAGCCGAATCGACCGCGCAGCAAGCTGCTTCTGCAATTGACCTGGTTTTTCCTGGACGTTGATTCGTTCGCCGGTGGAAACCCGGCGTGCAGCGGTAGGAGCCATCTTAGTGGCCAGGCAACAGCCTGACCACGTCATAATACATCACGAAGCCGAAGACGGCGAGCAGGAACACCAACCCTACCGTCACGAAACGCTCTTTCACGGTAACGCTCAAATCGCGCCGCAACGAGCCTTCAATCGCCAGCATCAGCACGTGCCCGCCATCGAGTATCGGAATCGGAAGCAAATTCAAAATCCCCAGGTTCACGCTGAGGAACGCCATGAAAATAATGTATTCGGCGAAGCCCAGCTTAGCCGCCTGCACCGACACGCTCACGATTCCCACCGGCCCGGCCAAGTCCTTGATGGAAACGCGCCCCGAGAACAAACCGCCCAGCACCGACAAAATATCTTTCGTAATCGTGACGTTCTTGCCCCACGATTCTTCCGCCGCCTTGAAGAACGGATACGACTCACGAACCGTTTCGCCGGGACCAAAACTAGCGCCAATCACCCACCGTTTTCCTCCGCCGTCTCCCGGGTCCGAGTAAACGGGACTCATCGAGACCGTGAATTCCTTCGCATCGCGTTTGACTCCGATGGTCAGCGGCTTGCCGCCCGATTGCGTAATCGTGGCCATCAAAATATCGCGATTCACGAGCGGCTTTCCGTTGATTGACACCAGTTCGTCGCCCGCCCGTAATCCGCTCTTTGCAGCGGGATCGCCTCGCGTCAGTGAATCCACCTGCACGCGCTGCCGCGGACATCCCAAAATACTGAAGCCGTCCGCCAGATTCTGCGGAACCACTTCCTTCAACGCAACCGTGCCGCCCTCGCGTTCCACGTCGATTGAAATTTGACGTCCCGGCAAAATCGAAGGAACAGACAGCGCCTCATCCCAGTTCGCCACCTTCGTCCCGTCGATGGCTACTATTTTGTCGCCCGCCTTGATTCCCGCATTCTCCGCCGGCGACTTCGGAATCACTCCCGCCACTTGCACCGGCCGACGCGTATATGCCGGCGTCGGCACTCCCACCTTGTAGAGGCCCCACAGCAGCACAAAAGCCAGCACGAAATTCATGAACGGCCCAGCAAGTATGATAAACAGCCGTCGCCACCGCGACTTCGCCAGAAATTCATCGGGCGCGCCTGAACGTTCCTCCGCGGGATTATCGCCCGCCATTTTCACGTAGCCGCCCAGCGGAAACACGCTGATGCGGTAATCCGTGGCCCCGCGCTTCCAGCCGAAAATCCGGTTCCCATAGCCAAGCGAGAACACGTCCACGCGCACGCCGCAAATCCGCGCCGCGACGAAGTGGCCCCACTCGTGGACAAACACCATGACTCCCAGTCCAACAACCGCGGCAAGTATTCCAACCCATGTGTGCGACATCGCGTTAATTCTTCCTTTTCTCGATTTCTTCCCGCGCTATCCGGCGCGCTTCCTTATCCGCTTCGAGCACATCATCCATCGATTGAAATGTCACGCGTGGCATGCGCTCCAGCACGCGTTCAATCACCTTCGGTATTCCCGTGAACCCCAGCCTGCCCTCCAAAAACGCCGCCACGCTCTCTTCGTCCGCGGCATTCAACGCGCACGGCAGCGCGCCTCCCCGCTCCATGGCTTCGCGCGCCAGCCGCAGACACGGGAACTTTCTGATCGGCACCGGCTCGAAATCCAGTTTCTTCAGACTTTTCCAGTCCAGCGCCACTCCATTCGATGCCACGCGCTCGGGATAGGTTAGCGCATATTGAATCGGCATGCGCATATCGGTTGGGCCAAGCTGTGCCAGAATTGAACCATCCACAAATTCCACCATCGAGTGAATCGTAGACTGCGGATGGATCACCACTTCAATTTGATCGGGCTGCACGCCGAACAACCATCGCGCTTCGATAATCTCAAAACCTTTATTCATCAGCGTCGCCGAATCGGTCGTGATTCTCTTCCCCATCTTCCAATTCGGATGCGCCAGCGCCTGCTCCGGCGTCACATCTTTGAATTTCGAGGCAGGCATCTTGCGAAACGGGCCACCGGATGCGGTCAAAACGAGCTTTTTCACTTCGCGTCGCTCGCCCGCCCGCAGGCATTGGTGAATCGCGTTGTGTTCGCTGTCCACTGGCAGCACCGCTTTGCCCTGCTTCTCCGCCGCGGCCATCACCAACTCTCCCGCCGCCACTAATACTTCCTTGTTCGCCAACGCCAGATTCTTGCCCTGCTGCACTGCTTTGTACGTCGCCGGCAATCCCACCACGCCCACGGCTGCTGAAAGGACCGTTCCCGCGTCCGGATGCGTCGCCACGCGCTCCATTCCATCCTCGCCGCAAAGTATCTCCGGCAGGGGTTCGATTTTCATCGCCGCCAGCCGCTCGCGAAGCTCTTTCGCCCCCTCGCACGTCGCAACAGACACAATCCTCGGCCGGTGCTTCGCCGTTTGCTCGGCGGCAAGTTCCACATTGTTGCCAGCAGCTATTGCCACCACCTCAAATTTTCCCGGTAGCGAATCGACCACATTCAGGCATTGCCGCCCGATTGAGCCCGTGGATCCGAGAATGGAAATGCGTTTCACTAGGCGAGATGTATCACTGCCGGCCTTGCAGGAGCCATCCTGCGGCGAGCCACACCACGGGAGCGGCCAAAATCAGGCTGTCAATGCGGTCCAACATTCCTCCGTGCCCGGGAATCAGCGCGCCAGAGTCTTTCGCTCCGGCACCGCGCTTATATGCTGATTCTACCAGATCGCCGACCTGCCCCGCGACATTCGCCAGCGCCGCCGTCACCAGCCACGGCAGTGGATCGAACCGCAGTCCGCGCGCAAAGCAATATCCGACGATCAGCGACCCCAATAGATTTCCCGCCGCGCCTTCCCACGTCTTCTTCGGAGAAAGCGCCGGCGCCATCTTCGTTCGCCCAAGGAATTTCCCCACAAAATACGCCAGCGTGTCGCCGGCCCAAACAATCGCCAGCGCAAAGAGTACCAGCGTTGGACCTCGACTTTCCTGCCCCTCCAACCGCACCAAATAGCTGAACGGAAACGCCACAAAAATCAGTCCCGCCGCGCTCGCGCCGATTCCCGGCAACACGTCAGCGATCGGCACGCGGCTCATGACTCCGATGCACGCGCACCCCAGCACAAACAGTAGAATAATCACCTCGGGAGATTCATAAGATCCCGTCAGACCGCGAATCACTTCTGTATTTGGACCCAGCCAACGCACCTCGGTGATTCCCAGCAGCCATTGCACGCCGAACAATCCCACGATGCAGGCCATTGTCCATTTGCGAAACGCGCGCAACCCCATCTGCGCCGTCAACTTGAAAAACTCCGCCGTCGCCAGCAGCGCCACTGCCACCGCAACAATCGCCACCACCCACGATGGCGCCCAATACACCACCAGCACCACGATGGGTATCAGGATTGCCCCAGTCACAATGCGTTTCAGCATTTAGTCAGCGCGCACCGTTTCCCATCTCGTGAGGCGAACTCAACCCGCCGTACCGCCGTTCTCTCTGCTGAAAATTCACAAACGCTTCCAGCAGCCGTTCCCGCGAAAAATCCGGCCACAACGCATCCGTTATATAGAGTTCCGCATAGGCAATCTGCCACAACAGAAAATTGCTCACGCGCATTTCCCCGCTGGTGCGAATCAGCAAATCCGGATCGGGCAGGCCGGCGGTATATAAATGATCCGAAATCGTCTCTTCATCCGCGTGAAATGCCGCCAACCCATTCAGCCGCACGCGATCGAGTATCGAATTGAAAGCGTCCACCAATTCCGCCCGCCCGCCATAATTCAACGCAACAATCAGCTTCATCCCCGTATTCTGCGCCGTCAAACGCATCGCTTTCTCGATGTCCTTCTGCACGGCTTCCGGCAATTGCGCCGCGCGCCCAATCACCAGCAAGCGGATATTATTGCGATGAATGGACGGCAGCTCCTTCTTCAGATATTCCCGCAGCAGCCGCATCAGAAAATCAATTTCCGCCTTCGGCCGTCGCCAGTTTTCGAGCGAGAACGCATATAGCGTCAGCGCGGGCACTTTCAGCCTCGCGCACGTTTCAATCACTTCGCGCGCGATTTTCACGCCCGCGCGATGCCCGGCGATTCTCGGCAAGTGACGCCGCTGCGCCCACCGCCCGTTGCCATCCATAATGATCGCCACATGCCTCGGCAGGCGCTTCAAATCAATTTGTTCAAGGAGCGCCGCTTCCGCGCGGCTCGTGGACTTCAGCAGTTCAGTGGCTGTCACCAAATTTTACTCGGGGAAATACGATTGAAAACGTAGCACAGCATTACGGGTCGAAGCAACCGCGCACGACACCGCGTTGCAGCGCCATTATCAACCCAGCCCCGCCGCGCTGGGCGCGAAAATAGAAACGTACGCCAGCACCACCGTCAGCACAATCATGGCGATGCTGATCGACCACGCGATCACGTTCAACACGCGTCCGTTCACATGGTCACCCATTAAGCTGCGGCGGTTCACCAGCAGCAGCATGAAGACCAGCACGATGGGCAGCCATATCCCGTTGCCCACCTGCGACAATATCAATATCTTCAGCAGCGGCGCTCTGGGCAACAGAATGATTCCCGCTCCCGCCACGATCAGCGCCGTGTACAACCCATAAAAAATCCGCGCATCGCGGAACTTGTGATCGATTCCTGCTTCGAATCCCAACCCTTCGCAAATCACGTGCGCCGTCGAAAGCGGCAAAATCGACGCCGCGAAGAGTGACGCGTTCAGCAATCCAAACGCAAACAAGTACGCCGCGAATTTACCCGCCAGGGGAGCCAGCGCCTTCGCCGCATCCGCCGCGTCCGCGATATTTGTGTGCCCCGAAGCGTGCAGCGTCGCCGCCGTGCACACAATAATGAAAAATACGATGGCCATGCAGCTGATGCTTCCCACCAGCACATCCAGGCGCGCCTGCCTATATTGCCGCGGACCCACGCGCTTCTCCACGTATCCCGCCTGCAAATAAAAAAATTGCCACGGCGCGATGCTCGTTCCGATCAGCCCCGTTAGCATCAATAGATATGCGGCGTTCGTGTGAATATCTGGAATCACCAGCGAGCGCCCTGCCAGCAGCCAGTCGGGCTTCGCCAAAAATGCCGACGCCACGTACGACACATAAAACACGCACGCCACCAAGAATATCTTCTCCACTTGCCGGTAAGTTCCGCGGATCACCATCACCCACACCAGAATCGCCGCAACCGGCACGGCAACGTACCTGCTCACGCCAAAAATCTGCATGGACGCAGCCACGCCGGCGAATTCCGCCACCGTATTCGCCAAGTCCACGGCCAGCCCCGCCACCATCACGAAGAACGTCGAGCGAAATCCAAACTCCTCCCGGATTAAATCCGAAAGCCCCTTCCCGGTCACCACGCCCATCCGCGCGCAAATCTCTTCGCTGACGTATAGCGCAATCGCTATCGGAATCAGCGACCACAGCATCGCGTAACCGAACTGCGCTCCCACCACCGAATAAGTCGCAATGCCGCCCGCATCATTATCAACGTTCGACGTAATCAGCCCCGGCCCCACCACCGCTAAAAACAGCGCCAGCCTCTTTTGCCAATGCCGGCTCTGACGGCGCACGTGTGCGCCACGGCTGCGCCAGGCTTCCAATCGTCCGCTGATGGCTGTCCAGTCCATTTATCCCAGCTTCGTGCGCATCCGGCTCACAATGTCATCCACCGTAATCGCGCCAATCGGCTGCTGCTCCGCGTTGACCACGGTCAAACTTCGCAAATTGTACTTGTCGAACAGCTCGAACACTTCTTTTTCATCCGTCTCCGGCGCCACGGACACCAGCGGATCATTTACCAGCGCCGCCATGCGTTGATCCTTTTCCGCAAGCATCAGCCTTGTCACCGAAACGGTCCCCACGAAAACGGCGTGCGTATTGATCAGGATCACCGTGTCCAGCTGATCGAGCGGCACGTCGTGGAACCGTATGTAATCCACCACTTCGCCGCGCGTCGCGTCTTCGCCCACCTGCACCACTTCCGTCGTCATCATCCCGCCCGCCGTGTGCCCCTCGAATTGCAATAAGCCCTTGACTTCCTCGGCCTCGCGCTTCGGCATTTCCCGCAGCAATTCGCGGGATCTCTCAGGCGGCAAGTCCGCCAGCAAATCAGCCGCATCGTCGGGTGGCATTTCCTCCAGAATATCCGCCGCCCTGCCCGGTTCGAGTGTTTCCACCAACTGCGTCTTCAGCCGCTTATCCAATTCCGCAATCACTTCCGCAGCGGCCGTTTCGTCAAGCGTCGCAATCACCGAGCTTCTCTCGTCCGGCGACAGCTCTTCCATCAATTCCGCCAAATCCGCCGGATGCATGTGCGCCAGTTTCGAGCTCGTCAGCCGCAGCTTCACCCGCCGCAACGGGTCCGGCTCGATCAGATTGACGAACTCCCACGGAATCATCCGCGGCGGCAGCTTCTCCTGAATTCGCCGTATCAACGCCGGCGAAGCCACACCTTGCAGCAATCGCCCCACAGCGCCCGGCAACCCCACGTCCACCCGTGTGACGCGCAGCTCCACGTTACCGTTCATCCGTTGCTCCGCCATGTCCACATCATTGACCCGGACCACCTTCCGCCCGTGCGTGTCGATGATTTGCTGATCGAGCAAGTCCTTCCTCACGGCCAGCCATGATTCGTTCGGCCGGTAATGTTCCAGGTCCTTTTCGCCAACAATCAACCGCATCGTCCCGGGCGCCACGAACCCAATCTGGTCATGCCGCGCCAGCAAAGGTTGATATTTGCCGCGCGTCAATAGCACACGGCTCACGCGGTTCCCCTGCTCCGCCGGTTCGAGGTAGAACTCCTTCACCCGCCCCACGAAGTTCCCCTGCGCGTCATATGCTTCCGACCCCAATAGTTCAGTTGCGTGCAGCATGGCTCACTCCTCTTCAGCCGCGCAGGCAAAAAAATACCCGCGGCCGGACTTGCTTCCGACCACGGGCGGAAATTTCGGCTTCCCGCGGAAATTACCCCTGGTCGGCTTCCGCCTCCTTGGCCTCAAGCCGCGCCACCGGCCACTCGCCGGACACGCCGTGCTTGGCGACCCCCACCCGAGCCTTCCTTCCTGGCTCAGGCAGGCATCGACTCCCCGGATCCTGATTGGACGAACGCTCCAACTCGGTGCGCTTCATCTCGATTCCTTGTTAAATTCACTTGCAGACTTTGTCAAGCGAAGACTGCTCTAACTTTCAATTATTTTTACTTTTAAACACCATGTTCCCCGGTTTCTTGCCCTGCCGCTCGCACTCCGCCAAATACAACTCCAGATACGAAACCGCAATGTAGTCCTTTTCCGTGTATCCAAGCGCCCGCGCCACGCCATCAATCGCGCGCCGCGAGCCTTCCAACTCCAAAAACGTCCCTATCGGCGTCTCATCCA
>DASYYI010000210.1:0-1523 GCA_035933995.1 Candidatus Acidiferrales bacterium | reverse complement strand
CATGAATGGACGGGGGCATGGCTGACAGTTTAGACCGGGGGCATCCCTGACACTTTTGGTTCGTGCGGGCTCTGCGCTGCAGAGGCGTAAGCAAGAGTCGCAGAGGCGTCCTGGTGCCTGCCTTCCTTGTAAGCGTTTTTGGTTTTAATCCGTGAAACACGCAGCTGGTGGCTGTCGAATCGCGCGATGGCGTAGGGTCCAAAGTAGATGGTTAAGTAGCGATCGTCGATGGGCAACAGCCCCACCGGCTCGCCCCACAACACTTCGGTCAAAAATACATCGGCTTGCTGCCAGCGAAAGTATCCGTGATGTTTCACCCGGCGCACTTCCATGCTAGAGGGATACTGCAGTTCCGGCACCAGCTCCGGAAAGCTCCGTGGCGAAGGCTGATACACTTCGGCGGGCGTGCGCATTTGTAACGCTTCGTGCGGACGCACTTCATTGTATTGCTGGCGGAAGTGGTCCAGCGCGCGTTGCTGCTGGCGACGGTTTGCGGCAGGCGGCTCGGCGGCCTCCTGCTGCAACGTGCGATGCAGACGCTCATGCCGTCCGTTCTGCTCGGGATGCCCGGCGGCGATGCGCTCCGGCACAATGCCCAGCTTGATCCACCACACCGCCAGCCGCGATAGCCCCGCGGGAGCGCGCGATGCGAAAGGCGCACCGTTATCCGTGCGAATCGCTTCCGGCAGGCCGTATTCGCGGAAAGCCGCCTCGAAGACGGCGTGCACTCGTGCCGTGTCGGTTTTGGCCACGGCTTGGCAACGCAGCAGATACCGGCTGTGCGCATCGGAGATGGTCAACGGATCGATGCGCGCGCCGTCGGTGGTGCGGAAGCAGCCTTTGAAATCCGCGCACCACACGCGGTTGGCTTGCTGCGCATGGGCCAACGGCGCACTGTAGGGCGGGGTGTGCGCCCGCTTCTTGCGCGCCACCACCAAGCCTTCGCGCCGGAGCAGCGCCCCGATGGTGCTGGCTGCCGGCCACTGGCGGCCGGGCTCGTCCCGCTGCAGAATGCGCTTGAGCTTGCGCGGTCCCCAACGCATGTGTGCTTGGCGCAGCTCCAACACCGCCTGCTCGACTGCCGCAGGCGTCTGGTTGGGGTGCCGTAGCGCGGCGCGGCTGCGCTCCAGCAGACCGGCGATCCCGGTCTCGCGATAGCGGCGCAGCCACACGTACCCGGTCTCGCGTGCTACCTGGTAGCGTTGGCAAAGTTCGCTCATGCTGTGCTCACCGCGTTCATATTCCAAAATAAAACGAAGTTTTTCTTCCATCACACTGCTCGTTTTCCAGGGCATGCACCGGTTGTACACCGGTGCCACCCTTCTCTTGCAGTGTCAGGAATCCTCCCGATCTATTCTGTCAGCCATCCCCCCGGTCTGTACCTTGAATGAGGGACCCCCTACCCCCGGGTGTTTTGCGAAAGAGTGCGCAAGGGACAGATTCGAAAAGGTTTGCGGGAAATCCAGTTTTTGAGAGAGTGCGGAAAATACAGACAACAAAGGAGTTAACGAAATCGAGTTAAC
>DASYYI010000172.1:0-2921 GCA_035933995.1 Candidatus Acidiferrales bacterium | reverse complement strand
TATTTCGCGTACCACGCGAGATAACGCTCGTAGCGATCGCGCTGAAAGCTGGGCCGCTGAATGCCGTGAAACTCATTGGGGTAAATAATCAGCCCGGTGGGGATTCCCAGGCTCCGCAGCGCTTCGTACATTTCCTCGTTGCCGATCATGGGAACATTGGCATCTTTGTCGCCGCTAAAATAGAGCGTCGGCGTTTTGATGCGATCGGCATGCAGGAAGGGATACGAAATCTTTTGATACGTCTCCCATGCTTTGGGATTCCATGGCGGGCCGATTTCATTGTCGTACTGAATGATGTACTGATCGACGCCGTAAAGAGCGACCGTAAATCCCGTGCCCGCTCCGCACGTCGCTGCCTTCAATCGCGGATCGGTGGCGATCATGTAATCGGTGAGGATGCACCCGTAACTCCAGCCGCCCACGCCGAGCTTGTTGGGGTCGGCAACGCCCATGCTGATTACGTGATTGATCCCCGCTTCCAAATCCTCGACTTCGTCGTGGCCCCAGTCGGCATAAATGGCGCGCTGGAATTTTTGCCCGCGACCGGAACTGCCGCGATAATTCACGTTAAGCACGGCATAGCCATTCGCCGCAAAAATCTGGCGCTCGTAGCTAAAGGAGTGCGAGTCCTGGCCGTTGGGGCCGCCGTGAATGCGCAACAGTAGAGGCACTTTGGCGGCCTGGGTGTATCCGAGCGGCAGAGTCAGCAACCCGTGAACGTCCGTTCCGTCAGGAGTTTTGTATTCGACGTCTTCTGTCTTGGCGAGATCGAGTTCGGAAAAAAGTTTGTCATTCTGATGCGTCAATTGCCGCAGCGTGCCGCCTTCCCAGGAATAAATCTCCACCGGCTTGGTATCGCCGCCGGTGAGCGTCACCAAACAGCCCTTTGAATGCGACATGGCGCCGATGACGATCGGCGGCTGAAGCAATCTCTGCACGCTTTGATCGGCGATGTTCACCGAAATCGGATATTCCGAACGATCGTTTTCTTCCGCGACCACAATGGATTTGCCGTCTTCGCTGAAATACGGCGACGAAACGGAGCGGTCGAGTTTCTCTGTGAGAATGGTTGGAGCCGCCGAACCATCCGCGGGCACGATTGCCAGATGGCTCATGCCATAGGCATCCCACTTTTTTTCGTCGCCGACGAGAAAGGCGATAGATTTGCTGTCGGGACTCCAGGCCAGGCGGCCTCGCGTGCCGCGCGTGCCGAAATTCGTGACTTGTTTTTCAACGACGCCCGGCTGCGCATCAGCGACAAAAACTTGCGGGACAGGATCGCGGTCAGGATGCGGATCGTGGTTGCTCAGAAACGCGATGCGCGTTCCGTCGGGCGACCACATCGGCCCCGACTCGTCGAAATTGGTCTTGGCGAGGCGCTCCAATTTTTTCGTGGCGATATCGAAGAGGTAGATGCGGCTGTGGCGATTGCTGAGCAGGTATCCGACCACGTCCTGCCGGAAATGATACCGGTCGATCACAACGGGCTTGGGAATGTGCGGCGGCGCGCCCGGTTTCGCGGCAGCTTCCTCCGCTTCCGCTTCGGGGTCAGGATCCATGACGACGAGCGCGAGGCGCTTGGAATCCGGAGACCATTCGTAGGCCTGCAAATGGCCCTTGAGTTCCGTGAGCTGCATCGCTTCCCCGCCCTCGCGATTCAGCAGCCAGACCTGATTTCCTTTGGCTTTGCCGGGACGCCCGGAAGTGAACGCGAGATATTTTCCGTCGGGAGACCACTCGGGACTGCCTTCCGATTCCTGGCTCTCGGTGACCTGCATGTCGCGCGAGCCGTCGGTGCTGACCATCCAGACATGGGAATTGTGCTTGTCCGTTTTGGCGTCAATGGTGCTCACCGTGTAAGCGACCCACTTGCCTTCGGGAGAGCACTGCGGGTCGCGAACGTCGCGCATGCGCGCAAGATCGTCCAGATTGATGGGACGCCGCGTCTGCGCATAACTTGGCGCACACAAAATCAGCGCAATCAAGCCTGCGGCACAAAGCGCGCCGAGGCGCAGCGAGCGATGCACCGCGGCGGCGCGCTTGATGGAATTATTGGTTGAAGAACCTGATGATTGCTCGACGTTCAATGTTTGCCCCCTTTAGTCGGCGCGCACGCGCTGCACTTCGTGCGGCACACGCCGCGCGACGTTCTCTATAACTCAAATAACACGCCCGCGCAAGGGAGTCACAGCGTGCCGGAAATAAACTGTTGGCTATACGAAGATTTTCGTTGACAGTACGAATATCTTCGTAGTATACGTGCGCCTATGACATACCCGACATCGAGCAGCACCTCCACGAACGCGACGCCGCAAAAACCGACGGCTTCCGAACTGGAGATTCTGCGCGTGCTGTGGGAGCGCGGGCCTTCGACCGTTCGCCAAGTTTATAAAGCGCTGAACGAGAAGAAGGACACCGGCTACACCACGGTCCTAAAACTTTTGCAGATTATGACCGTCAAAGGAAGTGTGCGCCGCAACGAAGAACAGCGCGCCCATGTGTACGAAGCTTGCGTTCCGGCGGAAGAAACCAAGCGGCAGTTTGCCGGAGACGTGCTGCAACGCGTGTTCGCGGGCTCGGCGAAGGATCTCATGATGCACGCGCTGTCGGCCCGAAAAACCTCCCGAAAAGAACTGGAAGAAATGCGCCGGATGCTGGACGAATACGAAAGGAAAGCGCGATGAGCGAATTTGCCAATTGGTTTTCGCCAACCGTGATGCGCTCGCTGGGCTGGGCACTTGTGCATTTCCTGTGGCAGGGACTGGCGCTGGCGGCGCTGCTGTCCGTGGCGATGACGCTTTGCCGCAAGGCTTCGTCGCGCTACGTCGCGGCGCTGGTGACGCTGCTGCTGATGGTGGCCGCGCCCGTGGTGACGTTCTTTGTCCTTTGGCATGACGCGTCGTTGCACAACGGATCGGGCG
>DASYYI010000211.1:0-39639 GCA_035933995.1 Candidatus Acidiferrales bacterium | reverse complement strand
GCTCTTCTGCCTGTTTACCATTGCGCCCAAAGCGACGCTGGCACAGAGCTCTAGCACCGGCACGGTTTCAGGCACGGTGACGGACAACACCGGAGCCGTCGTCCCTGACGCCACCGTTACATTGACCAACACGGCGACCGGAAACTCTCGGACGGCTACGTCGACCAGCAGCGGTCAGTATATTTTCGCCTATGTGGTTCCAGGGACGTACGACGTGAAGGTCGGGAAGCAAGGCTTCCAGACCACGGTTGTATCCAACCAAGTCGTGCAAGTCGGCACCCAGTTGACGGTAAACGCGAAGCTCCAAATCGGGTCGGTTTCGACGACGGTAGAGGTCACCTCAATACCCGGCGCCGAACTTCAGACCATGGATGCTACGGTCGGCTCATCGTTAAGCGGAGCCATAATCATGAACCTGCCGAACCAGAGCCGCGACGCCTCGACGCTGGCTGTCCTTCAGCCCGGCCAGAACATCAACGGCAACACTGGCGGCGTGGCCTCTGACCAAAACTCCTTCCAGCTCGACGGCGGCTTTGCCACTGACGACATGAGCGGAGACAACAACACTTACATCGCCAGCTTCGGTTCAGATACGGCTGGCGGGTCAGGCGCGATGCATAGCCCGGGTTTCAACCAGGCGCCCTCGGCCGTTATTCCCATGCCCGTCTCGAGCATCCAGGAGTTCAAGGTTTCGACGTCAAATCAGACAGCGGATTTCAACGGCGGCGCGGGAAGCCAGGTGCAACTGGTGACCAAGTCCGGCACGAACGTCTTCCATGGCAGTGCCTACGAATATTACCTCGACAACAACTTCGGCGGCGCCAATACGTGGGACAATAACAGCACGGGCAAGAAGCAGCCCAGCTCGCATTTCAGCCGGTTTGGCGCAGCTGCCGGCGGAAAAATCCCGGGCGTGAACTTTTTGGGCGGCGGCTGGTTCATTTTCGGCAACTATGAAGGATTCCGTTACCCGCAGGCCTCGGTCTTCGAGGAAAACTTCCCGACGCCGTCTATGCGGGCGGGCCTGATTAAAATAGCCGGGGAAGTAGTCAATCTGAATCCGACGCTCACGACTGACCCAGGGACTACGAATACTTATGCTGCGAATTCCGCGACGTGCACAGCAGCGGCTGGGTGCGCGAAAGGAACAATACCTACGGGGACTGTCATTCCGTGCACGGGAGCGGGAGGCTGCGACCCGCGCGGTTTGGGCATCAACTCAGTAGTATCGACCCTCTGGAGCACTTATCTGCCTTTGCCGAATGATTGCGGTCATGGCGATGGCTTGAACTACTGTGGATATAAGGGCTCCATCGCCACGCCGCAGAGCAGCAATTTTGGAGTGGCCCGTATCGACCACGATTTCGCCAAGAACTGGCATTTCAATGGCACCTATCACTATTACAAGCTCACCAATCTGGTTTCAAACCAATGGGATATAGGCGGATTCTTCCCTGGTGACGTCAAGGGGCAGTATTCGGCGATCCGTAACAAACCGCAGGTGCCCTGGGTCTACACGGCTGGCCTGACCACTGACGTATCGTCGTCTGTAACCAATGACTTCCACTTTAGCTACACGCGCAACTGGTGGGCCTATGGAAGCCCAAGCGGCGTGCCAAACGTTGCCGGCTATCCCGGTGCGTTGGAAATCGGCGGGGAAACCGGCAATCCGTTCGGCCCGTATAACACGAACAACCAGTCTACCCGGACCCGCTACTGGAACGGCCACGACTGGATGTACCGTGACGACGTGACTTGGATCAAGGGCAACCACCTGTTCCAGTTCGGCGCCATGTATCTGCGCGCCAATGATACGCATAACCGCAATGACAACGGCCAGAGCATCAATACTTTCGAGCAATATCTGATAGGGGACGGCAATGGTACAAATCTCGCCAACCTCGGCCTTGACATGACTGGCTACGTACCCGCTGGCATCACTGGTGGTAACGCAAGCAAGTACGGGAACCTCTACTCGGAGATTCTAGGCATTGTCGACCAAACGCAGAGCCTCTACACTCGCGGCCTTGGCTCGAAAATTACTGGGCTGCCCATCGACCCCAGGACTTCGTGTGCGATCACGGGTATCGCTGCTACGTCGGGCTGTATTTCGTCGCCGCCATTGACGAACAACAGCATCATCCCGACCTACAACGGTTACATTACGGATTCTTGGCACTTGAAGCCCACGTTCTCCCTGAACTACGGCCTTGGTTACACCGTGGAAATGCCACCATACGAGACCCAGGGCGGTGTCCAGACCGTCATGGTGGACCAGAACGACAACATCCTGTACGCTCAGAAGTACTTGGATAGCGTGAAGGCAGCCGCGCTGCAAGGCAACTCCTATGCCCCGCTGATCGGCTTCGCGACTGTCCGCAACGTCAATGGCCACTCGCACTATCCCTATGATCCATTTTTCGGCGGACTGAGCCCACGCATCGGAATGGCGTGGAATTTGAGGCCCGACACGGTTGTTCGCGCCGGCTACGCGCGCATCTTCGGCCGTATCAACGGCGTCAATCCAATCCTTGTCCCGATGCTCACTCCCGGATTGCTGCAACCGGTCACTTGCGGTGCTCCGAACAGCCCTACTAAAGGTCCGAACCCTGGTGGCTGCGGCGGTCCGGGTGGAACCTTGATTACCCCGGCCCAGGTCTTCCGAGTCGGCACGGACGGCGTAGTCGCGCCACTGCCTAATCCGAGCGCGAACCTTCCGCAGCCGTGGTATCCCGGCTTCAACGACGTCGCCACCGGTTCGGGCGAGACGATCGATCCGAATTTCAAGCCCGACCGTTCCGATGAGTTTACGGTCAGCGTTCAGCACCAGTTCGGCCCGAAGATCCTTGCTGAAGCTGGCTACATCGGCCGCATCCTTTCCAATGAAATCCAGTATTACAGCCTGACGAACGTTCCTTACATGATGACCAAGGGTGGTCAGACTTTCGCGAATGCCTGGGCGCAAATAATGGTGGCCACCAACTACGGCACGAATGTCCCGTCACCAAAGAACGCTGGATACTTGCCTTACCTCAACTCGTTGGCGGCTCAGCCTTTCTTCGAGAACTCGTTGACCCCTGGCTACTGTAACGGAAGTGCCCTCGGCTCGAGCGGAGTCACTGGTACCACGAGCTGCACGGCGCAGTTCGTTGCACAAAGCGTCGGTAACATGAGCGTATCCGACCCGTTCGATTCCTGGGCCGCCGTCTCCAATACAGGGAATTTCACGTTTGGCCGGACTTTTACCAACGATCCCATCAACAGCCCGTTCGGGGCCAATGGCCAGTCGCCCTCTATCACCACGACCATCAGCAATGGCTATGGCAACTACAATGCGGGCTACTTGCAGTTGACTTTCTCGGACTGGCATGGCTTGACCATGAAGACCAACTTCTCGTACAGCAACGCGCTCGGCACGGGGAACGTTGTCCAGGCCAGCAGCTCATTTTCGAGCGTTGATCCCTACAACATCCAGAACAATTACGGCCCTCAGCAATACAACGAAAAATTCGTGTTCAACCTGTTCCTCAATTACACGCCGCCCTTCTACAGATCTCAGGAGGGTGCGATCGGCCGAGTGCTCGGTGGATGGAATTTCTCGCCACTTTTCGTTTACGGCAGCGGCTTCCCGGACCAGATGAACACGGCCCTCGGCGACTGCGGAAGTCTCGGCGAGTGCAACACCAACTTCATAGGCGCGCTGGAAAACGGTGTCATCACGCAAAACCTGAACTATAGCGGCACCAAAAAGGCGGCCGAGGGGACTGCCTGCGGCAATATCGGCAAGGGTGCCGGCATCGGTAGTTCGGGCTTTAACGTGTTCAGCAATCCGGATGCAACCTGCCCGCAGGGTGGCGGAATATTCGGCGATCCGGTCCGCAATCCGATCCTCGGCTTGGATGGACAAATTGGCGGGGGCGGCCCGCTGAAGGGCTTGCCATTCTGGAACCTGGATCTGGGCATCACCAAGAAGATCAACGTCACGGAGAGGATCAGCGGCTCCTTGTACTTTGATTTCACGAACGTGCTGAACCACATGCAGGCCAATGACCCCAGCTTCAACCTGGCGGACACAACCACTTGGGGCGTGCTGGGCGGCGGCGGAAACCTGCAGGGCAATCAACCTCGCCGCTTCCAGCTTGGCGTGAGCGTCGACTGGTAAACCGTAACAGACTGTAGCTCTATCGGGCCGGGGGGCATTCCTCCCGGCCTTTTTTTTTGCGCATTTTCTGCGCGTTCGCGCTGTGTTCGTGATACATTTTCCCGTTTTCACATCGAAAATTCACAGCTTCTCTGCCGACCTCATGAGTCTTTGCGTGCAATGGGCAGACGAAGCTATTCAGTCATGCTGACCAAGGGGGCGGAAATGGCGAGTAAGGGCGCATGGATGCGGCGGGGCTTGATCGCAGGACTGATCCTCTGCACGGTGGCAATGCTGAACACGGGACTGTCGGCCGCGGACACGGCGCCCGGGCGCGATCCGAAGCAGCCCATTGACGAGGCCTACACGGCGAAGATCGCCAAATACACGACGGAGCCATATTTCACATCGCCACTGGTGAACTATCTTCCTGCGTCGAAAACCGTGCCAACGCCTGAGGCGGTGCTCGGTGACGTTGCCGGAGCTCCGGGCATTTTGCCCTATTCGGCACAGGTGTATCAGTACATGCGGATGCTCGAGAAGGCGAGTCCGCGCGTGAAAGTGTTTTCAATCGGGCGCACGGAAGAAGGGCGCGAGATGATCGCCGTCGCGGTATCTTCCGAAGCGAACCTGGCGCATCTGGATGAGAATCGCGCGAAGCTGGCGAAATTGGCAGATCCGCGCACCATTCATTTGAATGATGCTGATGCGGACAAAATTGTCGATGAAGCCGTGCCAGTTTATTACATTACCGGAACCATCCATTCCACCGAAACAGGCGCGCCGACGGCGTTGATGGAGCTGGCTTACCGGCTGGCGGTCGACGACAGCCAATATATCCAGGACATTCGCAACCACGTAGTTACGCTGATTACGCCGATTGTTGAAGTCGATGGACGCGATCGGATGGTGGACCTTTACAGGTGGCACTTGGCTCACCCGCAGGAGAATTATCCGCCGCTGATGTATTGGGGACATTACGTCGCGCACGACAACAACCGCGACGCGATGGCCATGACGCTGAAGCTCAGCCAGAACGTGCTGAATACGTTTGTTTCGTGGGACGCGCAAGTGCTGCACGACTTACACGAGTCGGTGCCATATCTCTACGACAACACGGCGGGTGATGGGCCCTTCAATGCCTGGGTGGACCCGATCCTGACGAATGAATGGGAGATTCTTGGCTGGCGCAACGTGCAGGACATGACGAAATTTGGGATGCCGGGCGTGTTTACGCATGGCGAGTTCGATACATGGTCGCCCGGGTATTTGATGTTTTTCGCGGCAATGCACAATGGCATCAGCCGTTTGTATGAAACGTTTGGAAACGGCGGCGCGGATACGGAGGAACGTACGTTGCAGCCA
This sequence comes from Candidatus Acidiferrales bacterium, assembly GCA_035933995.1. Lineage (GTDB taxonomy): Bacteria > Acidobacteriota > Terriglobia > Acidiferrales > UBA7541 > DAHUXN01. Next base: position 34,133 of record DASYYI010000211.1, on the reverse strand, counting down.
GACGAGTATTCGCGAACCTGGTGGAGGCAGAATCCGCCGCTGCGGAAGGTGTTGTGGTCACAACGCGACAACAATAACTATGAAGAAACGGGTTTGCTGACTTCGCTGCATTTCTTCTCCGACAACCGCGCGATGTTTCTAAAGAATTTCTACCTGAAGGCGAAACGGTCGGTAACCAAGCCGGAAGCTGAGGGACCGGCAGCTTATGTTCTACCCGCGAACGATCCGCGTCCCGAATTGCAGGCAGAACTCCTGCACGTAATGCAGTTGCAGCATTGCGAAATTTCGCGGGCAACTTCTGCATTTTCGGTTAGCGTACCCGCCCAGAAGCCCAGCGATCACAAGAAAGGTTCTGAGACCGCAACCGGAGAAAATGGCAAAAAAGAAGCTGAGACCACGGCCAAAACGAAAACGGTGGATTTTCCAGCGGGTAGCTACATCATCCGCATGGATCAGCCGTATTCGCGAATTGCGGATGCGCTGCTCGATTACCAATATTGGAGTCCGGACGACCCGCAAAAAACCCCTTACGATGACACGGGCTGGACGTTCGGCGAATTGTTCAACGTGAAGGTCGTTCGCGTGGCGGATACAAAGGTTTTGAATGTACCGATGGAGCGTGTGACAACAATCGCGGCCCCCAGCGGTGTTTCGGGAACTGGGACAATCTTCGCGATCAACAACAACGCGGATACGGCGCTCGCAACGTTGCGTTACAAGTTGAAAGATGCGCAGATTGAGGCGGCCGAGGAGCCGTTTGATGCGGACGGGCATAAGTTCAATCGCGGCTCGTTTCTGGTTCATGGAGCCAACGGTGATGACTTGCGGCACGCTGTTTCAGATCTGGGACTCGAAGCGTACGGATTGGGCGCAATGCCCTCTGTGAAAACGCATCCGGTTAGGGCTGCGCGCGTGGCGATTTTGCATACCTGGTTGAGTACACAGACCGAGGGTTGGTGGCGCGAAGCACTGGATTTCATGCATGTGCCCTACGATTACATCAGCACGCAGACCGTTGCGAAGGAATCGGACCTCAATTCGAAATATGACGTCATTCTTTTTCCGCCCGTGGGACGATTTGTGAGTCCAGACCTGATCATTAACGGATTGTCGACGGATTGGGGCAATCCGTTGCCCTGGAAGAACACGCCAGAAACGCCAAACATTGGAAAGCTCGATTCGACCGATGACACACGGCCGGAGTTGGGATGGGATGGCGTGGCGCACTTGCAGAATTTTGTAAAGCACGGCGGAGTGCTAGTGACCGTGATGGACACGGCAAATCTGGCCGTGGCGCTTGGCCTGACGCATGGCGTAACGGTGGCACGCACGCCTCGTGAAAGAATTATTGGCAGCGTGGTCCGAGCGGACATTGTGGATTCGGCAAGTCCGATTGCGTACGGATACGGTGATCAGTTGTCCGTTTATTGTTTCAACGGACCAGCGTTTGACGTGAGCAACGTTGCGGGCCGCGGTGGGTTCCGCAGACTTGGCACGGAGATCAACGGACGTCCGACGGGACGAGGCACCCTGACTGATCCCGATTTCGTAGTCGGTCGCCAGAATGAACCTGCAGCCAGAGAGCCGAAAGTCGAACCGTGGCAGGCTGAACCGGTCACAAAAGAAGAACTCCGTAACGGGATAGGAGTGATTCCACCGGCAGAACGTCCGCGCGTGATTTTCCGGTATGCCGACAGCCACGACCTGCTTGTGTCGGGACTGGTTGAAGGCGGGGACGAAATTGCACAACACGCGGCGATAGTCGATGTGCCGATGGAATCGGGGCACGTGGTTTTGTTCTCGAACAATCCCATCTACCGCGGCGAAACGCGAGGAAGCTATTCGCTGGTCCTGAACACGATCCTTAATTTCGACAGCTTGAATGCAGGAAGGAAGTTAGATAAACAGTAGGAATCGCACCCAAGAATGTTTGATCACTTAGCACCTTCAACGTTGCTGTACCTGACATAAAGTCTTGCCAGATTCTAACGGTAATTACCGTAAGTGCCCTAATATCAATGCGATGCGACTGTGTCGTTCAGATGGTCGTAGTTCATCGCGGCGTTGAGCACAAGCATAAAACTTCCCTGGGTGATTTGGCGCCACATCGGGTTGATGGCGAAAAGTACGACGTGGCCGCGCCCGACAGGCACATCGACAACTGCGGGTGTATCCGCAAGGGCTGCACCTCCATCCAACATCCCGCTGATCCAGAGATTTTTTTCGTCCGCAAAACGTAGAATAACGCGCGGGTAAAGTGATTTGGGAGGAGTGAACGCGCGTAGAAACTCGAGCGATTCAGGATTGACGTACAGTTCTTGTTCCGCGCGAGTTCGGTGAGGAGTCGGAGAAGGCGGATTCCACGGGCGACCTTGCGGAATATCCGGATCGGTCAACGAGCCGCGGCCGCTCGGGCGTTCGCGCGACTCGCCGCCAGCACCGCCGCCGAAGCCTGCGCCTCCGCCAGTGAGCGAAACGTGGAAGACGGGCGCCTGATTGAAATAGACCGGCACATCAGCGTCGTAACCATAAGCGATCGGACTGCGATTGTCTTCAACGGTTGTGTTGAAAATTGCGCCGCGGGCGTGGAGTTGCGGAGTGGGCACGATCGAAACCGTATCAGTGATGCCCGTTTCGGTGGTGAGAATTGAACTGGACGCGACGGGGATAAGCAGGCCACCGTTCTCGACAAATTTCTTGAGATTTGCGAGGCCTTCAAAGCCGAGGCCGCCGCGAATGTCGCTGGTTTGGTCGGGACTGTCGCCGAAGCTGGGCGTCAGAGCAGATCTCTGCCACGGAATTGGACCGCTCGCGTCGCTGCCATCGGGAAGCATTCGTTTTGGCACGCCGTTGATCAGGCGCGCGAGATTTGGCATCGACGGCGGAAGAATAATCACGTCGTATTTCGCGCGCAGGTCCGGCGTTTCGCGAATCACGGCGTCGGAGATGTAGGAGTAGGGGATGTAATGCTCCTCAAGCGCGAGACGATACCAGCCTTCCGGTTGCGTGTTCATCCAGTTGTGAACTACGGCGATTCGCGGCGCTTCGAGCGCGTGGCGCGCGACGGAAACATTTGTTGACGTCGCATGAATCTCGAGGCCGAGGTCTTGCGCAGCCGAGGAAAGCCTGTCGCGAAGATCTGCAGGATTTCCGTCGGCTGGAATGATGAATGACCCAGCGCGAAAATCCTGACCGCCAACTTTGAATGCATCCTCCGCGGCGAACATTTTAACGTCGTGAAGGCGGAAACGAAGAGTGGCGAGGGCTGGTTCGGCATTCGCATTAATGATAAAGAAACTGCCACCGCCATCGAGTTTGCCGGGAGCGCGAACTGGCTGGTCGATCAACGTCATGGGTTCCTTGAGAATGGCCGTGTCGGTGACACGTAGGGTAGCGACGTCTGTGAGAGGGCCGAGTGTCCAGCCTGTGTCGTCGTACGGCGTGGGATCGTGGATAGAGTAATACTGCGTGTCGAGGAGCATATCTGCCTCGCGGCTGTAGGGCTGGTCCATGCGAATCACGTAGCTGCCCGCAGGAATGCGCGTGGCTACCGGAAGTTTTTCCTTCGCTGTTTTCCCGCGGGCTTCCTTCGCGTTTTCTTTGACGTTCTCCGAGGATGGGATCGAGCGGGCCGGCGCCAAAGTGAAATCCTGATTGAGGCGCGCGATTTCGAGGCCTTGATCTTGCAACAGGCGCGCAAGGTGGGCGGAGAGAGCGGGCCGCTTGCCGTCATTCAGGATTACCCAAGCGGCAGGGCCTTCCGTTGTGGCTTTCGCGATTGAGCGGCGGCTCATGTCGTAGAAGCGCTCAAGAAATTGTTCCGGACGCTGAGCCATGTAGTCGAGACCGACCAGAAGCGCGCTCTCTTGCAGGTTGACATTGTCCCGAATCGACCAGTTAATTTTGGGAAGCGGCGGATTGGGACGAAACCAGGTGCGAGTCGTATCTCCAGGCGAAACCGTCCGCTCCGCTGTGTCAGCGCCGCGGCCGCCGAAGGTCTCGTAGAAACGCCCAATGCCGTTATGACCCTGTTCGGCGAACATCATGTAGTTGGGCGCCCATCCATCGTAGAAACCGTGCGTCCAAACACCGGGGATGCCGAAATCGGTCATTTTCTGCACCTCGTTGTACGCCATTTCCTGCCATTCGCTGACGACGAGGGGATCGAGCCATGCGTTGTAGGGGCCCGTGCCGGTGGAGATATAAAGGAAGGGAATCGACTCGTGGAGATCATGCAGCACCTGAGGATGCCACGTGAAAAAGGTCTTCATCTGGATTTTGGAAAGCTGGAGTGCCATGGCGATGCCATCGCGGTTGTTGTCGTGTGCCACGTAGTGTCCCCAGTAGAGGAGGCTGGGAGCAGGTTTATCCGGGTTTGCTTTTTCCCAATTGTACAGATCGACCTCGCGGTCACGGCCGTCGACTTCGAGCACCGGAGTGATGAGCACGATGGTGTTCTTGCGGATCTGATTGATCATCGGCGAATCTTCAACAGCGAGGCGGTAAGCAAGCTCCATCAACATCTCGGGTGAACCAGTTTCTGGAGAATGAATTGAGCCCGAGAGCCAGTAGAAGGGCTTGCCGGTCTTTTCGAGCTGGGTGGCTTGGTCAGGAGTGATTTTTCGCGGGTCAGCAAGTTTCGCAGTGATATCGCGATAATGGTCAAGCTGGGCAATATTCGCGTCGTCGCTGACTGCGACGACCATAAAGTCGCGGCCCTCTTCACTCTTCCCCATCGTGAATACACGGACACGCGGAGAAGCTTTTTCAAGCGCGCGGTAATAACGGTAGATGTCGGCGGTGTGCGTGAGCTTGTTCGGAGTTCCAATTATGTAGCCGAGCACTTTGTCCGGCGAAGGAACTGTTGTGGAAGAGGGCAGATGATCGACAAGCGGGGTGATTAGGTACGGCTCAGTGGTGTACTGCCGAATCTGGGATGTATATTGCGCGTCAGTCTGTTGCCGCGAGGCTTGCGGCGATTGGCTTTCTGAAGATTCGGGCTTCTGCTTGGCGTGCGCGCCGTCGGCGCGCGTCACCGGGAATCCGATAAACGTGGTCGTCGCCCAGGCAAAAAGCGTCACTACAATACCGAGCACAATGCGTCTGCTTGTCATCGCACACCCCTTTTGCTTTGCTATCAATGACGCATGCCGATAGAAACGCGTTTCCTGTGGACGCGGCCCGCCCATCACGTGGTCGAAAAAGTTGAGGGCCCACACGACACGCGATATACTTAGGTCATCATTCATCGAGAGCACCAGCGCGGTAATTCGACGGGAATGATTTACAACGGCGATATCGTCTAAAGGTTAGGACGGAGCCCTCTCAAGGCTCAAATCCGGGTTCGAGTCCCGGTATCGCTACCAAGCCCCCATGAATTCGGCACATGGCTGGCAGGCATTCTCTCCTACTCATTCAGCTGCACAAATCAAGGCAACTCCGCCTCTGGAATCTCTAAAAATCCGCGTTGGCAATCGAAAATGCGGGTATGATTCCGGGGCTAAGACCGGAAAAGGAGATTTTTTTGCCCATACGGTTCTTGACGTCAGACCGAATAGCCAAAGGAGGAAAATGCATGCTTTCCCGGCGAAAATTTTTTCAGGTGGCAGGAGTTACTGCGAGTGTACCGCTCGCGTCGCGGCTGCTTTTCGCACAGGATGACGTAGGCTGCGGCAATCTGCCGCCTTCCATTGCGAATTTGAAGTCATTGCGCGACCAAGCTAAGCCCATTTCAGTCGAGGAGCGGCAGGAGCGCGTCGAGCGAGCGCGGAGGCTGATGCGTGAGAACCGGTTGGACGCCATCATGCTGATTGGCGGAACGTCGATGAAGTATTTTGCGAATATCGACTGGTGGTTGAGCGAACGCACGTTTACTCTGATTTTACCGGCAAAGGGCGATCCGTTTTTTGTTTCTCCCGCGTTTGAAGAGGATCGTGCCAGAGAGCAGATCAATCGCGGGCCGTTCGCAGGAAAACCGGACATCCGCATCTGGCAGGAGAACGAAAGCCCGTACGAGCGCGTCGCACAGGGATTGAAAGACCGGGGAATTTCCACTGGCCGTCTGGGCATTGAAGAGACCGTATGGTTTGTGAACAGCGACGGCGTCGCGCACGCCGACCCGTCGGTTACGTTCACGAGCGCGACGCCGGTCACGGCCGGATGCCGCATGCACAAGACGCAGCACGAAATCGATTTGCTGCAGCTTGCGAATGAGGTGACGCTCAAAGCGTATGAAGCGGCGTGGCGCGCTCTCAAACCGGGCATGACGCAACACGATTTCTCGCGTATGGTGTCGCAGGCGCACGACCAACTCGGATTTCCGGGCAGTGCAGGAGTGCAGGTGGGTGAGTATTCGGCGCTACCGCATGGATCAATCGAGCCGCAAAAAGTGGAAGAAGGGACCATTCTGTTGATCGATGGCGGCTGCACGGTCGAGGGCTATCATTCCGATATCAGCCGCACCTTTGTGTTGGGCAAGCCCACGGATAAAATGAAAAAGGTATTCGATATTGTTCACCGCGCGCAAAGCGCCGCATTGGCGCAGGCGCGGCCTGGAGTCGAAGCTCAATCGGTGGATGCTACGGCGCGGAAAGTGATCGAAGACAATGGCTACGGTCCGGGTTACAAATATTTTGGCCACCGGTTGGGCCACGGCATCGGGATGGACGACCATGAATGGCCCTATTTGGTCGGCGGCGACACGTTGAAACTGGAACCGCGCATGAGCTTCAGCGACGAACCTGGCGTTTACATTCGCGGCGAGTTTGGCGTTCGTCTGGAAGACTGCATACACATCACGGAAGATGGGGCGAAGCTCTTTACGTCGCAGAGTCCATCGATCGAACATCCTTTTGGGGTCTGACCCACGGGAGTTTCGCGCCGGAAACTGGAGACTTGATCCGCGTCTGCGCGCTCTTGGCGTGTGTTAACGTAACGGAGGTTTAAAGTTTCCTCGAGGAGAGCATTTCATGGGCTCGCGGAGCAATCGCCGCAGCGACCGCATCTCTATTTCGTTACCGCTTCAGGCTGCTGGAATCGACGCGGAAAATCGGCCGTTCATCGATACCGCGACGACCATCGTGGTTAATCGTCACGGCGCACTGATTACGCTCGACAGGCCCCTTCGTATTGATCAGGCGCTGCGTGTGAGCCGGCAGCTATTCGACGGCTCGCGCCGCGAAGCGGAAGTGCGGGTCGTCGCGCACGAAAAAGGCAGTTCAGGCGGGATTGCCTATGGCATCGCTTTCGCAGACTCGAAATTGGATTTCTGGGATATCGAGTTTCCTTCAGCAACCGAGGCAGTTGATGCGGTCGTGCGGTTACTTGTGGAATGTTCGCATTGCGGTGGCCGGGAATTGGCGTATCTGAATTCGCGCGAGCTTAAGGAGTTCGAATCGAACCGTTTATTTGCGCGAAATTGCCGCACGTGCGAATCGCCGACCATCTGGAAGCAGCCCTTGGAATCCGTGCGTCATAACGCGACGGCCGACTCGCACCGTAGTTCCACCGGGATTGACGCCGCTTCGTCGCCTGAACGCGAAACTACCCGATACGATACACGACTGATGGCTTGCGTTCGCGGGCGCATTGGCACAGAGGAAATGGCCGTTTGTGAGAATGTTTCGCGGCAGGGAATTGCGTTTCGAAGTCGCCGAAAGTATGAGGAGGGAGCGCAGGTGGAAGTTGCGGTTCCATACACGCAAGGAACCGCGAACGTGTTTATTCCTGCCGTAGTAGTGCACGTTCGCGCTCTGCCAACAGCGGGCCTTTATCGCCACGGAGTGAGATACCTGCGGAAAGATCTGGAAGAGCATTCGAGCGAATAGCAGTCAAAGGCAATTCAGGCAAATCTCAATGAAGATTCCTATCCAAGAGCGGGGTCGTGCTCCGGCCGGCGGCTGAGATTATAGCGCATCGAAATATTGACAAAGACGCGGCCACACGGAGTATCAAAATAAATGGCCATGGCCTCGGTGTTGGATGTGCCGCGAACCATTTCTTCGCCCGCATGCACTTCGGGCGGATGAACCTTAAACTCATATCCGCGGTCGTTCAGCAACGTGACCGCATTGCCGATCATCATATTTGCCAGTTCGCAGAGCGTTTCGCGGATCACTTGCTCGGATTCATTCACTTCGCAGCCCGCTAATGCGCTGGCCACACGCGCGGCGGTGGCGGAGTCCATGTCGAGTATGACGCGGCCCTCAATTTCTCCACGTATTGCGATTCGTGCGGAGAAACCCTTGGGACGATAACCTTCTTCTTCCATGCTAAGATCACCGATTTTTGTCGGACCATCCAGCGCATGCGCCAAAATTGAATCAGCGGCGCTGATGAACGGTTGAATCAGCTGCATCTTCATGGCCGTGCCTCTCCCACAGTTGCCGGTGCAGGTACACCGTCGTCATTCAAGACGTAACGAATAATTTCGTACAGAACGTCGGGTTTTACAGGCTTCTGTACGAAATGGCGCGCTCCCTTTTGGAGCGCCGCGAGAATGTTGTCCTGGTAGCCGACGGAAGAGACCATGACGATGCGCGCCTCGGGATGCTGGCGGACGATCCGCTCGACAGCTTCGATGCCCTCCATCTGTGGCATGGTGATGTCCATCAGAACAATGTCCGGGTTTGTGCGCGTGTACTCGGTAATTGCCGTGCAGCCGTCGCCAGCTTCGCCGGCAAGCTCGCCGCCAAATGTGTCAATCATCTTTGCCAGGCTCTTGCGCGCGAATACCGAATCATCCACCACAAGGTAGCGGACGGGCTGGCTATCCTGCTTTCGAGTTAATGGCGTAAATGGTTTCATGACTTTTTTCTCTCCTCATCACCGATTCCCACTTTTCACTCACCTATTCTGGTCGGCTCAGCCTTGTTGCCGACCGCTGCAGCTTGATCTACAGCGCATTGGGCATAAAGAAAGCTCGGCAGAGCTTCCAGTTCCAAGACGCGCATCACGTATCCTCGTTCCGTCGCGCTGCGAGGCATGCTGTCAACAACACAGGAACTTGAATCCTGAGCGAGCGTTAATCCTCCGGCATCTCTTACGGTGCGAATGGCTTCGACGCCATCGTCCCCCATCCCGGTCATCAACAAAGCGATCGATTGATCGCCAAATTCCTTCGCTACGGAGCGGAACAACACGTCCGCCGAGGGTCGGTGGCCGTTGACCCGCGCTGAATCGGAAACGACGGCTATGTGGCCCGTCTTGGAGCGACGGACCGACAAATGGCGGTTGCCGGGGCAGATTAACGCTTGTCCCGCAACCAGCGCGACGCCCGAGCATGCTTCCCGCACGCGGATCATTGAGGTTTCATCTAACCGTTTCGCCAACATTTCCGTGAAACCCTCCGGCATATGCTGTGCGACCAGGAAACAGCCGGCAAAGTCCAAGGGAATTCTTGAGAGCATGTATTCGAGGGCGTTCGGCCCGCCGGTCGAGATCCCGATAGCCACCACGCGTGTCGGGGGATGGTGAGACTGATTCTTGCGGGCGGTACCCCTCAATTGTACCGAGCGGACTTCCGGCATCATTTTTGGAGAACCCGAGATCGCAGCAGTCTTGATCTTAAGGGCGAGCTCCCGAGCAATCTCCTGCAAGTGGCCGGACGCAGCATTATCTGGTTTGGCGACAAAATCAAACGCCCCAAGCGCGAGCGCCTTCAATGTGGCCTGCGCGCCTTCGCGCGAATGCGCGCTGAAGACAATCACCGGCAAACGGTACCGGCGTGTGATTTCGCGTAACATTGCGATTCCGTCCATTCGCGGCATTTCCAGATCCAGGGTCACAACATGCGGCTTGAGTTCCTCTATCTTTCTCAAGCCGAAGGCCCCGTCCATGGCCGTGCCCACCACCTTAATGCTCCCGTCGCTTTCGAGGATCTGCGGAATCAACTTCCGCATGAGCGCCGAATCGTCGACCACCAGGACGCGCACGGGTCCGCTCATGCGATCGCCTCTACTGCCGGAAGGCGGGAAAAGCGATGCGCTACCGCGGTGACATTTAGTATCAAGACGACTGTGCCATCGCCCAAAATCGAAGCGCCACTGACCATATCCGATGCAGCGAATTGCTCATCCAGCGCCTTGATCACCAGTTCTTCCTCGCCCAGCAAGCCGTCAACGACAATTCCGAACTTGCGCTCGCCCGCCCCGATTACGATGACGAACATTCTTTTCACGGACGAATTCATGGGCCGTGACGGGAGGCGATCCAGATGCACAAGCGCCAGCAATTGATCTCGCAGGGAAACGACATCGTAATCGTCGACGCGGTGAATGTCCCCATCTTCGATACGCGTAATCTCAACCACATTGGCCAGTGGTACGGCATACAAGTGTCCCGCAACCTGGAACAGTAGTGCCTGTATGCTGGCGAGGGTCAACGGGACCATTAGACGAAACGTTGTTCCGGCTCCCGATTTACTTTCTATTTCGATGATACCCTTTACTCGTTCCAACGCTCCCGCAACCGCATCCATGCCCACGCCGCGTCCAGACACTTGGGTAACCTCGTCAGCAGTGCTTAGGCCCGGCTGAAAAATCAATTGATTGACAGCGGCTTCCGTCAGTTTTTCGGCCTCGTTTGCAGAAATGGCGCCTTGTTCGATGGCGCGACGAACTAGCTTCTCCTTGGCAATGCCTCGCCCATCATCAGAGACTTCGATTACAACTTGGTTTCCCTGGTGATAGGCGTTCAGTTTCACGGTTCCACGGCTTGGTTTTCCTGCGGCCTCGCGCTGCTGTGGAGGCTCGATGCCATGGTCAACGGCATTCCGTACCAAGTGCGCCAGAGGCTCTGCCAGAGCGTCCAGGATGCCCTTGTCGAGGTCTGTATTTTCTCCGACGATTTCCAGCCGCACGTCGCGTCCGCAATGCTTTGCGATGTCACGCAGAAGGCGCGGGAAACGTCGGAAGAGTTGCTCCACAGGTACCATGCGGATTTGCATTACGGAGCGCTGCAATTCGTGGAGCACACGCGACTGGAAAGCTAGAGCATCCGCGAAACGATTTCGGAGCGGATCTTTGAGATGGCGTTTATCAAAGTCAACGATCGTCCGCTGCAACATGGACTTGCCAATAATGAGTTCGCCGACAAGGTTGAGCACCGTATCGATCCGTGAAGCCTCGACGCGTAACGTATTTTCCCGAGCTGCCAGGCTGGGAGACGACTGCACGCCATGGGCGGCGCCAGAGTCGTGCCCCGCTTGCGATTTTACGACCGGGCGGGTTTGATATTTGACGGATGCTTTCGCTTCTGCCTGAAGCAGCACATCGAGAAGGTCCTGCGAAGGTTCTCGTTGTTCGGAAAACTGCTCTACCACGATGCCCGTTACAACCGAGGGAATCTGACATTTCCGCATCAGGTCGTCTTTTGAGTGGTCGCTTGCAAGCGCGGCTTCAACATGCGCAATGCGCTCCGCAGCAGCCTCATCTGACGGACAGATCGCTAGGATCTTCCCCGAACGCGCAAGCACTTTATGAATAAGCTGAAATGCAGCGGATCGCATTCCGCTTGCCGGGTCGATTTGTAAGGCTACGTTGTACACGGTCTCGCCGCGACTTAATGAATCCGCGATTTGCTCGCGCTCGGCTTCATTCCAATCAAAATGAGGAAGGAATGACTCAGGCGCAACCGCCACTGCATTGTCTGGAGATGATTTCTGCGAGATCTGACGTATGTGCTCGCGAAGCGCGTCGCCAGCAGGAGGTTCGAGATCTTTGCGATAAGCACCCAGCATGGCCTGGAAAGTGTCAGCGGCAGTGAAGATGACTTCAACGAGGAGGCTCTGGCTGCCGCGCACTGCGTGGGGTGCCAGAGCGTTTTCCATTTCATGTGCTAGAGTGCTGAGTTCCTGGTATCCACAGGCGGCCGAATCGCCCTTGAGGGTGTGAACGACGCGACGAACGCATCGAATAACCTCTGGATCGTCAGGGTGAGCCTCAAGCTCCAAGCCTGCATCGTTAAGCTGCTGCAATAGTTCCTGAGCGCTTTCAAAGAAGAGCTCTCGCAGCTCGGCGGAGTGTTCTTCGGGAAAGAAGTTCACACGGGCACCTCAATTCGCTGATAGGCGGTGCCATTGTTTTGATGGATCATTTTGAATTTGGTGGTGAGGCCAAAGAGGCTTTCCGCGTGGCCAACAAAGAGATAGCCTTCGGGATTGAGACATCGATAAAACTTGTCGATCAGGCGCTTTTGTTCCGCCTCATCGAAATAGATCATTACGTTGCGGCAGAAGATAATGTCGTTCCCCTGCGGCAAGAACTCCGCTTTCAAATTGTGGAAGTCGAATTGAACGAGGCGCTTCAGAGTTGCTTTCACCGAATATTTATCGCCCATTTTTTCGAAGTAACGCAGCCGGCATGTGTAATCGACAGATTCCATTTGATGATCAGTGTAGATTCCTTGTTCCGCCTGCAGCAGTGCGGAGTAACTAATGTCCGACGCAACGATCTCGACCTTCCAGGGCGGCGGAATCAGCGGTTTCGGTGACGGCATATCGAACGGGAGAGGATTGCGCAGGTAATAGTAGGCGAGCGCGTCACACAGCTGAATCGCCATCGTATAGGGTTCCTGGCCCGTCGAACAACCGGCGCTCCAAAAACGCAGCGACCAGTCTCGCCGCTCCTGTTTCTTGTGCAATAAATTCTCAAGCACTACTCTTGAAAAAAGTTCCAGTTGCGGGACGTTGCGAAAGAAATTTGTTTCATTGACCGTAAGATTTTCGAGCAGCGCTCCTAGTTCCTTTTTCCCTTCATGGCTAGTTAACAGGCGGTAGTAGCTGTAAAACGAATCCAGATTGCACGCCTTTAACCGGCGCTGGAGGCGATCGCACAGGAAATGAATCCTGTGCTCGTCAAAGCACATTCCACATTCCTGATAAACGAGCGTCTGAAGCAATTTGAGCTCGGGCTCGGTCATCGTGATAGGGGCTGTGAATGTGGCCATAATCTTGGGCGAATGCTCCTGGCTGATGTGGATGTTGATCTAGATTGCAGCAAAGGGTGAAACTGTCGGGTCAACGGGCTGCGAATCTCTTTTTTTGAGAACCTTGCCCAAATCCAACAAGATGATGAGGCGTTCACCAAGTTTGGCGACGCCTGTAACGTAATCAACCTCGCCATGGATGAAGACAGATCCGGGAGGGGCAATCTCCGAAGAAGAGAGTTTTAGAACCTCCGATGCTGAATTGACGATAAGTCCAACTGTTCTACCGTCAAACTCGACGACAACGATTCGATTCTTCTTGTTGCTTTCGGTGTTGCTCTCGCCGAATCGCTTTCGCAGATCCATCACGGAGACGATCTTGCCGCGCAGATTGATGACGCCCTCGACATATTCCTGCGTGTTCGGCACGGCCGTGATTTCCGGCACGCGCACGATTTCGCGCACCAGCGCGATGGGGATGCCATATGTCTCGCGCCCGATTCGAAGACCGACGATCTGGAGGTCTTTCGCCATTATTGGTACCGCTGCGTCAAGCCCGCACTAAATCGGAGTGATAGGATTCTTCGCGGTCGCGCTCGCGCTGATTGTCCTTTTGCCACGCTGGCACATTGTTTTTCTCTCGCGCATCGCGCTCAATTCGGAAACGGTCCATGCTCTCGAGCAATATCCGCGAGAGTTTGGACATTTGCTCGGCAGCGGCGGCGAGCTCGGTGGAACTGGAGGTGGATTGCTGTACCAATTCTCGCATTTTCTCCATGGCGCGCACGACCCCCTGAGCTCCTGAGGCTTGCTCTTCCACGGAAGAATTGATCTCCTGCGTAATTTCAGTGAGCCTGGTGGTGGCCTTTGCAATTTGCGTGGAGCCGCTCGACTGCTCCGTCGTAGCCGCCCCGATTTCTTGGGCGAACTTGTAAACTTCTGTAACGACGTTTGAAATTTTCCCGAAGGCTTTGTTCAAATCGAGGCCGAGAAGCAGGCCTTCCTGAACCATCTGGGTGCTCTTACTCATGTTTTCTACTGCTTCGCGCGCCTCTTTCTGAATGCCCTGAATCAGTTCTGCGATTTCCTTTGTGGATTGCGTCGACTTTTCAGCGAGTTTCCGGACCTCGTCCGCGACAACCGCAAAACCAAGTCCGTGTTCCCCGGCGCGAGCAGCCTCGATTGCAGCGTTGAGAGCAAGCAGATTCGTCTGCTCCGCAAGATCGTCAATCACCCCGATAATTTTGCCGATATCGTCGGCTCGATTGCCGAGGACTCCGATGATCTCGGAAGACGATTGGATCGAAGCGCTGGTGCGATTTAGGCCGTCGGTCGCTTTTTCCATGGTGTTGATTCCTGTTTCGACTTCAACCCGAGAACGGTGGCAGATATCCAGCAGGATTTTCGCAGTATCCGCGACGCGCTGAATCGACGCGATCATTTGCTCGATGGATGCTGAAGTTTCAGCGACGCTGGAGCCCTGGACTTGGGTGTTTTTCACAACATTTTGGATATTGATGCTCATCTCATGCATCGTGCTGGTCACTTCATCGATAGCGGATGCGGCCTGTAAGCTGATTTTTGCCGATTCCTCGGAAGCAGCGGCCATTTGATTCGCGCCCGCCGCAACTTGCGAAGCGCTGCCGCGAACCTGCCGGACGATCTCGCGCAATCCGTATGCCATACGCGAGAACGCTCGCGCCATGGTATCGCGCTTGGAAAGAGGCTCTATTTCCAGGGTTAGGTCGCCCTCTGCAACGGTGGCCGAAACGCCGGCCATGCGCTTAAGATGTTCGACCATGGCGCGGAAATTGTCGGCAAGTCTGCCGACTTCGTCGTTCCGGTGGATGTCAATATTGTGGTCCAAATCGCCAGCGCTGCCGATCTCATGTGCGACTTCGATCAGATGTCCTAACGGCTGCGTGATCGACTTCGCGGTGTAATAAGAGATTCCTACGCCAAGCAGAATCGCGATGAACATTCCGAACGAACTTCCGATGGTGCTGATGTCACTGGCCTGTTTGGCTGAGGCATTTGCATCGTCGAGCGATTTTTGTATCTCAGTCTCGGCGTTATCGAGCGTATTCACGTCTTTTCCGATCCAAGAACCAGGTTTTTTCCCAAGGTAAAAAACCTGAAGATCGGAAACGGTGGCATCTCCAGAATCGACCTGATGGCGTTTGTCGATCAATGGCTTAGCAAAATTTTCATACCAGTCCTGTTCGCTCTCACCGACCTGTAATAATGCGCTTCGCAAGGTCTCGTCGGTTGTCTTCATCCGTTGATTCTGAAGATAATCAGACAACTCTCCTTCTTCTTTGTTGGTCTTGCCTTCCAGGCGAGGGTCGCCGCTCAGCAGAAAATTTCGCAAATCGAGCCGTGCCTGCATCATTTGGTAGCGGACTGACTCTATTGTTTGCATGCTCTGTAGAGTCGCTGCTGCCTTGTTGCGAACGGAGTGCTCACGAAGGAGCGCAGAGAGATTTACGATGAATACCAGTAAAAGCAATATAAGAATGGCGCCAAAGCCTAAGTAGAGCTTCTTGCCGATTGTCATTTCCAGGTTCCTCCGCCTGCCTCTGCGACCCGTGCCGTCCTTCGGTTTCTACTGCTGAGGACTAAAGTCAAATTCGACGATTTCGGTTGTTTCTTTTGGTCCCACCTCGAACTTCCAGTTCTTTACTGCTCTAGTTGCGGCATCGAGCAGCAACGGGCTTCCTCCGACTGAGCGGGTCTCCTTTACGTGGCCGTCAGGCGCTACGGTCACCTCGATCTTTACTTTTCCAGTGATGTTCATTTGACGGGCTAGGGCGGGGTACTCAGGGACCACGCGGTGGCTCACCTTGCGCTTTGTTGGAGATTCCTGGCTAAATGCTGGCGCAAGCAGGAAAATGGCGCTTAGAAGGCTGGCTAGCGTGAAACGTACAAACGTCTTTCGGGTGTCCACAGACGATTCTCCTTGTAGACCGGGTTATTCCAACTTCGTAGGTGCACGGGGACTACCAGTTCTAGGACTAAGCGGCGTGGGATTGATTCTGACCTCCCGTTATCATTCTAAGATATTTGTTTTCAGGTATATCGCACGAGAATCGCGTTTGAAGTGGTGAGTTTCTTGGGCCACGGCCCGTCTCAACCTAACCTCCAATTGCCCATATGTTGTCTCACACTGAGAATAGGCGACGACGCGCCAGATGTACCTTTCGGCAACGCTTTACGCGCGTTTACTTGACTCAAAATGAGACTGCAAGCTACCGTTAACTCAGTCCCGATCTAGGCGTTTGCAGACGCGAGTTCATAAATTTCATGCGTTCGTATTTGCGGTCGAGAGTCCTCTTCTCTTCTGACGCAGGCGATTTCGAGCGCCTCCTTGCACATCTCTCTAGTTTTGATCGGAAGCGCTCCCGATTCAGCGCCATTCCCCTGTACTGCCGATCCGCTAGAGCTTTTTTCAACCTGGCTAGCGCAAGCTATTGGGACATTACATCTCCTGATGAAGCTGTCGTTCGCCACTTTGAGGGCCAACCATCTTTTCGCGCCGGGCGGGTTATTCGCCTGAGCGAGAATGGACTCTTCAGTCGCGCAGTTTCTCGCCGCTGTGTAGTCGTTTCCAAACCGAGCCGACGAGCATTTAATCTTAGCGACCGTGTGTTTCGTTCGCGCTGGTGTCTGATTGCGCCGGTCTTGTCCAGCAGCGGTGTACGGGGCATTTTTGTTTTCACGAGGCGCAGCGCGCCGGTTTCCTCGAATCGGAGCATCGCGAAACTAGCACGGAGACTTGCCGCTGCCTTTGAAGCTGTCGGCACATCGTTCCCATCAATCGGGACGGCCGAAGTTCGGGCCCAGAATCTGATGAATCTCGCTGTCGAGTTGAAACCTTCCTTGCGTCTCCCGGAATTTGTTGGTCGCTTCACGCTTCGCGCTGCAGAAATGCTTGGTGCACGGGCAGCGATACTGGCTCTCACGCGAAGTGCACGTCTGGAGACTGTCTATTCGCACAATGCTCAGGGGCAATCGGAGTGGCCAGAAGTCGATGCGGCGCTGACAGCCCTCGCAGCCGAACGCCCAGAACCTCTTCTTTTGGGGCCCGCTGCTGTGCTGCTGGGAACCCAACGGGCGACTGCATTCGGGTGGCGCAGTCTGTGTTTCGCCAGGCTCACGGGCAGCCAAGGCGATTTGCTGGGCGGCCTTTGTCTAATCGATCGTGCGCATGAGCTTTCAGAGGCGGACCGCGATTTGGTCCACGCGCTGGTCAGTCATGCTTCTGTGGCGCTAGAGAATTCGCGGCTTTTTTCGCGCATCGAGCAATCCAAACGCCAATGGGTGGAGGATTTTGACGCGATAAGCGATCTCATCATTGTCCATGATCCCGCGAATCGCATCGTGCGCGTCAATCGGTCGCTGGCCGAAGCGTTGGGCTCGCGTCCGTCAGAGCTGATCGGTCTGAGCACCCGCGCGCTTAACTCAATCGCGGAGAATTCCGCGGAGCGCGGGTGCCCGTTCTGCCGCGAGCCGGCACGATCCGCGGAGGAATCCGTACTGACTTCCGGCGCGCGCGCATTTTTGATTTCCACGTCGCGCATCGGCGGTGGGTTGGAAGAAGGCTCGCGTACGATTCATATCCTGAAAGACATTACCGAGCAGCGTACTTATCAGACGCAGCTCCAGCGCGAGCGGGATTTCAATACAAAAATCCTGAATCACACACAAAGCATGATCTTGGTGCTGGATACCGCCGGCCTCGTGAGTTATTCCAACCGCCGGTGCCAGGAAGCGGGGTATCGCGAGGAATATCTGCGGGGACGTCCGCTCGTCGAATTCATACCGCAAGGTCGCCGTTCTCTCTTTGAGAGGTCGTTTGAGAATGCCCTCCTCGGTTTCGCGTCCGAAAATCTGGAGCTTCCCGTTTTGCGCGGTAACCGAAGCACCGGAAGGTTTTCCATCAGCCTGAGCCCAATGCGTGACGAGCAAGGGCAAGTGAACAGCATAGTGGTGGTAATGTCCGACGTTACCGAAACTGCGGTGCTACAGGCGCAACTGCGGCACAGCGAAAAAATGGCCGCTCTGGGGCAGCTTGTTTCAGGCGTGGCGCACGAGATCAATAACCCCCTTGCCGCCATCGTGGGCTATTCGGATTTGCTTCTCGAGAATCCCGATATTTCAGAACCTGCCAAAGACGAACTACGGATTGTCCTGCAGGAGGCCGAGCGCACAAAGGAAATCGTGCAGAACCTTCTACATTTCGCGCGACAGACTCCTGCGCGACGCGAACCGCTCGACGTGCATTGCGTGTTGCGCCAAGTGCTGCAGCTTCGTTCCTATGGTTCAGCAGGGCAGGACGTCGAGGTCATCGAGCATTTTAAGTCATCGGTGCCGCGTGTCTTCGCCGACGCACATCAACTCCAACAGGTTTTTTTGAATATTCTGAATAACGCCTACGACGCTGTGAATGAAGCACAGCGCCCCGGAAAAATTGAAATCGCCACATCTGAAGTGAATGGCATGATCGAAGTCACAATCCGAGATAACGGCACCGGGATTTCCGACACGGAACGCATTTTTGAACCGTTTTACACTACCAAAGAGGCGGGCAAAGGGACGGGGCTTGGTTTGAGCATCTGTTACGGCATTGTGCGTGAACATGGCGGAGAAGTTTCATGCGCAAATAACACGGACGGCGCGGGTTCCACATTTTTAGTGCGCTTGCCGGCGGCAGCAGCGGCAACGCTCGTCGCTGTTTCGGAAGGGGCACGCTAACATCGCAAAAGAGGAATAATGAGCAACGATCTGCGAATACGATTTCTGGTGGTCGACGATGAGCCGTCGATCCGTAAACTTTGCATGACTATTGGGGAGAAACTAGGCTTCATTTGCTCGGAGGCCGAAAGCGCGGAAGTAGCGCTTGCAACGCTCGAAAGGCAAGCTGCGGACGTGGTCATAGCCGATTTGAAGCTTCCACAAATGAGCGGTGTCAATTTATTACGGGAAATCAAACGGATTCTACCCGGTGTCGAAGTAGCCATTATGACGGGCCATGGCACGATTGAGTCTGCGGTGGACGCCATGAAGGTGGGCGCTTACGACTACATCGAAAAACCGTTTCGGGTGGAGAAACTTCGATTGCTCTTGCAGCGCATGGCGGAAAAAATTCGACTGGTCAACGAAAACCAGGTTCTTCGCGAGCGCATGGATACGGAAGTTCGCCTGGATGGCATCGTGGGAACATCCGCGAAGGTTCAGGACGTTCTGCGCATGATCGCGCGGTTGAAAGATTCGCGTACACCCGTATTGATTGCAGGGGAAAGCGGGACAGGCAAAGAACTCGTCGCGCGCGCTATTCACTTTCGCGGGCCGCTTGCACAGATGCCATTTGTTGCGGTGGACTGCGGCGCCTTGGTACCTACACTCATGGAAAGCGAATTATTTGGACATGACAAAGGTGCATTTACCGGCGCGCTGAAATCAAAGATTGGCCTTTTCCAGGCGGCGAATGGCGGCACGATCTTTCTTGACGAAATCGGAGAGCTGCCCCTCGAGATGCAGGCGAAACTTCTGCGCGTGCTCCAGGAAAAGGAGGTTCGGCCGGTCGGCAGTAATGAGAATGTCGCCGTTCAGGTGCGCGTGATTGCCGCTACGAATCGTGACCTTGAGGCTGCCTATCGCAGTGGTAGCTTCCGCAAGGATCTCTTCTTCCGTCTGAATGTAATCACTGTGAACATGCCGGCGCTTCGCGAGCGGCGCTCTGACATTCCCATGTTGGTTCACTGTTTTCTCGATCGTCATGCACCCGGCGAGAATGTACAGGTAAGTTTTGCCGCCATGAAGGTATTTTTGCAATACGATTGGCCAGGCAACGTTCGCGAACTGGAAAACGCGATCGCCAGGGCTCTCGCGCTGGGAGACCGGCGCACGATTGACGTCAAAGATCTGCCGCCGGCAATTCTATCCTGTCAGGAAATGTCCGCCTCCACCGAAGATAAGGATACGCTTGCATCCACGGCTCTTGCCGACATGGAGCGCATGACTATCCTGCGCGTTTTTGAGCAAGTTGGCGGAGACAAGGAGTTGGCCGGCAGGATGCTCGGCATCAGCCGGGCAACGCTCTACCGAAAACTCAAGCAGTATCAAATTCCGTTGCGTGTCGGGGCGACCAGAAACATCGATGAAATGACGAACGTCTAACGCATGAGACGACACTGTCGCAGGTTGAGACGGCGGGCGCTTTTGACAGTCCGGCCATTGCGTATAAAGGACTCAATATGAGTGAGTTACGTTTGACAGCGACCGAGGGCGTTTGGCTTTGCGCTTGCTCTCTATTTTCATTTGTCTAACGGACGTCGTGTATTCATTCGCTTCTTTTGTGCCAAAGTCCAAAACTCGGGGGGCAAGCCGGGAAGTGCATCGTGACGCGGACAATTGAATGAGCGGCCTTAAGGAAAAACCCACACCAGTTAAGGAATCACTTCCGTCACTGGGAGAAAAAGCCGAGGCCATAGCTGCGGCCTGGCTAGAAGCGCGGCTCGTTTACCCGCTTTACTTTTATCTGACCAACCATTTCCACCTGGAAATCGCCCCGGTGCAGGAGCCAGAACTTCCAGCGGCATGTCCGGCATCGGGCCTTTTCGATCGCATTGTGAAATGGCTGGGCGAGATGGATACACGCATCCGGACAAATCAGCTCCGGCAGCTCTTGCACTCGCTAAAGGAAATCAAGCCAGAAAGTTTGCGCGCTATCATTATGCGTTTGTTGCGACGTGCGGAAAAAACTCCCACTGATCGAGATAACATTGACCTGCTTCTCGCTACATATTTCGCACTGTGCGCTCCTGAGGATCTTTATTCCTGTGAAATTACGCTTGCCGATGTCGCACAGGTTCTTCGCACCGTTATCGTGGATGCCGAGCCGACTGAGCTCGAATGGTGCCTTCCCCTGAACCAGGTTCTCGACGCCATGAATCGATGCCACGGTCTTCGCGAAGTCTTCAACGCGAAACTTCTTGAAAAGGGTCGGCAACTCAAGGACGCATCGGGTTTCATGTTTTATGACCCCGCGGCACTTGTAGCATTTACTCGTTTTAACTTTTTGTTGCGCCGGTCATTCTTCCGGCTCCTTCATGCGGATTTGCGGGCGATTCGCGAGGGCCTCAGTGAATTGGAGCGCCGTGGCATCGTCGTTGTCGATTGCCGCTCCGCAGGCCTATCAGCTCAGGAGCATGTTGGGCGCCTTCGCGAAATTTCGCTTGCCTGGCGCCAGCCGATTTCCTCGGACTACGCGGCAGAATCGGCGAACCAGACATTCGAGCAGCTCCTTGCGATTCGCCATGCGGTGGAGCGGGCGCTCGGGATTACGCGTGTTCATGAAAAAATACCGGCCATTGAGAGCAAGCCGCCTTCAGGTACGGAAGAATCTGCGATTGCAAAACAACCCGCGATGCGCCCGGGCGGCGAAGTTTCCCCCAATGTCCCTGTGAGTGTCTCAAATGCGCAGAAACTGAAGCGTGAGGACGCAAGACCTTCAGTCAATGCTCCGTCGAAAAGCCAAGTGTCCACGAAGTCCGAGACACAAACAAAGCCACCGTTGGCAGCGGTCGCGCCACCTTTAGCGTCCAGTTTGAAGTCCGCGCCGCGTGCAGGAGTATCAACATCCGGGGAAGGCGCCAACCAGATGACGCTGCAGAATCCGCATGCGCCAGCGGCGGGCAATCTTCCTTCACCGCAGCTTGAAGAGTGTCTCGAACGCATCTGGGAGCAACTAATCGAGGCGCCGCCAACCCGTGGTCGCTCCATGAGCACCGTTACGCTGGGAGATGCTCGAATTCTTCTCTCCGCTTGGGAGGTGAACGCCTTTGTTAGCGACGGCGGTCAACTCTCGGAAGACCTTCGCCGAGCCGTCGCGGCTCGTGCGCTCGTCGCGCTGGCACGCGAAGAACAAAAGCAATCCGGAAGCTCCGCAAACCTCGACGCGGCGGTTGCGCTCGGTCGCGATGAGATGACCTATCTGCAGCGACGCGTGGACGAAGCTCAACGGATGAAGAACACGGATGCGGCCGTGAACCTGGGTATCAGCGCGCGTCGCCTGCTTTCAGCCATGGAAGGAACGCAAAACTAAGCAGGAAAAGCAACGCATTGAGTTCCGACCAAGACTTTCTCACCACCCTTCGAAGAGATTAGCCTCGTGAGAAAGAATCTCAGAGTGAGACGCCCGAAGCTGCCCAACTCCGAAATAACCAACCGCAAGGCCCAAGGGTGATTCCCTAAAATGCTTAGTAATCTGCAACTTATCACTCGATGGTGTCCGCTTCACCGCTAACTAAGATTGGCTGGATTCGTGCATTTATATTTCTGGCCCAGTAGCGGAGGATTGCGTGTTGACGAAAGTCCTTGTAGTTGATGACTCCGTAGCCGCTGTCAAAATGATGCAGGGAATTCTCGATCAGGGGGGCTACGCTTCTGTCGGCTTGAGTGATCCGCTCCGAATTGAAGAAACCATCACGCTCGAGCATCCCGGCGTGATCCTTCTCGACATTGTCATGCCCAGCCGCAATGGCTTCCAGATATGCCGTGAACTGAAAGGGAATTCGCTGTTCGGAAGCATCCCTGTGATTCTCGTGAGTTCGCGGAATACGTCGAGTGACAAATTTTGGGGGCAGCAACAAGGCGCGGACGCCTATATCGCAAAGCCTTTTACTCCCGAGGAACTTCTGGAAACTGTGCGGAGGTTCACATGATGTCCGACGAATACAAGGCCGAGCGTGCCCTTGAACGCGAGCCGGGCCTTCTCGCGGTCGAGCCGGGCGGAGATTTGCGAGAGTTCTCTGACACACTTGAGCCGATGGATGGCGAGGCCATCGCGGCGCAGCGTTCGCCCGAAAGTCAGTACTGCGTTTTTCGTGCGGGCCGAGAGCGTTTTTGCCTTTCTGTCCTCCTGGTGGAGGAAGTCGTCGATTGGCCGCCGCTCACGCGCGTTCCTCTGGGCCCGTCATTTTTGATGGGAGTCTTCAATCTGCGAGGCTCGATTGTTCCGCTCGTCGACATTGCCTTCACCGAGGGCCGTCGCGCGGGCTTGTCGCCTCGGCACGTGGTTGTTGCCGCGCTGCTCGATGATGCTCACCCGACGTGCCTGCGCTTCGGCATTGCCGCCGATGAAGTGATTGGCACATACACGGCGGCAGATGATGCGTTGCTCGATCAAATGCCCAGCGATGTGCCGCATTGCCGGGGGATGCTCCGGCACGACGACCGCCTTGCGCTTGTTCTCGATTTACCCAAGATGATCGAAGTGTTTCCGGTACCGGTGATATGAAATTGTTCAGACTCAAGGTGCAAGAATTCGCCGCGGGCGATGTGGCCATTTCGTTTTTCGACTTTCGGAGGATGTCATGAAATCGCGTCTCAGCACCACCATTTGGATGTTGATCCTGTGGGATGTGGCCGCGCTCTGCGGAGTTCTTGCCCTGGCGTTCCACGCCGGGGCCGCGGCGAACGGACAACCCCTGACGAATTTCTCGTCGTTTTCGGGGAACGCGTCTGGCAGCTTGCTTGGTGCCGCCATGCTCGTCATCTTTACGTTCCTGCTGCACGTGATCCTGCTGCCCAAACGCATCTTAGGGCCACTTTCTGAGTTGGCGGGTTTTTCTGAGCGCTTGGCTTCGGGAGACTCGCGCGCGAAGGCGGAAGTGCATTCTTCCGATGAATTTGGATTCATCGCGGAGAATTTGAATCGTAGCGCATCGAAGATGGCCCGCTCTTCGGTGACTCAAGAAGCGTCTGATTCGTTGCAAAGAAGCATCACGGACCTGCTCAACCTGATCAACCAGGTCGCGCGAGGTGATTTGACGATGCGCGGTCGCGTGACAAACGATGCGCTCGGTAACGTCACCGACTCGGTCAATTTCATGCTTGAAAATTTCAGCAAGGTCATCGAGCGTGTTCGCAAAGCGGCCATTGACGTTAGCACGAGCGCCAGCCAGATTCTTCTCGCCGCGGACGAAATGACCACGGGAGCCACTCAGCAGGACCAGGAGATTACCAACACTTCATCAGCGGTCGAAGAGCTGACGGTTTCCATGAAGCAGGTATCGAATAACGCGGAAGCGAGTGCTGAAGCTGCTCGTCGCGCACTGGACGCCGCGGAACAGGGCAACCGCGCGGTGCGCGATACGTTGGACGGCATGCAGCGCATTCGAGCATCGGTGCAGGCGACAGCCAAGAAAATCAAATCCCTGGGCGACCGCTCACTCGAAATTTCTGAAATCATCAACGTGATTAACGATATCACCGAGCAGACCAACCTTCTTGCCCTCAACGCGGCGATCGAAGCGGCGCGCGCGGGCGAGGCCGGTCGCGGGTTCGCCGTCGTCGCCGATGAAGTCCGTAAGCTTGCTGAACATTCCCGCAGCGCCACCAAGGACATTGCCGCACTTATCAAGGCCATTCAGGCGGAGACGAACGAAGCGGTTGTCGTGATGGAGGAGGGTACAAAGGAAGTGGAAGTCGGGGCCGGCCTAGCGGATCAAGCAGGTAAGGCACTCGAAGCCATTTCAAACGTCGTTCGCCAGTCGGCCGAGTTGGTCCAGGAGATTTCACTGGCTTCGAAACAACAGGTACGCGGTACCGAAGGCGTTGCGAACGCGATGCAAATCATTTCTGGCATCACCCGCCAGACGTCGCAGGGCGCCCGACAAACAGTCGCAACGGTCGGTAACATGGTTAAGCTCTCCGACCAATTGAACGAAGCGCTCGCGCAGTTTCGCCATTCGTCGAAGAACGGTTTGGAGAGTGTGGAAGAATCGCGGCCCGAACCAGTTCCAGCGGGCTCACGCCGCTAACGGTTGAAATAAGGAACGGAGCGGCTCGCTGGCGCAGGGCAAAATGAAAGAAAAAGCAACCACCGCGATTACCGAGTACGAACTCGACGAGATTCGCACGCTTATTGAGCGTCGCTCAGGAATCTTGTTCGACGCCTCGCGAGAACGCTTCTTTTCGACGCGCATACGCGAACACGTAGGTGCGAAGCATCTCGCTGGCGGCACTGACCTGTTGAGGAAGCTCCACGCTTCGACTGTCGAATATGACGCACTCGTCGAGCGTTTGCTCACCCAGGAAACCTCGTTTTTCCGTTATCCGGCTGTGTACGAGGCCCTTGAGAAGAAAGTGCTCCCGGAATTGCATATGAAGAAGTTTTGGGAGACTCCGCGCACTCTGCGTATCTGGAGCGCGGGTTGTGCCACGGGTGAGGAACCATATTCCATCGCGATCACGGTCGCGGATGCGCTTATGTTTGCGGAGGCCTGGAACATCGAAATCCTTGCCACGGATATTAGCAAACGCGCTCTGAGTCACGCAGAACGAGGCGTTTATTCCGGCCGCAGCTTGGAACAATTGTCTCCTCGCCAATTGGAAAACTACTTTTCGCCATCCGGAAACGACTTTCTGGTTAAGCCACGCGTCCGCCGGATGGTGTCATTTGCGCCGATGAATCTTGCGCAAGCCGTTTATCTTGGCCGTCTGGACTGCATTTTTTGCATGAACGTGATGATCTATTTCTCGGAAGCCCGACGGAATTCCCTGATTCAACATTTTTATGAGTATCTGGAACCCGGGGGTTATCTGTTCCTGGGACATTCCGAATCTATTTCAAATGTTCCTGTGAAGTTCGATTCCGTTGTCTGCGGTGATTGCATTCTCTATCGCAAACCTGCCGGCGAAATGATTTACCGCGGCGCTCCACTTCTGGAAGGTGCGCTGTGAGTGAAGCCGGTAAGGGCGCCATCGAAGTTTTTCTTCAGGAGGCCTCTGAGCACCTGCAATTTCTACGGGAATATTCCAGCATCCTGCAGGAAGCGCAGCCGAATCCCGAGGATTTGGAACGTCTGTATATTGCTGCACACACGCTTTGCGGCAATTCGGCAACGTACGGTTTTCCGTTATTTTCGGAGATTGCTGGGAAGCTCGCGCACGTTTTTCAATACACGCGTCATGCGCCATTGAACTCCGATACCATTGCGCCGTTGACGGAATTTCTGTCGGACGCGATTTCCGTACTCGAATTCGATTTACTCGAAATCAGCGACTGCGGCACGGAAGTTGCGGCCGACATCCAGGCATTCAAGCAGCGTTACGCGTTCGCGTTTCCCAATGCTTCGCCGGTGGCGTCCCCTTCTTGTTTGCCTGATCGCTCCGAGGTCGCCCTTGAACCTCACGAAGCGGGAGGCATAATTTCCTCAGAAATGACTTCCCAGTACGACCTTTTGCCGGCGGACGGCCAAGTGGCCGAGGAAGTTCTACAATTTTTTATTCCTGAAGCCGAGGAGCATCTGCAGACGATAACGGAATGCTTGCTCGCTCTCGAAACGAATTCCAATCCGGACGACATCAACCGGCTCTTTCGGTCAATCCACACGATTAAAGGCTCAGCCGCGCAAGTTGGACTGCACCGCCTGTCGGCAATCGCTCATCGCGTAGAGGATCTGATTGGCCGCATGCGTGACGGCGCAATTGCCGCCAGTACGGAACTCACGGACCTCTGTTTGGAATCGGTCGATATTTTGAAGAAATTCCTGCACAACGAGTGGCCGGATGACATGCATGCACGGGCCGCAGTGGACTCATTTCTCGCGCGGCTTGTGGAATGTGTTCCGGAAACACGCGCAGAACCTGTTTTGACCGCTGGTGTTGATGGCATGTCGGCTGCGGGTGATGCGCGACAGAATTTAAGTCAATCCCCAGTCGCAGAGCCAGGCCACAAAAAATCCACGCCTGGCACTTCGCCCGTTCATTCTGTCCGAATCTCCCTTGAGCGTCTGGACAAAATGATGAATGCGGTGGGCGAACTGGTCATCAACAGGACGCGCATGATCGGGCGCCTGGCAGAACTCGAGAAGCTCGTTGAAATCCTAAACTTCTCGAAGGGTCGTCTGGCGGAGAAAATCGCCGGCTTCCAGGACAAGTACGAGTTCAATTGGGTGGGGTCCCTGTCCGGAAGTGTGATGAACAGTGGCACGAGCCGTCTCGCGACGACAGTGTCTGGAACCGGCGGCAACCGCCGCGATTCGTTCGGCGATTTCACTGAACTGGAAATGGACCGCTACGACGATTTCAGTATTCTTTCGCGCTCGCTAACTGAAATTTCCGCGGACGTTAATGAAGTCCTCGGACAACTCGGCGGTTTTATGGGCCGGGTTGACGCCGATATTGACGAATTCACGAAACTCGCGCATCGCTTGCAAGATCAGATCACGCAAGCGCGCATGGTGCCCATCGGTAATCTCTACACGCGCCTTTCCCGGACGGTTCGTGATGCTGCGAAGGCTACGGGTAAGGAAGTGGACTTGGTTCTGGAGGGCGCCGACACAGAATTGGACAACAACATTATCCAGCAGATTTCTGATCCGTTGATTCATATCGCCCGTAACGCTGTTGCGCACGGAATTGAGGAGATTCCCGAGCGGCAGGAGCGCGGGAAGAATCCGCAGGGACGAATCATTGTCCGCGCATATCATCGCGGCAATCACATTTTCATCGAAGTGGAAGATGATGGCAGAGGGATCGATCTCGAGAGAATTCGTGCGCGCGCGCTCGAAGGCGGCTTCACAACTCCCGACCAGGCCCGTCAACTCAGTGAGCGCGACTTGCGCAATCTTCTTTTCACGCCGGGGTTTTCCACGGTAAGCGAAAAAACAGAGCTTGCGGGACGCGGCGTAGGCTTGGACGTAGTGAAATCCAGTGTCGACGCGCTCAACGGAGAAGTAGAAGTTCGGAGCGAGATCCACCTGGGAGCCTGTTTCACGTTGAAGGTTCCGCTGACGCTCATTATCTCGCAGGCGCTTTTCGTTCGTTGTGGCACCTCCGTGTTTGCCCTTCCTCTCGCGTTTGTTGAGGAAATCCGCCGTGTGCGACCCGCAGAAATCGAAGATGTTGGAGGGAAACTGCTCGTCAAGGTGCGCGATGAAATCATCGACGTAGTTCGTCTCGACGTGCGCCTGGCCCTGCCGCTCCTCGAAACCGCGAGTGGTTATTTCCGCATGGTGATTGTCAATGTGTCGGGGCGCCGTGTCGGCATCGTGGTTGAAGAGGTTCTGCGCAAAGACGAGGTGGTCATCAAGAGTCTTGGCGAGTTTTTGCGCAATGTGAAGCTGTTTCCTGGAGCGAGCATCGCTCCAGACGGCAGTCTAATCTTACTGTTAGATCTGCATCGTCTGGCCGCGCAAGAACTTAGTGAACACGCCACTGTGGCAGCCACGGCCGCGGCCGCACGCGTGTTTGGTCCGGGAGCCGCCGCCGTAGCTTCGGGCAGCATTCCGGCGGAAGCGATTGACGAGGTTCAGGAAGAACGTGTTGTGATTGTGGCAGACGACTCGATTAGCGTCCGCAAGTTCGTCGCGCGCATGCTGGAGAAAGCTGGCTACTGCGTTCGCCTAGCGTCTGATGGCCTTGAGGCAGCGGAGATTGCAGTGCAGTCTGGCGCGCATCTAATTGTCACCGACTTGGAAATGCCGCGGATGAACGGCTACGAATTGATGAGCCACCTTCGTCAGAATCCGGAAACCCGCCGTATCCCGGTCATGGTGGTCACATCACGAGCTGGGGCGAAGCACCGTGATCGCGCACTGAAAGAAGGGGCCGTCGACTTCTTGACCAAGCCAGTTCAAGAAGAACAATTGCTCGCAGCAGTTGAGAAAATTCTCGGCTTGGACAAAAACGGAACGCGTCGGCCAGTTCCGGTGGTCGGCGTATGAACGCAACCCGAAAAAAACTTCGTGTCCTGATCGTGGATGATTCCGCGTTCATGCGCAAAGTACTTCATGGAATCATTGCTGCCGATCCGGAGATGGAAGTTGTCGGCAACGCTAAGGACGGACGCGAAGCAATATCCATGGCGGAATCGCTGAAGCCCGATGTCATCACGATGGATATTAATATGCCGCATATGGATGGACTGCAGGCGACCGAACACATTATGTCTCAAAATCCTCGACCCATCGTCGTGGTGAGTTCGGAATCGCGCGAAGGAGCGGCGAGTACACTCATCGCCTTGGAGCTTGGCGCAATCGATTTTGTTTCCAAGCCTTCCGGCGGGATTGACCTCGACATGAAATCGGTGGCCGACGATCTCAATCGCAAATTAAGAATGGCCGCAAAGGTTCGCGTTATACGCACCGCTGCGCGTCCTAAGCCTCACGTCGAAGGCGCGCATCACTCTCCCGGACGCGTCGAAGCCTCAACGGAGGGCTCTGACGGCCACATCGGTGTCCGTTTCCCAATCGTAGTTATTGCGGCGTCGACAGGAGGTCCAGCGACTGTTATGCGCCTCGCAGCCGCGTTCCCAGCGGACTTTCCAGCGGCTGTCGTGCTCGTGCAGCACATGCCGCCCAATTTTACAAGCCAATATGCCCTACAGCTCGCCGATGTGACTGAAATCAAAGTAAAGGAAGCAGAGGCAAACGAACCTTTGCGTCAAAGCACTCTTTATGTCTGCCCTGGTTCACATCATCTTCGTATTTCATCGTCGGGCCGGATTGTTCTGGAAGACGGTCCGCGAATTTCAGGATATCGCCCGTGCGCTGACGTAACTATGGAGACGGCGGCCAGTTGGGCGGGGACGATGACAGTGGGCATTGTTCTCACGGGCATGGGAAACGATGCCTCGCGTGGCGCTCAAGCGATTCGCGCCGCGGGCGGCATCGTTATAGCGCAGGATGAAGCAACCTCGATAATTTTCGGAATGCCCGCTGAGGCGATCAAGACCGGAGCAGTTAATCAGGTTCTGCCGCTGGATCAAATTTTCTCGAGTGCTGACAAGCATGTCCGCGAAATCACCCGTTCGTCGCAAGCGATGTTACGATGAAGATCGTTCCCAACGGATTTCAATCGCCTCGGCAGTATGGCCGTACCGAGGAGGTCATCCTGTTTGCCGTTGCCGGGCACACGTTCGCGATTGCTGCGAGCGCTATCGACGAGATTCGCAGCACCGATGGTTTTTCCTCCGTCACCTCGGAGACGACTCTGAACGGCGTCCCGAAAGTGCTGCATCGTCTTCGGCGCGGAAGGAAGTGGTACTACGTCGTAAACGCGTGCATGCACTTTGGTCTTCCGGCGTCTCGCCCGTCGCTCGTTCTCGTTCTTCGCCGCTCCTGTGTCGCCGTTCTGGTTGACCAGATTGACCGCATCGAAACGATCTCGCGTCTCATGGTGATACCGCAATCGTTCTCGGGAGCGGAGCGCGTTTGGTATCGCGGCGTTACGCTCATTGACGATGATGTTGTGCCGGTCTTGAATCCCGACGGTTTTTTGACCGAGCACGAGCTCGCGCAACTTGGCGCACTCGATGATCGAACAGGTGCTTCCGCGAAGAATGACGTTTTGCCGCTCTCCGGTGAAACGCAGGGAGCGCTTTTGTGAGCGGCACCGCTGAAACGCCACTGAAAAGCTACGTCATTGTGCCAATTGGAAGCCGCAGATTTTCAGTGGCGGCTGAGTCGATCGTCGAATTAATTTCGATTGGGAACCTGCAATGGTTCCCTCATCGAACGCCATGGATTTCTGGTGTAATCGTACGCCGCGGTCGCGTAGTTCCGGTTTGTGACGTAGGACGACTGTTAGGCGAAAAGAATGAATCAATCGACCGCTTTCACTTGATTGCGGAATGGCGAGCCGGTGATACCCGCGACTGGTGCGCGATACCTGTTGCAGGAGAATGCGAACTCGCCAACGGCGAGGCCGTTGTGCAAGTTCACGTCCATACTGAGAATCAAGAACCGTACATCACCGGCTCGCTTCAGGTCGGCGAGGATCGCATTCAAATTTTGGATTTAGGTAAACTGATTCAAGGGTGCCAGGCGTCCCGTGAAGTGCGCGTCCCGGAGTCAGGATCGTGAACACTTCCGGGGCATCTCAGCCGAAAGTACTGCTCATCGACAGCAATGTCTATTTTTCAAAAAAACTGAGTGACGCTTTAAAAAAGGAAGGTTTTGAAGTGCTGACGAGCGCGCAAGCCGCTTACTCGCTGACGATGCTCGAATGGAACACGCCAGCCGTCATTCTGTGCGCCACGAATCTGCGGGAAATGAATGCCTATGAAATCGCTCCATTGCTCCGCGCAGATGCGAAGACGGCCAACATTCCGCTGATCGCCGTGGGGAATGGTGGCGACCAGGCGCTCATGGAGGCGTTTCGCCATGGTTGTGACGATTATGTCGACCGGCGGCGCGGCCCCGAAGGAATCGCCGCCCACGTCCGGGCCTTCCTCCTCAGCCGGCAAGAAGGTTTCCAGCCGACGCAAATGGTTCCGAGCGCGATAACAACTCTGACGGGCGATCTTTCGCGCCTTGATCTGCCCGGCGTAATTCAAATGCTCAATCAAGCACGCCAGACCGGCGCTCTCAACATCAATTCCGGAGATACTGACGGAGTAATTTATTTTGATGGTGGCGAACTCTCGCACGCCGAATGCGGCACACTCTTTGGGGATGAGGCCGTCATTCATATTCTCAAGTCCTGCGAGGGCGCCGGCAAGGGCGTGTACAAATTTGTTTACGGCGTAACTGCGGCTCAACGCACCGTGTTGCGTTCTTCGACTGATCTCATGCTCGATGCCATGCGTGAACTCGACGAAGATGCCCTGGGCGACGCCGACAAAGCGCCTCTATCGGACGATGGGCAAGAACACATGGATGTTGCAGCGTCCACGGCTGTACCTCATCCCACCGGCGGCCAAGTTGTGCCGGAAAAATCCGAATTGGAGCGGCCATGAGCGAAGCGTCGATCGTTTCCTCCGAGCGTGTTCCAACGGTATATTTCATCGACGACAGCGCGACTATGCGCGAAGTCATCAAGATTGCATTCCGTCGCGAGTCAATTAACATCGTCACCTGTCATGATGCGGCATCCGCCTTGGCGCAATTTTCCGACACCATCCCTGATGCTGTCATTACGGATGTCATCATGCCCGACAAAGACGGTTACGAAGTTTGCCAGTTCATTAAGCAAAATCCGGAGCTGCGCAAAACGCCGGTGATATTGATGTCCGGAGTTGTAAATCGAACTGTTGCAGAAAAGGCTATTGCTGTTCAGGCTGACGAACTTATTCGCAAACCATTTCAGCCGCAGGAGCTGATCGCGCGCGTTAAAAACCTGCTGAATCCCAAATCGCTCAGCACTCCGCCTCGCCAAGATTCTGACGATTCGGAGGCGGCCAATTCTGCGGTAAGCTCACTCTCCGGGATTTTCGCGGGGCCCGTTGCCGTTCATGCGGCCCCGTCGACGCAGAGTTTCGCTCCGCAAGACCGACTACACACAACTCCGCCTGTTGCCACCCCTCAGGCGACGGCGCGTTCGAATAGCAACTCTTCAGTAACAGAGGTTCAGAAACTCCGCTTCGAGCTTCAACGCATCGAAATGCTCGTCAAGAAACTTCAGTCGGAACTCGAGGCCGAACGCCAGTATGTTGCGTCTCTTGAGTCGCATCTCAAGACACTGCAGGAAGCAGACTAAACCGTCCAACTGTTCGTTCGTTTTTCTAATCTCTTTTCCCAATTCTCCCGTCTCTTTGCAGGATATGAAACGGCGCGATGCTTGCGCGCGCGAACGTCTGATCGATAAAGCTTGCCGCTGCGCGGGAACGATCGTATGTGGTTAGGTATGCACGCCACTGGAACGATCGGGCCAGTTCATTTCAGTCTGGATCGTCTCGAACCGAGTCACGTCACAGGGCGGCTTAGTTGAGATGTTTCGCGCGCAGGAATTCGCTGGCGACGAATGCTGTGTCTTTATGCTCTCCAATCACTTCGTAATTCATCTTCTGCATGTCTTTATCCGAAATCTTTCCAGACAGGCCGACAAGCGCATTTGCGATCTCGGGATGCTGTTGTAAAACTTCACTTCTAACGACAGGTACTGCCTGGTAGGGCGGAAAATAATGCTTGTTGTCGGTCAACACAGTGAAAGCTCCTGTCACCAACTGACCATCAGTCGTATTTCCAGCCACAATGTCCACTTGGCGAGCGAGCAATGCGCGGTAGAGCAGTCCCAAATCCATGATCCGTGGGGCTGCTGCAAACTTTAATCCATAGGTCTTCACCAATCCATCGTATCCGTCGGGACGTTCCTGGAATTCGTATCCGAATCCGGGACGCCACAGAGGTGTGTATTTTGCGGCATCGGAAATTGTGTGGATTCCGTACCGACGAGCGTCATCTCCTCGAACGACAATTGCAAAGCTGTCGTTGAAACCCAGCGGCGGCTCAACAATCAAGCCGAAGCGTTGCGCATAACCGTCGCGGACCTGGTTGAAAACCGCATGGGGATCGTTATTTGGCATTTCTTTCAGGATCGCCGTCAACGCCGTTCCTGTATATTCCACGTACATATCAATTCTTCCCGCGAGCAATGCTTGATGACAGATATACGTTCCGCTCAGGTAGAAGCGCCTTTCGACGCGCAATCCGGTTTGCGCCTCTATCCGTTGCGCAAGAATTTCGCCGAGAATCGCCTGCTCGGGAAAATTTTTCGAGCCAACGACAATCGTATCGTCGCGATTAACACAGCCGCATAGAGCAAAGATTGCGACGACAAGCGGCAGCAATATCCCGCGGCGTAGTTGGGTCATTGCGGATGCCGCAGACGGCGCTCCAACAGTCCAAAGCCGACGTCAGCGGCCAGTGCGAGTATCGCCGCGGGAATCGCGCCCTCCAGAATCACGCGATTATCGACCATCGCCAGGCCGCGAAAGATAAATTCACCAAGACCGCCAGCACCGATTGCCGCAGCGATCGTCGCAATTCCCACTGTCCACACGGTTGCCACACGAATGCCAGCGAGAAGGACGGGAAGCGAAAGGGGAAGCTCGACGCGAAGTAGAATTTGCTTTCCCGTCATGCCCATTGCCCGTGCCGCATCGCGGACGCTGGCATCGACACCCTGAATTCCGGCGACTGTGTTGCGAATAATGGGCAGCAACGCATACATGGCGAGCGCGACGATCGCGAGACGGTCGGCCCGCGCCCCAAGCCACGGCACCGGAAGCAGGAAACCGAAAAGCGCCAAGCTCGGAATGGTTTCTGCGACATTCGCGCTGCCGAGGATCGGCTTCGAAAGCCAGGGTCTTCTCGTGACGGCGATTCCGAGAGGAACGCCAATAACGATCGCAAGCAGCATCGAGATAACCACCAGCCAGAGATGTTCGGCGCTCGCTTGCAGAATTTCATCGTGATGTG
>DASYYI010000153.1:0-13182 GCA_035933995.1 Candidatus Acidiferrales bacterium | reverse complement strand
TGATTTACGGCTTCGGCTACATGGTTTCTGGCATAGCCGCCGCTCATCACTCGCTCAACTGGCTTTACATAGGCTATGGAGTCCTCACTGGAATCGGAATGGGCATGGGGTACATTTGCCCCGTGGCAACGCTCGTCAAGTGGTTTCCGGACCGCCGCGGTCTGATGACCGGTGTCGCGGTCTGCGGTTACGGCTTTGGAGCCGCTGTGATGGGACCCTTTGCTGCGTGGGAAGTAATTCATTACGGTGTTCCGGCCACGTTCTGGACGCTCGGGATTGTCTACCTGCTCGTTGTCGTAAGCGCCGCGCAGTTCTACGCCAATCCTCCCGTGGGCTGGCGTCCCGCAGGATGGGAGCCGCGCACGTCCGTTGCGAAGGCGGCCAGCGTGGTTGACTTCACCGTGGGGGAAGCGCTTGGGACCTGGCAGTTTTATCTTCTATTTTTGTTGCTGTTCCTTAACGTCTCCGCCGGAATCATGATTATCAGCCAGGCCTCGCCGATGGCGCAGGAGATGGTGGGCATGACGGTGCTCAAAGCGGCTGCGATGGTCAGCGTGATTTCCCTTTGCAACGGCTTCGGCCGCGTTTTCTGGGCATGGGTCTCTGACTATCTCGGCCGCTCGCGAGTATATTTTCTGCTATTTCTTATCCAGGTGGCGATTTTCCTGATGCTACCGCGAATTCACAGCCTGTCGCTTTTTACCATCTCGTTCGCGATCATCGGACTTTGTTACGGCGGCGGTTTCGGAACCATGCCTTCATTCACTGCGGACTTTTTTGGCGCGAAGGCTATGGGTGGAATTTACGGCATCATATTGCTGGCCTGGGGACTGGCGGCAATTCCTTCGCCGATCATGATTGCGCACATTCATCAGAACCTGGGCCGGTACGCGCCGGCGATTAACGTCATCGCGGTGGTCATGCTGATCGCGTTGATTTTTCCGATCCTTGCACGCTGGCGTCCCACGAAGTCTACACAAACGATCCCAGCGACGGCGAGACCTCGGTAGCACTTTATAGAAGCCAGCACTTCGGCAGAGGCCAAGACGACGGTTTCTGCTGTGAAGCGGGTGAGATGAGTCGGTATTGAATCACGCAGGGATGCTGGAGAAACTTCGATGCCATCCGAGTCGAACGAGACTTACAATTTCCTTCTCGATACCTACGAAACCGAAACGCTGAAAACGCTAACTATCTGGTCCGCCTTTCCGGATGAGTCCATGGATTTTCGGCCAGCGCCCAAATCGCGCACCGTACTTGAACAGATCGAGCATCAAATCCAATCCGAAGGCGGTTGGATGGTCAAGATGCTGGGCATCGATGTGGGCGATTTCAATCCAAAGGAAAAGACAAAACGAGCCTGCATTAGAAAATATGAGGCCGACGCCGCGCGCCGTCTGGGAATTCTACGCAGCAAGCCAGACAGCTGGTGGCGAGAAAGAGCGGCTTTCTTCGATATCTCTCGTTCTCACGCGTGGATTTTCACACGGCGACTAAACCATTCCACGCATCATCGTGGCCAATTGGTCGTGTATCTTCGCATGCTGGGGGCGCGGGTCCCGTCCGTCTATGGCCCGACGGCGGACACGGACGGCAAAATTATTTACGGATTTTGAGATGGAAATCGCGGCACTGCATGGGTTGAGAATTATTCTGGGTCTTGTCCGGGAACAACGCGATTCCCGCCTGCGGCTTTCGCGCGGTATAGGGCCTCGTCGGCAACGCGCAGCAATGCCGCAGCTGTGTCTCCGTGCGCAGGGTAGGCGCTCACGCCCAAAGACATCGAGCCTGGATTCAGGAACATGTCTCCCTGTTGGATCACGATTCTCCTAAATTCCCGCTCGAGCAATTCCGCGCGGCGTTTTGCCGTTTCCAGGGATGCATCCATCAGAATCAGCACGAATTCGTCGCCGCCGTAGCGGCACGCAATGTCGCCGGCGCGAACAACTTTTCCGACCAGATCGCCGAAGGCTTTCAGCAACGAATCGCCCGCCGCATGTCCGTACGTGTCGTTGAATGCCTTGAAGGAGTCGAGATCGCACATAATGATCCCCAGGTTCCTCTCATCACGGCTGGCGCGGTGGATCTCTCGGGGGAGTGTTTCATCCAAATAGCGGCGATTGAATAACCCCGTGACTACGTCACGAATAGATTGCGCCCGCAAGCTGTCGCGTAACTTCAGATTCGCCAGAGCCAGGGCAATGTGCCCGGCGACGGTTTCAGCTAGCTGTTGGCGGGCCGCCAGAATGCGTTCCTGCGCTTCCTTTGACTGACTGAGTTCATACGAACTTCCCTGGACGCTAAGAACGCCCAGAGTTTCACCCGAGGCAACCAACGGAGCACAAATCGAACTCGCTGGCGCAACACGAGACAGGTGAGGACACAAGAGCGGAGTCGAAGGATCAGCGACGCGATGCACGCGCCCCCGCCGCAGGGCCCAACACTCTTCCGGCTCGAAAACAGCCTCGGCCAAACGCGACTCGCCCCACTTTATGCTCGCTTCGAGCAAGTTTACGGAACTGTTGCGTTCAAACAGCGCTCCTGAACCAGCGGGAAACAACTTCGCGAGCGATTGCTCCAGAACCGGGTGCGCTTCTTTCGCAGTGAGACACGTTTGCAGAAGAGTACTCAACTGCTGCACGAGGTTCATTTCTCGGGTGCGCTGTTCCAGGCTGCGGACGATTCGCGCGAGCTCTTCATTAGCCCGTCGCAGTTCCGCCGCCTCTCCAGCGGCTCCCAGAGTTTCGCGAGCAAGGGCTGACACGCCGGCGATCCTGCCTTCGGGACTGCGAATCGGCGAGATTGACATGAGCACCGAGACTTCCCTTCCATCTTTTCGCAGGCAAAGTGTTTCGCCGGGTGAGCTTCGCCGATCCGTCGCCACGTGCTCGATCAAATGCACCAAGTCACTTCCGTGAAGCGATGGAAGAACCAGCGACAGAGGGCAACCGACGGCTTCTTCTTCCGTGTATCCGAAAATGCGCGCCGCGCTGCGATTCCAGCTGACGATCACTCCGTCGAGCGTGGCACCGATAATCGCATCTCCGCACGACTCGACGACCTGTGCGAGCCAGACGTCCCGGTCGTGCGAATCAGATTGGCCACGCACATCAGCCTCGTCGTTTTCCGCGTGCTTCGGCGTTTCTGGTCCTGATTTGAAACTCATAGGGGATCCACGCCTCATCCGCAAGGCAAACGGCCGCACGTTGCCCGGAGGCAACTGTTCTTGCATGTCCTGGTCGGACTTTCGCGCCATTTTCCCGATTTTTTTCATCCGAATGCTTGCGCGTCGCCAAATCTTCGTCTGGAAGAACGAAAGACTCAGATTGTTCCCAAATGAGCGTGCACCCAGCGCGGATTTTATGCGCCTCCTGTGAAAGCCTTCGACCTTCGCCCTCGGATCTGGGTCAAGATCTCTGAAATCGGAGCACCCGTGCTCAAAAACGCATCCGCTCCGTAACGCATTGCCGCGTCGCGCACCGCCGATTCATCCACGAGAGAAAGCAAAATCACCCGAGTGTCCGGTAGTTCTAACTTTATTCTTCTTGCCTCTTCCAAACCGCCCATGCCCGACAAGGCGACATCCACCAACGCGACATCAGGTTTGAGCTGTCGCGCCAGGGTCAGTAACTCGGGACCGCTTGTCGCTTCCCCGGCGACTTCAAGGTCCTGTTCAGCCTCCGAAACACGCCGGATGAATTTACGGAATTCGCGACTCTCGTCGGCGATAAGTATTTTCAGCATATGCACTTCTTGGGGCTCCGCGCGGCGTTGTCGCTGAGATTACGATAATCCCTGCCGACACCAGTGCTCCCGATTGCTTACTACATCTTCAGCTCTATGTTCCATGTAAAGGCTAGGTGAGCCCCGAAGCCCGCGCAATACAGAGAGTAATGGATTGTCAGCACTACAAGGAACTGTACGCATTCCTGTCTTGCCCCGACTACACAGAGTCGCGGTCCAGCGCGGTGAGTTCGGCTGGGGTGTCTCTGGGGAAGTGTCGGCCCGCGACTCAGGGGTTTACCTAGTCCGATATGACGCGACTCAGGGGTTTACCTAGTCCGATATGCAGCGAAGACCCTATAGCCGGGCCTTAAACGTCCCGTAAGATGTGTTCCACACAATACTGGGGGCCTCGCGCTCACGGAGAGAAGACTGGGAAGGTCCCCTGCCACCGCGGGACCTGAGAGCTTTTAACTCCCCACCCCGGTCCCCACGAAGGTTCTCCGGCGAGGCTCCCGTTTTCCGTTCCGAGTTTGAGGAGTTCTTAAACAGTGTGGGCCTAAACTGAAGTGGCGCCGTGGACTTTAGCTTCTCGGCATTTCCGCCGTACCGACATCTTCCAAAGTGTAAGCCACGCGCCGCAAGCGGAGTTGCAGATTTGACGACAGGACTTGCACTTCTTTTCGGTGAGTCTCCAAATGCGCCTGGGACAATTCGCTTATTTGCCGCTCGAACCCATCGAGCGCACGCTCGGACTCCGCGATCAGCGCGGATTTGCTTTGTTGCGCCGACGCCACCACCACCGCATTTAACGTGGCCGCTGCCTGTTCGCTCAACGACTCACAGAATTTCTTTACAATCTGGTCGGAAAGGGCGTCGAGCCGCATGGCGGTCTGGTCGTAGAAGAAGTTCAGCCTCCCCTCGATATAACTGCAAAATTCCTTGCATCTGCGGTCAAGCAGATCGCAGAGCTGCGCATCAAGCTTTTGATCAGTGATCTGGCGGCTTTCGGCCTGAACCGCGTTCTCAATTGCGGAGGCTAGAGCGGCTTGAAAACTCCTGCGGGCGTCCATCCCGCTTACGCTTTCCACGGAGGGCGCGGTTTTCTCGCATTCGGCCTGTGAGCCAGCGGTTGGAACCGCTGCAGTGCGTTGTTTAGCGGTGCGGTCAAGAGTAAACTCCCGGACATTTGCCACCAGGACAGGGCCGGGACTTGACATAAGGTGCGAACTGCGCCCGCTTGGAGCGAGTTCTGTTGCCCGCAGCGATTTCTGTTCCAGTGAACGGCTCTCTGATGCCTGTTTGCCCGAATTGTGCCCGTCGATCATTCGAGCGCACCCATTCGTGAGGCTCGAACCCGCTTGGAAGCTCGGCCTGTAATTTGGTAGCGGAGCCGCGAGAAAGGCAGCGCTATTGCGCAACAGCCCGAGCACAGCCTGCTCGGCCGTTGGCCAGCTTGAGCGGCGAAATCGCACCCATTCGGTCGATAGCGCACGGCTCAGCCGGCTCCCTGCATTGGCCAGCAGATTGCGGGGCCCCCACAGCCAACTCTGATAATTCGCGCGCGGACTTGTCATTGGAAACCTCACCTTGACGAGAAGAATCACGAATGCCGTATTGTCGCATTTTGTTCCATAATGTTTTAGTACTGATATGCAGAGCTCTGGCTGTTTCGGTTCGGTTCCAGCGCGACTTCGCGAGGCAATCCTCAATCATCCGCCGCTCTGCTTCGGCTCGGACCGAATGGACGATCTGTCTCAAACCAGGCTCGGCAGTCAGCTGTTCCGCACGTTCGGACCTGCGCTCTCGGAGCTCCGCAAGCGCTGCTTCGTCGTCAGCCAAGACCAGATACCTGCAGACAAAATTTTTCAGTTCGCGCACATTACCGGGCCAAGAATACTTCACACACCCGTCCATGAGCCGCTTCGAAAATCGCCTCCGCGGGCAATGCAACTGAGCCGACAGGTGTTTCATGAAATAGTCAAGAAACAATGGAATATCTTCACGGCGTTCGCGTAGGGCAGGGATTCGAAGGGTGATGGTGTTCAAGCGATAATAGAGATCCGGACGGAATAGCTTTTCGCTTAAAGCTTTCTGGATATCGATGTTCGTAGCCGCCAAGATGCGCACGTCCACAGTCAGAGTGCGCCGTCCGCCCAACCGCGAAAACTGCTGGTCTTGCAGGACGTGCAAAAGCTTGGCTTGGAGCGTGGAGGGCATCTCACCAATCTCGTCGAGCAGAATCGTTCCATGCTCGCAGAGTTCAAACTGACCTGGCTTCGATTTCACCGCTCCGGTAAAAGCGCCGGCCTCGTATCCGAAAAGCTCACTCTCCAATAGTTCTGAAGGCAATGCCGCGCAATTCACCTTCAAAAATGTGCTATGAGATCTGGGGGAACGCGCGTGCAACGCCCGGGCTACGAATTCTTTTCCGACCCCTGATTCCCCGAGCAGGAGCACGGGAACATCTACTTGAGCAACACGGTCAACCTGTTGGCGCAATTCTTCCATCGCGGGACTAAGCGTAAATCGCAGTTCCTCTGATGGCGCAAACGTCGTCAACGGGATTTCTTGCGTTCTTGAAGGTGTCTCCTTGAATGAAATTACGCGGGGCGAAACACTCATCTATTGACTCCTCGGATTTAAGAACAGGGCGACTACCTCGACATCGCGCGATCTGGTGGCATGCGCCCGCGAGCCTGCACGGCGGATCTCTTTCAGGCCCACACACAAGCTAATCCCAAATCGGCGAGTTTGCCATCGGTCCATGGCTGCATTCGCGGCAGGAAAAGTCCTTAGAACCGTGTAGGGGGTCCACTGACTTCACAGTATTTACGCCTGAACGAGGCCTCGCCGGATAGCGTAGCGCACCAAACCCGCGGTTTCGTGGATGTCGAGTTTCTCCATGATGCGCGTGCGGTGCGTTTCCGCTGTTTTCACGCTGATGTTCAGAACGCCTGCCACCTCTTTGGTAGTCTTTCCTTCGGCGATCAACTGGAGCACTTGTCGCTCTCGTGGGCTAAGTGGCTCCGAAGAGAGCTCCGTCTTGTTCTGATACGCCTGCACGACAGCGCGAGAAACTTCAGGGCTCAAATACACACCGCCTCGAGATGCTTCGCGAATTGCCTGCACCAAATTCTCGGCGGCATGTGTTTTTACGACATATCCTCTCGCGCCTACTCGCAGCGCTTCCAGAAGATAGGGATCCTCATCATGAACCGTAAGAAAAACGGTCTTTGTGTGCGGCGACACTTTTTGAATTTCCTTCGCGGCATCAATGCCGTTCAGCACGGACATGC
Organism: Candidatus Acidiferrales bacterium; assembly: GCA_035933995.1. GTDB lineage: Bacteria > Acidobacteriota > Terriglobia > Acidiferrales > UBA7541 > DAHUXN01. The sequence continues at coordinate 6,160 of DASYYI010000153.1, read as the reverse complement.
TTACGTCCAGCACTGCCACATCTGGGTGCAAGGATTCCGCGATTTTGACCGCTTCTTGCCCGTTCGATGCTTCGCCAACAATTTTCAGCCCTTCCCGTTCTAACAAGACCTTCAATGATTGCCGTATTATTTGATGATCGTCCGCGAGTATTACCTGTATGGGCATTCTAAACCTCCAAGGGAACCAATATGTGTATCTCAGTCCCCTTCTGTGGTGCAGATTTGATTTGCAATGTACCGCCGAGGACATGAATCCTCTCGCGCATCCCCTGCAGACCGAGCGTGCTGCCATTTCCAGTTCCCAACGAGGCCGGATCAAACCCAACTCCGTCGTCACGAATACAGCAATGAAACTCTCCCGCCACTTGCCAGAGCTGTATGTTCACGCGGGATGCTTTGGCATGCCTGGCAATATTGTTTAGTGCTTCTTGCGCAACGCGGTACATCGCCGCTTCGAGCGTGGTTGTTGGACGTTGCGGAAGTTTGCCATCCACGGTTGCGGGTGTTCCGAAGCGTCTGGTGAATTTCTCGGCGAGGGACTGCAAAGCCGGTGCGAGACCGTAATCGTCGAGAATCGCCGGCCGCAGCTCGTGTGAGAAGTGCCGCAATTGTTCTTCGATTTGCTCCAAGAGCGTTTCTACCTCGCGAATACATCCACGCTTCACCGCAGGCAGATCTCGCGCCGCGTCCTGCAATTGAATATGAACAGCTGCCAGGAGCTGGCCAGACTCGTCATGAAGAGCGCGCGCAATCCGGCGAGTTTCTCCCTCGAGCGCCTCGTTCAGGCGTCGCAATGTGGCATTCGCCTCGCCGAAAGCGCGGTGCGTCATCTCAAACGGCGACATTGTCTCGACAAAAAATTCACCCGCGCGCCGTACCATGTCCGGATTCGGATTCTCACGCACCTTCGCCTCCAGGGCGTCTTGATGCAAAACCACCATGTCGAGGATCCCGTGTCCTTCTGCGAGCGCGCGCCGCCCAAATTCGTATGCTTGCTTCAGAGCAGTTTCGTCGCCCTGTCGCAAATAACCGCCAAGAGCTCTCTCGTAGTCACTCTGTAGCCCGGCCACAGGCTGCCTCCGTCTGAAGCCCGGAATACCGGACTACAAGAACCAGAGCGTCATCCGTTCCCCGCGCGTGATGCGCTAAAATATTCTCGGCGGCGTGCTGGACTTGGTCGCCAAGCGTAATCCCACTCAGGAAATCGTTGCGTACTCCATCCGTAGCAAAGACAAGCGCGTCGCCGCGCGATACGGGAAGAATGGTGGCGATTAGATTCGGCAAGTGGTCACCGACCACTCCCCCGCGTAACGACAGGAATTCCTGGCTCACAGTACCGTAGGAATCTCTATGCAGCAGCACTCCCTCAACGTTTCCGACACCCAACCACGACACCGTGCTCTCCGTCGGATTGAACATGGCGATGCTCATCACCACACCTCGCGTGCCGCGTAACCTCCGGTGGCACATCCGGAACAACGGGATGACCGGTAGTCTGGCATTCTCTTGCAATGTTTCTGCAGCAACTCTCGCGGCAGTCGCCGCGTCTTCCCCATGTCCCAATCCGTCTATCACGGCCACTAATGCGCCGACAGAAGATTGGATGATCACGTATTTGTCGCCGCTTTCACTTTGGCCGGGCAATGTCTGCGCCGCGATGCCGCAGTCGAGGGGCAAACCCTTTATCTTTTCCATTTGCGCGCCGTCACCGTGGTGCCAAACCCAATTCTCGATTCAATCTCAAACTCGTCCATCAGCCGCCGAACGCCTGCCAAACCAAGACCCAGGCTCCGTGAGGTTGAAAAACCGCCTTGCAGAGCTCTACGAATATCCGGAATCCCGGGACCTTGGTCCTTCGCGCGAACCATAATTCCCCGCTGCCCACCGCGCTCGACCAATCGAAGAATGATTTCCCCCTGTTTGGCGTACTGAACAATATTTCGCGCCAACTCCGAGATTGCTGTCGCGATTAACGTGAGTTCGCTCGAGGAAAATCCGACTGTGCCCGCAAGTGTCCGTCCCTTCTGGCGCGCTGCCACAATGTCCGTATCCCCTTGTATCTGGACCGCTGCCTCAGCCGCCACAAGATCCCGGCCGTGAGTGATGGAAAGGGATGCTCCGGCATGCAGAGCCAGCGCCTCGCGTTCACCGTCCACGGGCGCTCGCTTCCTTCCCAGCGGTCGGGCCCTTCTTGTTGAGGAATGCGATGCCTTCTTCCAGGTCCAAAGCTGTAGGTACACCTTCCAGCTTGAGACCCAATTGCACCATCGTGAAAGCCACGTCGGGCTGTATACCGACGATTACGGTTTCTGCTCCGCGTAAGCGAATCATGAATGTGATGTCCCTGAGGGTGCGCGTGGCGAATGAATCCATCACGTCCAGAGCGGTCACGTCCACAATCACTCCGCGAGAACGGAACATTCCCACCTGTTGCACGATGGCGTCACGCAACTGAAGCAAGTCCGCGTCGGACAGGGCGGATTGAATCGACGCGATGAGGTAGGGACCTTGTTTGAGGATCGGAACTTCCACTCTTCACGTCCTCAACTGTTGATCGGCCGCTTCGCCGGAAGGAACCACTTTGTATCCGAGCAGATGTTCGGCTTCTTCAATGCCTCCTTGGAGATCGCCGACCGTGTTCATTTTGCCCAGGTCGACCCCGATGGTTACGAGCGTTTGCGCGATTTCGGGCGACAGTCCAGTGATGATTACGGTGGCGCCCAGCAGCCGCGTCGCTTCGACGGTTTGCACCAGATTGTTCGCCACGTTCGCATCCATCACGGGCACGCCGGTGATGTCGATGACGACGACCTTGGCGCGGTTCGTACGAATTCCTCGCAGCAGTTGCTCGGTGAGCTGCCGGGCTCGCTGCGGGTCAATCACGCCGATGATTGGCAGGATCAACAGGCGTTCGCGCACTTGCAGCACGGGCGTTGACAACACTCGAATCGCTTCCTGTTGTTCGCGAATCACGCGTTCCCGCTCTTGCACGAAACCAACGGCCACGGTGTTCGCGATCCGGTTTGCGGCAGGCTCGTATGCGTCGAGGATGCGATTCAGGAGCGCAAAATCATTTTGGTATTTCGCGAACAAGGACCGCGCCAGCACGTCGCGCAACAGCAGCACGATTCCAATAACCTCGTGCGTCTCAACACCGCGCGGAATAATACGTTCGGACAGGTTTCGCGCGTAGGCTTGCAGCGCTTCGAATGTTCCGGTTTCGAGCGCTTCGACGTAGTTGTCATACACTGACGTCGCTTCAGCGAAGATTTCATCTTTCGTCATTGCAGTGAGCAATCTGGCTTCGGTGATGCGACGAGCCCATTCTTCCCTTAATTGCGTTCGGTTCTGGCGCAAGTGGGCGACGAGTTGTCGTAGGAGTTCGGCGGTAGATTGCGCAGCATGATGAGAAGAAATATTGGAAATGGTGCGCGTCTGCTGCTCCATTGGATTCTCCTTGCTAAGCCGATTTAGGAAACCTAAGACTCCGCTATTCAACCGAGTATTTTACAGATAACACAGGCTTTGTGAATCCGGCGATCTCCCCTGCAAATATCAGGTGTTATACCTACAGCATATTCGGTAGCTCGGTTGCAGTTGTTGGGCGAGAAATTGAGTTGGGAAAATAGTCTACGGCACGCGTCAAAGCACGCAATTCTGCGCGGTGCTGATCAACGAAGCCCTGCGCTACAAAGGCGATCGGGCCGCGTTCGGCGGAGGTATCGGCTTTCGTTGTCGGCGAGCGTCTTCAGAACTGCGCTCATTTGATTATGGCTTACGCGCCTACAGCCAAGAGAGGATCGGTGTTGTTGATTGCCAACGATGTGACGATGAAAAGAACCACTCCATCAGAGGGGCTGACGGCCGCCTGCAGTACGCGCCCTTCGCAATCCTTTACGCAACCCAAATTCTGACCCGCTTTCACGGCTTCGTTCACGGCAACCGCCGGATACCAGAAACCTGCGTGTTCGCTGCGCAGCCAGAGAAAGCGTTCGAGCAATGTGAACGACATGGGCTCCGGTGCACCGCCGGGGATCATGTCGAGGTGGCGCATTAGACGCTTGAGGCCGTTCGTGTGCAATGCGACGTCCTCGGGAGTCCAAATTCCCTGACCGCCTGACTCCGCAAGAATCGACGGGATGCCGGCCCGCGACGCGGCGCAAAATGTCGAGCCGGGCGTTTCACTGCACACCAGAAAATGGATGCCGAAGATCTTTGCCATCTCCAGCGACACGCGGTCGACACGATCGTTGCCTGACCGGAAAAAAATCGTAAAAGGAACGAGCGCTTCGATTAAATCGCCGCCGTGCAGGTCCACGTAGTAATCGGCCTGCGAAATGACGTTGCGGAACACCCAATCGGCAATCTGCTCGGACGCGGTGCCGCGCGCATCGCCGGGAAACATTCGGTTGAGGTTCCGGCCGTCGAGCGGGCAGACGTAGATGGAGCGTGCAGTGAAAGCGGGCATGTTCATGACCGGCACGACGATGACTCGGCCGCGCAGATCTTGCGGATCGAGAGAGCGGCCCAAGTCGAGCGCCGCCGCAATGCTCGCGTATTCAGCGGCGTGGACGCCGCCGGTTACAACGAGCGTTGGCCCGTCGGCGTTTCCCCCGGCGCGACTTCCGTTGATGAGCCACATCGGAAGCCGATAAGGCTGACCCTGCACCAGAAACTCGTTCGCGCCATAGCGTTTCTCTCCGGGTCCGGCGGAGAGCGCACCGATTTTCAGCACTTCATTCGACACGACCATGCTCCTTTTTTGCCCTGCTTGTTTGAAGACCGGACTTACCGTCCGCCGTCGATGGACAGCGTCTGACCTGTGATCCAACCGGCGTGCTCACTTGCAAAGAATAGGACGCCGTTGGCGATGTCCTGCGGCGAACCGAGCCGCTTCAATGCGATGTTCTCGACGAGCTTACGTTGTCCTTCGCTACCATATGCCTCCCACTGCTTTTCGGTGGTGGGGTTGGAGCGCACGAAGCCGGGTGCGACGTTGTTTACGGTGATGCCCCACGGGCCGAGCTCGTGTGCAAGCTGGCGCGTCAGGCCGATCTGTCCTGCTTTGGCCGAGGCGTACGCCTGAATGCCCGTGAGGCTGATGCCCAGGCCGGCGCCGCTCGAGATATTCACGATGCGGCCGTAGCGCGCCGCCTTCATCGCTGGAGCGACTGCTTGGCTGCAGTAAAACGCGCCGTCGAGATTTACGGCAAAGATGGCCCGCCAGTCGGCGTCGGATACGTCCTCGAGCGGCCGGCCTACCTGGCCCATCACGCCGCCTGCATCGTTCACTAGGATGTCGATGCGGCCGCGCGCTTTCAATGTTTCCGCAACCATCGCATGCACCGTCGCCCGATTGCTCACGTCGAGTACGCGGACTTCGAGCGGCGTTCTTTGTTCTTTCGCCAGCCGCGCCGTTTCGTCGAGCTCGGTTTCCAGGACGTCGCAGGCGATCACTCGCGCGCCGAGGTTCGCGAAGTTCAATGCGATGCCGCGGCCGAAGCCATGCGCGGCGCCGGTCACAATTACCGTTCGATCATCAAAACGAATTTGCATCGGATGCACTGGCGTGCTGAGCGCTTGCTCTCACGGAGAAGCAGAACAAGCCAACCATTCGGCCAACCCAGGATGTGCGGCTCATGCGGCCGGAGTTGGTTACGGCCACGGGCCCTCGAGCGCCTCGCGCGTCTCTTCGACGCCCGCGCTCCACACTTTCATCATCTGATCGTCGGGCTTCTGATACACGCCGCCGAAATTACCGTCGCCCAGGTACGCGCGCACGCCAGCTGCGTCCATCATGCGCATCCGCGCGATGTCGATCATCGGTTTCTGGTCATCGGGCAGTTTCACATCCGCTATGCGCGTCCACGGAAAGTTCTCCATCCACGACGCATGCGACGCCACCGAATCGATGGCCGCCACTGCGGCGGCGGTCTTCGGCGCGTTCCACCAGTTGTGCCACTTCACAGTGATCCCCGAATGATCATTCATCCACTCCTGCAGGATCGAACCGCCGGGCGTGTTGCCGCCGTGGGCATTCACGAACAAGACGCGCTTGAACCCAGTACCGGCGAGGCTGTCAAGAATATCCGCGACGATGCGCTGGTAGGTGTCGAGGCGAAGACTGATGCTACCCGGGTAAGCGCGGAAGTAAGGTGTG
>DASYYI010000150.1:0-7599 GCA_035933995.1 Candidatus Acidiferrales bacterium | reverse complement strand
GGCGGCGCGAAGCCCGTCGCAATCGCGGTACTCGGAGTCGCACTTGAAATCTCTGTCGCACCGCACGCGGCGAATTCAAATTGCACGCGCTTGCGCGTGAACAAAATCAGCCACCAAATCGCGATCGCCAGCGGCACGGCCGCTATAATCAGTCCGACCAACACAACCACTTTTATCGCCGCAACAGGCACGCTAGGCTCCTGCTGAAGCAGCAACGGCACCATCATGATTCCCAGCCCGCCGCAAACAGTGAAGAAGATCGCCGTGGCGCTCATCACAATCATCGAAATGCGCGCCCACGGGCGCAGTTGCAAAATGCCGACACCTGTTGCGATTCCCCATGCGGCGACCAGCACATAAACAATCGGCATAATCAATTCCACGGCGCGCTGCTCGGGCGGCAGTGGCGTCGTCGTAAACGCCAGAAGCATTAGCGCCGCCATCAGAATTATCAGCCCGCTGCCGAAAAACAAAACAATCGCCGCCGCCGTCACATCTCCCGAGCGCTTCATCTCCCGCCTCCGCTCAACGGCACTCGCGGATGGTCATACGCAAACGTCACGCGCAACCGCGCCGCATCGCTCTTGTACTTCTCCGGCAGCGCCTTGAACGGCGCCGACTTCGCAATTGCCTCGCGCGTCGCCGCATCTACCGACGCATCGCCGGACGACCGCTCCACCGCCGGCACGCCTTCGAGCGTCCCGTCACGATGCATCGCGAACACAACGGTCACTTTTCCTTTTTCCGTCACCGTTGCCGCCGGAATCGCCGCCAGCCACGCACGCGACGTCGCATTCAGAAACGCCGCCGCAAATTCGCCCCAGCCTATCTTGTTTCTCACGCCCGAAATCTCCATGCTCTCCACCAGCATCGGACGCGAATTCTTTGCCGCACCCCCGGGTCGCACGTCCGCCTCAAACACCACCTCCCCATGCCGCGTCCACGTCACCGTGGGCTCCGCCCCCTGCCCGCGCGCTCTCGCCGCCAGCGTCAGCGTGCAAGCGGTCAAAACAATCAGTACAGCCGGGTTCTTCACAATAGATCTCGCATTTTATTCCTTGCTATCCGCGCACAGTCGTTTCGCATGACGCTCCGTGAATCCCGTCCCAAGACGCATCAGGTGCCGGAAGTATACGCGCTGCTTTGTTGGCGGGCAATGGACTGCGCGGCGTGCTCGTGGCCGTGCGGAAATGAAAACAGCCGGGCCTGTGCGACCCGGCTGCTTCGAAAAGAACCCGAAAGCTGAATTGCCTTCGAGCTTACGCTGCGTAGCGGCGCGCAAAGCCAATCAGCCCTGCCGCTCCCGTAAGGAGAAGCACGACGGTCGATGGCTCCGGCGCGTTTCCGCCCGGATTGGTGAAGTTGGCCGTTCCGATATCCCGCCATTGCAGAGACTCATTGCAACCGCCCGGGTTATTGTTTGCATTGTTCCCGCCGATGCAGGTGCCGTTGATCCCGTTGACGGTATCAAAACCGCCCGTGTTCAAAATCTGGCCTGTGTCGCTGAAAACGAGCGCCGTAGATGCTCCCCCATTGACGTTCGGGTCGGTAAACGTGATCGTCACCGTGGGGATGAAGCCGTCACCCGGAAAGTTTGCGGTCCCGTTGTCGCTGGAATCGAAGTTGTACGAAAACGTCTGTGTCAGCACCTCGTCCGTACCTGATCCGATGGAAAAAGCGCCGCCCCCATTCCAGATGTCGTACGACGTGCTGGCACTGATCTGCACGTTAACGTCCGTCACCGACATAGCTGCGCCGGTGTTATTGATAATCCGAATTGCGCCAGCGTCGAACGTCTGCGCGCACGTCGCGCCGCTGGATCCATCAAACTGCGTACCCCCGTTGCAGAAATTCGAAGGAAAGAACGGGCTGCTTCGCAGGTTGTCCGCGTACCCGACCTGCACTCCCACCGATCCCGCCCACGCTGCCGAAGGGATAATGCAAAGGCCCAAGAGCACCAAAAACACCACTGCTACGTTTCGTGCCTTCATCATATTCTCCTATAGGATTGGGCAAAACACCCTACAGTAGTTATTGCAACTGAGACGCCAGACGTACTAGGGCAGGTACGGACACGATAAGCTATGTGTTTTCTGTCGCCTAGCATCTCTATCCTGTCGCGCGCCCAATCCTGCTGCTTCAAATTGTTATAGAACTATGCGGCTTCTATGCAACGATTTGCGCCCGCACATAGCCTTTACGGCGCGACGCTCGCCCGTGAACGCTCTGTGCTATCGTAAAGGCGTGCCTTTCAACAGACATACGCGACGTCGTGCGGCCCCGGCGGTCACCGCGGCATCGCTTACGCTCGCGGCCATGATCGCTGCAACGTTACCAACTGGGGCCGCAGCGCCAAAGCATTCCGCCGGTTCGCCGTTGTGCCAAGTCAGCAACCTCACTGTCGAAATGCCCAAAGAGTTTCTCCCGCTGCGCATCGTCAGCAATTCCTATATCGCCCGCGAGAATTCCGTCGCCGTCCTCACTCTGAACAACGGTTTTCCCAAACCCATCCAGGAAATCGCCATGGTCGTCGAATATCTCGACGCGCAGGGCAACGGCATTTTCGCCACCACGTTCGCCGCCAGCGCGAGTCCCCTGATTTCGCCCACGTGGTTTTCTGAGAATTTGCCTTCCCAGTATTCCATCGTGGCCTGGAAGATTTCCGTCGCCGCCGGCGCGAATTTCTCCATCGGTGCAACCAGCGGCTTGACGAGCGGCGTGTGCCCTGCGCAAGCGCGCGCCACCCTTCTCCACATCGCCTTTCAAAACGGCACACATCTCGACTGGTCCGCGCCCAACTGGCAGCTTCCCGTGCAGCCAGAGGCGATCCCCAGAAATTTTCAGATCGACGTGCCGCCTCCCTCTTCCCTGCCCGCAAAGTTTTTGGTTCGCGTCCATGTTCCCGCGCCCGATGGCGCGCTGATTCCGAGCGCGCAAATCCGCCTGCTCAGCGGCCGCCCCAGTCCATTTTTTAACGAGATGCGCGATCAAATGCTCACTTGGCGCTACTGGTTTGAACTTCGCGGCGGTAAGCCTGTGGACGGAGACGTTCTTCTTCTCATTCGCGTGCATGCCGCCAACGACCGCGCGGGCGAGAACTCATTGCCTCTGTCACCCGCCGACGCCCCTGAAACTCTCGGCGTCGTTGACGTCGTGCCACAAAAGGCCTTTGGCCAGTGGGCCGTTTTTTACGGCGGCGCAAGCCTAATCAACAATTCCCCCGCCCAAGCCGAGCAATAGCGGCGACAAATACCGCCGCACTCGCGCCTCGCTACTGCTCCGTACGCGGCGAAGCCGCCGCTTCGAGTCCCACCCTCTCCATCGGCCGCCAGACCACGTCTCCACGCGCGTACTGCCACATTCCCTGCAACCGCCAAAACAAATGCATTTGCCTGTACGGAAATTGTTCCAGAAAACAGTAAAGCATCAGCCATGCCACATCGCGCCAATCGTTGTAACGCCGATACGTGATCTCCTCCTGCAGCACGGCGCCAACCGAAATCATCGCCGCAAACAAATACCCGTAAATCACGAATTCGAGAAAAAAACCGCGGCTCAGCATTCCGAGGGCGGCAGCCAAAATAATCGTCGCGATTCCCAGAACCTCTAAAATCGGCGCGCACAACTCGAAGACCCATAGATAGGGCAGTGCGATTGTCCCAATCCGTCCGTAACGTCTCCGGAAAAGCATGTCACGATTCGGCCACAGCACATCGACCAATCCCTTTTGCCACCGCGCTCGTTGCCGCCCCAACGACTTCGCCGTTGGTGGCACTTCCGTCCAGCAAACCGGATCCGGCACGAACACGATGCGGTATTCCCTTTTTTCATCAAGCATTCTGCGGTGAATTCGCGCCACCAAATCGAAATCCTCGCCTATGGAAGAAGCCCGATATCCTCCCGCGCTCATCACCACGTCGCGACGGAACACTCCGAACGCCCCGGATATGATCGTCAGCATGTTCCCGCGCGCCCAACCTTCGCGCCCGATCAGGAACGCGCGCAAATACTCGATCACCTGGAAAATTACAATCGGATTCCTCGGCAATCGAACTTGCCGGATCCGCCCATTCACCATCTCGCAGCCATTCAGCACGCGCACAATCCCGCCGGCGGCAACCACATGTTTTGGGTCCTCCAGAATCTTCACCATGATTCGCAGCAGCGCGTCTGATTCCAGCATCGAATCGGAATCCACCACGCACATGTACGGGCTCGTCGCCGCATTCAGTCCCGCATTCACCGCGTCCGCTTTTGAGCCCCCTGCTTCCTTATCCACGACAATCAGCCGCGTATCCATCGCGCTCCGGTAAACAGCGCGTACCGGTGCTGTCACAAGCTCGGAAATATAGAGCATCCGAGCGGGCTGCAAATCAAATTCCTCTCGCAGACGCGCGAGCGTGCGATCTTTTGACCCGTCGTTCACCACCACAACTTCCAGCTCTGGATAATCCACGCGCAACAACGATCGCACCGAAGGCACGATCGACGCCTCTTCATTGTGCGCCGGAGCCACCAGCGTGATCGGCGGCGTCAGGGGCGACGCTTTAATCCGCTCCAGCCGCAGCGACGCCAGATGTTGGTGATGCACGCGGCTCGAAAGCAGCGCGACAATCAGCAACGCCAGATAACTCAAATTCGACAAAAGGTAATAAAGAAAAAAAGTGTTGTTGGCAATTTGCAGGATTCCCGGCATTTTTAGACGCTATCGGGGATTTTGCGCGTCCCCGGCAAACGCATCATCGTATTCAGGCCTTCGGCGCCGGCTTCGAGCGCTCGCAGGAGTTGCTGCCCTTCAGCGCGCGCGATTCGGCCAGTGTCCGATTCCAGCGCTTCCACCATCCTGTCGAAGTCTCCCGTCCGGTCGAGTTCCGCGATCATCGCTTGCAGTGCGTATGCATCCGTTGTTTTCAACACGTCGCTCAGCACGCCGATTGGGTCCGGTGCCCGCGCCAGCGCCTCCGCTGCGCGTTGCCGTACATGCCGGTTCGCGTCGCAGACGCCTCGCAGCAGGACGGGCAACGCCCGCGTTTCTCGGAATTGCCCCAGGCTCGTCAGCGCACGCAGCCTCACATACCACTCTGCATCCGTCGCTAATTGCGCTAGCGCGGGAAACGCAAATCCGAACTCCGCGTGTCCCAGCGCTCGTGCCACCGATGCGCGCACTTCCGGCAACACATCCGACGCCAGTAGCAGCAAATCGTCCCCCAGCGCCACCGACGCAACTTCCGCCATCACCCGCGCCAGCAGTTCGCGCACCGGCCCGCGCGCCAAATGAAGGTATGGCAGCAACACGCGTGGATTCGCTCGCGTACACGTAATCAGTGCGTTCATCAATGAAGTTCCTGGCAGCGCCAAATCGCCTGCCACCACGCGGTCGAGCATTGCTTCTCCCGCCGACCGCAGTCCCGTCCGCGCCAGCCCGCGCACCGCCGCAAGCCGCGTTTCTGGACTCGGATCATCCAGCGCCGCCACCAGCGAAGCAACCGCTTCCGGCGCGCGCGTCCGTCCCAATCGCACCAGCGCCGCCTCGCGCTTCCACCCTCGCAGATGTCGCGTCTCGGTTAGAATGCGATCCAGCAATCCCGTCCGCCGCAGAAAATCCAGCAGCTTATCTCCTTCCTTCGCATCCGCGCTCTCCATGCGGTCGAGCGACTGCGTGATGATCGCTTCCGCGTCGCCATGCACTTCGCGCCATTCGTCTCGCGGAATTTCCCCCGCTACAATCTCGTCCCAGTGCTGCCGCACGTAAAACTCCGCGTCCGCCAGCCGGTCGAAATACCGTCGCCGGATTTTCCTCCGCGCCAGAATCGCCGCAATCAGCACAGCAATCCCTGCCAGCGAAAAAATGATCGCCCGCACTACAAACGCCGCGGCGCTCGCGTTAATCCAGTGATATACCGAATTCATTTTGTGGGATTCCGCCGCCTCGGCGGTGCGTTTTCCCTTCCCGCGCTTGCCGAAAAACCCCCTCGGGTGTCATTCCGAGGAGCAATCGCGACGAGGAATCTGCATTTTCCTTAGGTTGTTGCAAATCACGGCCTTCCCCGACGCCGGAACGCAGAGCGCTTCGGCCGCCGCCCTTAAAATCGCAGCCCATAGCTCACGCCGTAACTTGTCTCGCTGTTTCCCCCATTGCGTTCTTGTCTTGCCACATAGAAGTTGATGTAGTTCCTCTCCGTCAGTCCGAGCCGAAATCCACCGGCATATGTTCGCGATGCGAACGCTCCCACTTGATCCACTTCGCTGAAATTCTCCGAGCCCACGGCGAACGTCAAATTCAGCAGCAAACGGTTGGTCGCCGCTCGTGGCGCCGGAAAATCCAGCCGCCCGTAACCGGAAGGCTCCCATGCGACTGCCGCGCCATTGAATCTGCTGCGCGCCGCGTTTCCCGACATCGTCCAACGAAAATCGTGTGCGAAATTCGTGGCCACCGTGCCCGTGAACACAAGCACGCCCGCCTGCTCATACCAAAACCAGTGCTGGTTGTACGTCGCTTCGATTCCGCGCACCGCTTTCTTCTCCGAAATTCGAAATCCGTGCCCGTACGCAACGTAAGTTTCCGCCCGTGGAATGATCCCCTGTGCATCCCCACCGCCTCCGCCTACCGTGAATGCGTCCGAAGGTGTCAGCCGATACGTCACGCTGCCAATCAGTTTTTCCGCGTTCGCGCCGAACCGCTGATAAATGTCCGCTTCCGTCGAAAATATCCATCGCGCATCCGGTTTCGCGACAAACGTAATCATCTGTGCATTTGCCGCTCCCGTGTAGTTGAATGTGTCCGTTTCGTTTCCAATGTCGATTTCGTATCGCAGTGGCGCTTCGAGCGATCGAAGTCCAGCCCGCGCATCGTCGTCAGTCACGGAAATATTTCTTGGCTCAAGTGCCTCAGCCTGCAGGAACGCCGCGCGTGCTTCGTCTCGCCGCCCCAACGCGCGCAGCACGCGCCCTCGCTCGTTCAACACATCCGCGCGCATCGGCGGAATTGTCGCCGCCTCATCAAGCAGCGCCAACGCGTCCTCGTTTCGCTCGTCCTGTGCAAGCAGCGTCGCCAGCCCCAACAGAAAATCGCCATCCTTCGGAGAGAGTCGCAACGCCCTTCGGTATGTCGCTTCCGCGTCCTCGCGTTGTCCCATCCACGCCAGAATCTGCGCCCGCCATCCCATCGCGTCCGAATCTTCGGGTACCGCAGCCAGCCGCGCGTCCACGGCTTGAAGTGCAGCTTTCAAATCGTTCCCCGCGACGCTCTTCTTCACGCGCTCGAGCCAGTCCTCCGTTCTCTGCGAAGCCTCTTGCGCGGAATCTCGCCGTAAAATTTCAAGCGCGCTCTTGAAACCCGCCGTCGCATCCGTATTTTGCTCCGCGCATATTCGGGTGGTGCTAGCCGCCACCATCACAAACACAACCGCGCCCGCGCTCAACACGCGCACGAACCTGCCTACGAACACACGGCGATTCTTGATGCGGAAATTCACAGGAAACAGAGAGCAGATTGCGAGCCAGCCCAGCCTCGCAATGCGCGCAGTTGACCTTCTACTAACGCACGCTTTTACTCGTCTCGATTCTTGAAGTTACTTGGAGTTAGAGGAAGTGACCGAA
>DASYYI010000137.1:0-10164 GCA_035933995.1 Candidatus Acidiferrales bacterium | reverse complement strand
GGTGGCTCGCAATCGGCGATTGGCAAAACCATTCGGTTGAACACTGTTCCGTTCACGATTATCGGCGTCACCGATGCGCGATTTGACAGCCTAAGTCCCGGAGCTATCTATGACGTGTGGGTACCGCTTTCCGCTCTCCCCACGCTTCGTCCCACTCCGTGGGCGAAGGCGCGGCCTATGGACGTTTACAGCTGGTGGCTGGTGATTGTTGGCCGGCTGAAGCCGGGTGTCAGCCGGATGCAAGCGCAGGCGGAGGTTACGGGGATTTTCCGGAACGACATGCTGCACGAAGCGAAGCCGCTCGCCAAACCCGAAGACGATCCGACTGTTGCGGCGCTTTCGGCGCAGTCCGGGCTGACTGGAGAGACGACGGAAATCTCCACGGAATTGTACGTTCTGATGATGGCTGTTGGAATTGTTCTGTTGATTGCTTGCGCGAATGTGGCGGGACTGTTGCTTTCGCGTGCCACGGCGCGGCAAAAAGAAATCGCGGTGCGGCTGGCGTTGGGCGCGGGCCGCGGACGAATCGTGCGGCAATTGCTGACCGAGAGCATTCTGCTGTCAACGATTGGCGGGGCGCTGGGGATTTTGTTTGCCATTTGGGGAACACATGCGATTGTTTCGCTAATCGCGAGCAATTCGGACCGGCCATTTGGATTTGCGCCGGGAATCGACGGGCGCGTGCTGGCGTTCACGCTCGCGGCTTCGGTGCTTACGGGAATCATTTTCGGGCTTGCGCCTGCATTTCGCGGCACGCGCGTGGATTTGACGCCGGCGCTGAAAGAAGGCACGGGCAGTTCGGCCGCGGAGGGACGCGCGGGAGGCAGATGGTTCACGCTCGGCAATTGGCTGGTGATCGCGCAAGTAGCGCTGGCCGTGGTGGTGCTGGTGGGCGCAGGGCTTTTGGTGCGGACGCTGCAAAATCTAAAGAATGTGGATCCTGGATTCGACACGAGAAATGTGCTGACGTTCGGTTTGGACCCGACGCTCATCGGGTACAAAACGCCGCAAATTGATGTGTTCTACCGAGATTTGCAGGACCGGCTTGCGGCGATTCCGGGGGTGGAATCGGTTAGCTATTCCAATAGTACGCTGCTGAGCGGCGACCTGTGGAGCACCGGCTTCCATCTGAAGGGCACGCCGAAGGACCAGGAGTCGGATGCAGATTATCTTCCCGTGGGCGCGAATTTCTTCTCCATGATGCACATGCGACTGCTCGCGGGGCGGAATTTCACCGCGGCGGACTTCGCCGGGGCGGAAGTGGCGCAAGAAAAGGAGGAGCAGCGGAGCGCGGCAGTGGAAGCAAAAGAAGCGGGTATCGCTGCGGCGACAGGAGCTGCGTCGGGCGGTGCGGCCTCCACAGCGGTTTCTGAGAGCGCGGCGAATGAGGCGCCAGTGCCAGTGATTGTCAACAAAAGATTCCTCCAGAAATATTTCCCGAAGGTGAATCCACTAAGGCAGCATTTCGGCGAAAGGGAAGCCGACCCGGCAAAAGGAGACTGGGCGACTCCCGGGTGGACGATTGTCGGAGTGGTGAGCGACGCAAAATATCAAGACCTGCGAAGTCCGATCGAGCCGACCATGTACGTTCCATCGAGCGGCGGCAATACGAGTTTTGAGTTGCGCACGCGAATGAATCCCACGGCTATTACTCCGACGATACGCAGCGTGGTGAGCCAGATGGACAGCAACCTGCCGGTTTTTGACGTTCACACGCAAACGCAGCTGATCGACCAATTGCTCTTCCAGGAGCGGATGATTGCGCGGCTTTCGGGATTTTTCGGCGTGCTGGCGCTGGTGCTGGCGTGCATTGGATTGTACGGATTGCTTTCGTATGAAGTGGCGCGGCGGACGCGGGAAATTGGGATTCGTATGGCGCTCGGCGCGCAGCCGGGAGATGTGCTGCGTTTGGTCGTAGGGCAGGGAATTATTCTTGCGATGGTGGGCGCGGCAGTGGGGACCGGTGTGGCGGTGGGCGTGACGCGGTATCTGAAATCGATGCTCTACAACGTGCACGCGAATGATCCGGCGACGATGATCGCGGTTGCCGTGCTGCTGGCGTTGGTAGCACTGGCGGCTTGCTATATTCCGGCGCGGCGGGCGACGCGCGTGGATCCGATGGTGGCGCTCAGATACGAGTGATCAGCG
The DNA here is from genome assembly GCA_035933995.1 of Candidatus Acidiferrales bacterium. Classification (GTDB taxonomy): domain Bacteria; phylum Acidobacteriota; class Terriglobia; order Acidiferrales; family UBA7541; genus DAHUXN01. The sequence continues at coordinate 8,016 of DASYYI010000137.1, read as the reverse complement.
ACCCGTCGCTAAGGGCGGGCAACGCGGTAGCTGATAGCCGCCAATTGAAAGTTGAACGCAAGAAACAAAAGGACGAAATCGGCGGCGGTTAGGTCGAAACGCACCCCTCAGCGATCCAAACCCACCGCTCCAGCCCAACGCAGCGCCTCTTGGCGGTCGGCGAATGCGCGCATCTGGATGGCTTTACCATTGCGAACTGTATAGACGTCCGCAATGCGAACGTCATGCCACTCGGTGGCGCCCTTGGATCGAAATCGCGCATGGACAAATACGACGATCCGATTGCCGGCGACAATAAATCGCTCCGGTTCGCTGCTTCCTTCAGCCCAGGCGGCCCGTGATTGTGTGAGGTAGCGCTTCACTCCATCGTGTCCGTGGTACATGCCACCTCCGGGAAACTCAGCAGGCTCGCTCCACTCGATCTGATCGTCGAGCGGCTCCAATACCGCATCCATATCGCCACGATTGAATGCCGCGTAAGCCCCACGAAGAGCGGCGATCATTTGCTGTTGTTGTGGTGAGTTTTCCATTCGGGCCTCCTTCCCTGCCTGGCTGCATCCGTAAAACCACAGACTTGAAGCAAGGATAACGATTAGGGTGAGAAGTCGATTCATATTTGACACCGCGCGCAAATCGAACACTCATCAATAGTAAACCGACTGTTCGACGGATTGAACTCAAAAGGAAAAAAGAGAGCGCGGGTGTGGCAAACGCGGGGAATTCTGTGTAGGATGGCGAAAATTCGCCGGGAGGACCCGCGATGGGAAATCTGCTGCAGGATGTTCGTTACGGATTGCGGATGTTGCGGCAGTCGCCGGGGTTTGCGGCGATTGCGGTGCTGACGCTGGCGCTGGGGATTGGCGCGAACACGGCGCTATTTTCCGTGGTCAATGGCGTGCTGCTGAATCCGCTGCCGTACCCGAATGCGGAGCAACTCACCGCCATTTACGGAGAAACGCCAGGCGCCACGCAGGGCTACATCACGTATCTGAATTTCCTCGACTGGCAGCGCGATTCAAAAACCTTTTCCTCGATGGCGATGTATCGCCACGAGGATTACAACCTTACGGGCGGTTCGCAAGCGCTCCGCGTCAGCGGCTACATGATCTCGGCCGAATTTTTCTCCACGCTTGGAGTCAAACCGGTTCTGGGGCGCAGTTTTCGCGCCGATGACGACCAACTGGGCGCCGCGCCGGTGGTGATTCTCGGGGGAGGCTTCTGGCAGCGGCAATTTGGATCTTCCGGCGGGATCATTGGCAAATCGGTGGTTCTCAACGGCGCGTCCTACACTGTTGTCGGCGTAATTCCGCCCAACTTTTCGTTTTATGGCCAGGCCTATGACGTCTACATTCCCCTCGGCCAGTGGAGCGATCCGTCCTTTCGCGACCGCCGCATTGATATGAGCGCGCACGCTATCGGGCGGCTGAAACCGGGCGTGACGCTGGGGCAGGCGCAAGCGGACATGAACGATGTGGCGCGCAATCTGGCCGTCGCCTATCCCGAGGCCGACAAAGACGTCGGGATCACTCTGGTTTCCATGAAGCAAGACATCGTTGGCAATGTGCGGCCATTCCTGCTGGTGCTGCTGGGCGCGGTTGGATTTGTGCTGCTGATTGCGTGCGCGAACGTCGCGAATCTTCTGCTGGCGCGCTCGATGGGCAGGTCGCGCGAATTTGCGATTCGCGCCGCACTGGGAGCAAGTCACGGACGCGTGATTCGGCAGCTCCTTACCGAAAGCATTTTGCTGAGCGGCGTGGGCGGCGCGCTCGGGCTTCTTTTCGCTTTTTGGGCTACGCATGCGGCGCTCAACACATTGCCCGGGGCCTTGCCTCGCGCCAGCGAAGTTTCTCTTGATGCGCGCGTACTGCTGTTCACGCTCGGCGTTTCCCTTTTTGCCGGAATTGTTTTCGGCCTGGCGCCGGCGTTGAAAGCTTCCCGCGCGAATTTGCAGGAAGTGCTCAAGGAGAGCGGTCGTGGCGCGAGCGGCGCGCGACACCGGATTCAGGGGATTTTCGTGGCGGTCGAGGTGGCCATGGCGCTGGTGCTGCTGGTCGGAGCGGGACTGATGATTCGCAGCCTATCCGCGCTCTGGCGAGTCAATCCGGGTTTCAATCCAAGTCACGCGATCACTTTCAATCTGTCGATGCCTTCGACTGCTGCAACCACTTCGGCGGAAACGCGAGCGCGTCTGCGACAGTTCGACGAGAAGATGTACGCGATCCCTGGCGTCGAAGCCGTTTCGGTCACACTCGGAGCGCGCCCGATGATTCACGACACGGTTGTGCCTTTCTGGATCGAAGGGCAGCCAAAGCCCGCCACCATCAATGACATGCCGCAGGGCTTGTGCTATCTCGTCGAAGGCGGATTCCAAAAGGCCATGGGCGTGACGCTAGAGCGCGGGCGCTTTATCACCGCGGAAGACAACGAGCACGCGCCGGTGGTGATCGTCATCGACGATTATTTCGCGCGCACATATTTCCCGCATGAAAATCCGATTGGCAAGCGCGTCCACATCGCGCTGTTCGGCGTGGAAGCCCAAGTCGTCGGCGTGATCGGCCATGTGAAGCAGTGGGGGCCCGGCGGCGATGCAAAGGCGGCGGTGGAAGCCCAGTTCGAATATCCGTTCATGCAACTTCCCGAAAAGTTGATGCCACTCGCCGCGGACGCCGTGGCGGTGGTGGTGCGCACGCGAGGGGATCCCACTGCGATCATGGGCCCAGTTCGGCGCGCGGTGCGGGAGCTCGATCCGCGCGAAATCATTTACGGCGTCGAAACGCTAAATGAAGTTCTCTCCAATTCTTTTGCCGCGCGCAGGCTTTCGATGATTCTTCTTGGGATTTTCGCGGCGCTGGCGATGGTGCTTTCGTGCGTGGGAATCTATGGCGTGATTTCGTATGTGGTGGGGCAGCGCACGCACGAAATTGGAGTTCGCGTGGCGCTGGGAGCGCAGCGCAATGACGTGCTGCGACTGATCCTCGGACAAGGTGTTCGTATGGCGCTGATGGGGGTAGGGATCGGCCTTGTGGCGGCGTTGGCGCTGACGCGACTGATGTCACGGATGCTTTTCGGTGTGAGCGCGACGGATCCGCTGACGTTCGCGGGCGTCGCCGTGCTGCTTTGCGGCGTCGCGGTTGTCGCATGTTACATTCCTGCGCGGCGGGCGATGAGAGTGGATCCGATGGTGGCGCTGAGATACGAGTGAGGAGCAAGTTGATAGTGGACAGTTAAGAGTGAAAGACAAAAAGGCCGAAAGCAGAAATCGAGGCTTGAAATGATCGCGAGTTAAGGAGCACAAAAACCCCACCCTTCGCAAACAGCGCTCACTTCACTGAAGGCGTTCAGTGCAGGCAGGATGGGGCACCCGCAAAAGCGAAACGCTAAAGGCAAAACCAAGATGCAAAAGGCAGTGGCTAGTGGGACTAGTGTTGTGTTTCCGAAATTCGAAGCGCATGAGCTTCGTGCGTGAAAGCTGTACCTCAGGGGCTGAAGCCCTTTTTCTTTTGAGGCTCGTGTGGCAGGGTTAAAACCGTGCCCGGACACAGCCCTGGGTCACATTCTTTGGTAACGCGACACTAGTGGCTAAGGAACTGCTTTCCAAAGTTGGTGTGTTGCGTCTGAATACGTAGCAGAGATACGGCTGTCGGAGGACCCACCATGAATAAGCTGCTGCAGGACATTCGGTACGGGGTGCGGATGCTGGCGAAGTCGCCGGGATTTGCGGCGGTGGCGGTGCTGACGCTGGCGCTGGGAATTGGCGCGAACACGGCGATTTTCAGCTTGATTGACGCAGTGATGCTGCGGTCGCTGCCAGTGGAGAATCCGTCGCAATTGATGGTGCTGAAGTGGACGGCACGTCACGAGCCCGACACGCACGAGTACATGTCCTCGGGCGACTGCGGCGACAATCTCGGACTCGGACGAAATGCTGCGCAAAATCCGTCGGGCTGCTCGTTTTCGGAGCCGCTCTTCCGGCGGATTGCGGAGACGAATGCGTTTTCGGGAGTCGCGGCGTTCGCGAATTCCGGGCGGTTGGATTTGACGGGCAATGGAGCGGCGACGGTCATCAATGGCCAACTTGTCTCCGGAGATTTTTTCCGCACCATGGGCGTGAAGGCGGCAGCGGGTCGCGTGTTTGAAGCGAGCGACGATTCGCTGTCGGCTGCGCCGGTGGTGGTGTTGAATTACGGCTACTGGCAGAGCGCGTTTGGCGGATCTCGCGATGCCGTTGGCCGCACGATTGAACTGAACAACGTTCCATTCACAATCGTTGGCGTGGCCGAAGCGCGATTCACGGGAATCACGCCCGGCAGCGATTACGATGTTTGGCTGCCGCTTTCGAACGAGGAGAAGATCGATCCACGGGCGCAAATCCGAGACCGACTGGGGATGGCCAAGCGTCAAGACGATGTTGCTTCGTGGTGGTTGACGATTGTCGGGCGCCTCAAACCGAATACGCCCGTTGCGCAAACGCAAGCGATGGTCAGCGGCGTTTTCCGCAACGAGATGCTTCATGGAACCGTGCCGATGTTTCATGGCGGCGAAATGGGAGGAGGGCCTGGCCCGCGACCGGGAGGACCAGCGGGCGGAGGGATGGTACGCCGGCAAATCGTTATGGGCGGAGGACCTGGGCCGGGACCGGCGTCGGGCGGCGGTAATGCGCCAGTCGGCATGGCGGGTCCGCCGCAAATGGCGCAGGGAAAGGGGCCGATTGAGTTTCATGGGGCACCGCCGAGCGGTGTACCCTTCGGCGCGGTACCGGGGAAGGGGCCGATTGAGTTTCACGGGTCGTCGTCCGGGCCATCGTCCGGGCCGGGACCCGGCGGACGCATGCCGCTGTCCGCGGGCGAAAAGCGACCCACGATGCCAACACAGCAAGGAGCAGCTCCCGCCGGCAGCGCGCGGGTAGGCGAAAGGGGAAATGGGCCGAAGACGTTGTCCATAGCGGCGGACAATCCGGGAATTACTCTGGTGCCGGCGCAAAGCGGGTTGACGGGATCACGGACGCGGTATTCCGATCCGCTCTACGTGTTGATGCTTGCGGTGGGAATTATTTTGCTGATTGCGTGCGCGAATGTGGCGGGGCTGATGCTGGCGCGGGCGGCGGCGCGACAAAAAGAAATCGCCGTGAGGCTGGCGCTGGGAGCGGGGCGGGCGCGAATCGTGCGGCAATTGCTGACGGAGAGCGTGATGCTGTCGGTGCTGGGAGGCGCGCTGGGGATTTTTTTCGCGTATTGGGGGGCGCACGCGATTATTTCGTTCGTGTCGAGCAATCAGACGCGGCCACTAGGATTTGCGACGGGCATCGACATGCGCGTGCTTGGATTCACGGTGGCTGTTTCGCTGGTGACGGGGATTATTTTTGGACTCGCGCCGGCGTTTCGGAGCGCGAGGATTGATTTAACGCCGACACTCAAGGATGGCGAAGGAAGTTCGGCGAGCGGCGGAAGGACTGGAAAGTGGTTCAGCGTTGGCAATGCGCTGGTGGTTGCGCAAGTGGCGCTGGCAATTGTTGTGCTGGTTGGCGCGGGATTGCTGGTGCGGACGCTCGACAATTTGCGAAACGTTGACTTGGGATTCGATGCGCACAACATCGTGATCTTCAGCATCGACCCGACGCTTGCGGGTTACAAGGACGCGCAGGTGGACAGTTTCTATCGCGATTTGCGGGGCCGTTTGGCGGGAACGCCTGGCGTGAGGGCGGTGAGTTACTCACAGATGCCGCTGTTGAGCGGCGGATTGATGATCACCGGCTTCCACTGGCCGGGAACGCCGCAGGATCAGGAATCCGATGCTGACTTTCTCAGCGTTGGCGCGGACTTTTTTGCGACGATGAACATTCCGTTTGTCGCGGGGCGTAACTTTACCGCGTCCGATTTTGACCTTGCGGGCGCAAACTCGGGAGCGGCACCAACGGCGGCGCCGACTCCGGTGATTGTGAATCAGACGTTCGTTGAGAAGTACCTTGGAAAGGAAAATCCGCTCGGAAAACAATTCGGCCAGTCAGGCGCGGACGCGAACGGGCCGGCGAGGCCGGGCTATGAAATCATCGGCGTGGTGCGCGACGCCAAATATAACAATCTGCGGCGCGACATCCACCCGACGATGTATGGACCGCAGAGGGGCGGAGGAGCGTCATTCGAGGTGCGCACGGCGGCGAATCCGCAGGCTTTGCTGCCCGCGATACGCAACGCGGTCGCGCGAATCAATAGCAATTTGCCGCTGTTCAACGTAACGACAGAATCGGAGCAGATTGACCGGCTGCTGTTCCAGGAGCGGCTGGTTGCGCGAGTGTCTGGCTTTTTTGGTTTGCTGGCGCTGGTGCTGGCGTGCATCGGGCTGTATGGATTGCTCTCGTATGAAGTTGCGCGACGGACGCGGGAAATTGGAATTCGCATTGCGTTGGGAGCGCAAGCAGGCGATGTGTTGCGGCTGGTGGTGGGGCAGGGAATTATTCTTGCGGCGGTGGGCGCAGGGGTAGGCGCGGGCGCGGCGATGGGAGTGACGCGGTACATGGCGAGCATGTTGTACGATGTGCACGCGAACGACCCGGTGACGATGATCTCCGTGGCGATTTTGCTGGCGTTGGTGGCGCTGGCGGCTTGTTACGTTCCGGCGCGGCGGGCGACACGCGTCGACCCCATGATTGCGCTGCGGTATGAATAGTTGAGAGTTGATAGTCGAGAGTCGAAAAACGAAACCTCGAAAAAACGAAACCTGAAATACCCCACCCTTCGCAAAAGTCGCTAAGGATGGGGCGCCCGCAAGGGCAGGTCCCTGCCTGCGGCGTGCAGGCCTGACCACCGTTCGCTCGCCGGAAGCGGGCGACACGCGTCGATCCAATGATTGCGCTGCGATACGAATAGTTGAGAGTTGATAGGCGAGAGTCGAAAAACGAAGCTCCGAAAAAGTGAAACCTGAAATACGCCACCCTTCGCAAAAGTCGCTAAGGATGGGGCACCCGCAAAAGCAGGTCTCTACCAGCGGCGGCAGGCCTCGCGCCGGTCGCCAGAAGCGGACCCTTCCTCCGTCAGGCTAGGCCGAGGGCAAGCTGCCCGGTCCGCAAAACTGACGGACCGGCCGCTACACGGGCAAACGAAACGACGAGACAAAGCTGGTGAAAGCGCCGGGATTCGCGTTTTCAGCGGATAACCGATGCGCAACGGCATTTCGCCTTAATGTTTGACGCCCAACTCGGGGCGTTTCATCATGTACTTATCTACTTTTCATAACTTCCGGTCCTCAGAGGTGCATCCATGGCCCAGGCAGCCGTGAACAACCCTTCCACAGGCAAATCTTATGCGAAGAAGGCGAAAGAGCCTCGCGTCGCGAAGAAGATTCGCATCTCCGTCGAAGGGATAGACACCAACGGCAATCCGTTCAAGGAACGCGTGCAGACGATCAACATCAGCCGCAGCGGCGCACGCGTCGAGGGTCCGTGTTGTCTGCGCGGACCCGGCGAGGTGATCGTCGTCAAGCGCCGCTGGAAGAAGGCCAAGTTTCGCGTCGTGTGGATGGGGCAAGTTGGCGCGCCCGAGGCCTGCCAGATCGGGATCTGCTTGCTGGAGCCGCAAAAGAAAATTTGGTGAGGCAGGCACTGCGAGATTTGCGTTTCGGAGCGATGTGAGCGAGGCATTCGTTGGGCACGACCGTTGACCTTTGACAAGACTCAAGTTATCCAGAAGGCAGGAGTTCGCATCGTTCGATGATTGTGTTCGAAACTGAGCGGCTGAGGCTGCGGCATATGACGACCGATGATTGTGACGCGCTGATGGCGGTTTTCGGGGACCATGAGACAATGAAATATTACCCGAGCGCGTTTCAACGCGATGACGTGAAGAAGTGGATCGAGTGGTGCATGAAAAGTTACGACGAGAATGGATATGGCTTGTACGCGATGGTGCTGAAGCAAACGAACACGGTGATCGGCGATTGCGGACATTCGCGACAAGAGGTCGACGGAGAAGCGGAGATCGAGATTGGTTATCACGTGCTTCGCGAGCATTGGCGGAAAGGCTA
>DASYYI010000205.1:0-1689 GCA_035933995.1 Candidatus Acidiferrales bacterium | reverse complement strand
GTTTTTGAATCAGGACAGAGCGGCCGGCACATTTGGACCAGATGGGCCGACGAAGAGTGAAAACGGAGCTTGAAAAGCCGCTGCGGGGACAGGGGAGATTCTGCTGTCCGTGGCCCGACAGCCGTCAAAGCACGATTCGGACGCGATTCGACCAGTGCGCTCAAAAAACGCTCATTTTCGATCCCGGTTGTTTTGTTGAAGTGGCCCTTTACGTGATTTTCGGATGGAGTTGCAGGTTGGTCCAGACCTGCTCATACAGGCCCTGCCAGGGATAGCTGGACGCCATCGATACCCAGACTTTCCGCACCGTCACACGAATCTGCGCCCCGATCTTGAGCAGCTTCGTGCGGATCGTCGATACCTGCGCTTCGGCCAGAGCCGTCGCTTTCAGACCCAGGCGGCGCAGACCGCTCACCAGTACGTAGGCCATCGCTGACAGATAGAGCCGCATCTGATTGGCGCGCATCGTTTCCGTGCTCACGCGGTCTGCGAACAGACTGAACTGCTCTTTGATGCGGTTCTCCATCTCACCGCGCGCGCAATAGAGCTCTTCGTACAGCTTCCGGGCTTCCCAGTCACTGCCCGCGAGCGACGTCACCACAAAGCGCGGATTCTCTTTCCCGTCGATGTGTTCTGCCTTGGCTACGACTCGCCGCTCGCGGTCCCAGCCGCCATTCTTCTTCTTCCTTGTCCGGTAATCGAACTCAGTGAAGACCCGCGCCGGCTTGCCTGTCCGGTTCCATTGCTGCGTGGCTTCGTGCATCTGCTGACCGATAATCTTCCGCAGTCTCTGATTCCGTGCCAGTCCGAAAACAAAGTCCACGCCGTTGCCTTCGCACCAGCTCATCAACTCATTGCGGCAGAATCCGGAATCGCCCCGCAGCACGATTTTCACTTCCGGCCATGCCTCACGAATCTGCCCCACGATGCGCCGGATCTCCGCCAGGCAGCCGAAAGCCGCGTCGTGATTGGCTTCCCGCAAACGTGCACACAGAATGTGATCGCCGCAGAAGACGTACAGCGGCAGGTAGCAATAGCTGTCATAGTAACCGTGGAAGAAGCGTCCTTCCTGCTTGCCATGCAGCGGCAGGTCCGTGGTGTCCACATCCAGGACGATCTCTTCCGGCGCGCTCTGCTGGGCTTCGATGAACAGCGTCACCAGCAGTTCATCCAGCGCTTCCTTCCAGAACGTGATCTTCTTGTACCGGTTGTTGATTCCTGTCCCCAGTTCCATCCGGTTCAGCGTGCTCTTGCCGGCCAGCGGTTGATCCAGTTCAGCCCGCCCCGCCAGAATGCCGAAAACCGGATCGTGCCGCAGTTGCTCATGGTCGTTGATGTCTTCGTAACCCAGCGCCAGCCCGTAGATCCGCTGCGCCAGCATCTCTTCGATTTTGTGATCGACCAGCTTCTGATTCCGGCCGTCCAGAAAACATTCCGCCAGCCGCGGCAGCAGATTCAAACGCCGGTCGGTCTGGCGCAGCAGAAACGCTCCTCCATCGGAACTGATCGTGCCGCCATCGAAGCGGGCCACAATCTCCCGCCTCCCGCTTGCTTCAAATCCGAAACTCGATTGGTTACACTCTGTCATAGCGAAGGCCGTTCTTTCTTTGGCGCTAACTGTTGTGTGGAAACTCAGTTATGCCACGGAGAACGGCCTTTTGCCAACTCCTGGTGAGATTTCCGGGCTAA
>DASYYI010000099.1:0-7231 GCA_035933995.1 Candidatus Acidiferrales bacterium | reverse complement strand
CGAGGGCCTTTTCGCGGATGTGCGCGATGATTTCGTCGACGACACCCAGGTTGACGTCGGCGTCGAGAAGCGCTTCGCGGATTTGCGCGAGGCCGGCGTCGAGATGCTCCTCGGTGAGCTTGCCCTGGCCGCGCAGATTCTTGAAAGCGCGCTGAAGTTTGTCGGTGAGGTTTTCAAACATGGCTTAGGCGAGACCTATTTTTGCAAACTGAAACTCATTTGCCACCAAGAAATCGTAAGTAGCGCGTTTTGAATTGGTTGCGACTTGAGCACTGTGCATTTCATTTGCGATCAAGGTTTCACGCGTCCTTGCCGCAGCGATGTTGAGCACAGCAAGAGGCGTGCTGCGCACGGCTTCGGCCCGATAACGCTGGTCGTTCTCCAACAGTTCCTTCGCCCGCGCTCTGAACAACTCGGGCCCTATAAAGGCAAATGGTCCGCACTCGGGCTCAGCGAAAGGAATGGGAAAAAGGGGTGTTTTGTACCGATTAGAATGAGGTGCAGTTGTTTGTTTTGTGTCAGTTACGGGGAATTCTAATAATTTGTTGTACCGATTAGAAATGGCCGAAATCAGTGTCAAGTGGCAAGCGGCTATTGGCTGGTGGAATCGCTCGGGAGTATCTAAATCGGTCGCGAAAATCGCGGTCGCGCCGCCCTCCTGCGCGTACCTGTGACTCAGGCCGTTGCGATGAAGAACTGGGCCGGTAGAGCGGCTTGCGGTCATGGTTATTTTGGTCACAAATTAGCCTAGCACGAAGTCGGGAAATTTTCAGGATGGCGTAGCTGTAAGATTCGGCTTTGGCGCTAGAATTCGCAAATCGGGAGGGTGCCATGCCCTTTGTCGATACAAGCAAACTTGGAGTGATTGAACGCCTGCCAGGCTGGCACGGACGGTATTTTCATTCGGCGAGCATGACGTTCGCGCACTATGATTTCGTGCGTGGCTCAACGATTCACGAACACTTTCATCCTCAAGAAGAAGTGTACGAGGTGATCGAGGGGGAACTCGAACTGACCATCGACGGCGTGACGCAGATCGCGCGACCGGGCGTGGTGGGGATTGTGCCGAGCAATGTCCGCCATTCGGTGAAGGCCCTTACCGATGGACGAGCGATCATCGTCGATTACCCGCGGAGGCGCGAATTCGAGTAGGCGAAGCGCGAAGTCAAGCCAGTGGTCTGAACGCAATGACGCTACTGAAAAGACAGTCGATCCTTGCTGGTCGGACGGAGTGGATGAAACCAGCCTTCGTCGTTCAATCTTCGCCATGCCAGCTTGATATGCTCTTTGCTGAGAATTGCACGTTTCCTTGCATTCCAGTTGTGAACAGCTTCGATTGCATCGTCAACTGTCCGAACACTGGGTTCACGAGTCCGAACCCAATGAACGGTTGCTAGTAACTCCATGCCATAGGGTGTTTCAAAGCCCTCGATCAAACGAGCTACGCGCTTGACATGCTCACTTAAATCATCGTCGTCGCTTGTTTGAATGAACTTGTCAGCATCCGCCAATGCTCCAGGTACGACTGCTATCTCCGAATCGCCGGAGAAATCTCCGACTCCCGAAATGTAGTGTCCGTCCATAGCCTTGAGGACGTGCCTCAGCTTGCCGGAATAGGGACCGTAATTATGTTTAACGAAGTCGAGTTTCAGAGGCTGTCCAGTTTCTTCGAGAAAATAGGCCAGCTTTTGAACCTCGATCTTGCTTAGCGTATATTCCATTTCGAGATAAATTGAAATCACCTTAACAATTGCTGCTCGAACCGAGGTCATTCTTGGTTTTTCAGTTCGATTCACCATCTCTTGTGGCGGCGGTGCGCCCTTCGGTTCGAACAAATCTACCTGAATTTGCGGATGTCCTTTGAACGCATCAAAGACTAAATGCTTTACTACGTGCCAATCGAGCGCGCCATTCCCGCAGCCAAGCGGAGGTAACGAGATGCTCTTAATACCGAGGCGCTCCACTTGCGAAACAAGATCACGAAGCCCGCTTTCTATGTATTCAATCTTGGAGTCTCCGCGCCAATGCATTTTCGTGGGGAAGTTAATAATGAATCGAGGTTTGGCCCACTCACCAAGGTCGTAAATGAACATCTTTCCTGGTCTGACCTCTTTACGTTCGCACGCAGCCGCGTAAGTTTTAAAGTTCTGGGGCCATTTCTGTTTGAACTGCAAGGCAATACCTTTGCCCATTACGCCGACGCAGTTCACTGTATTTACAATCGCCTCGGATTGTTCTTTCAACAGATCGCCGCTCTTAAGGACCACAGTCATATAGAGTTTCCTAGAAATACCACGCTGGCTTCGTTTCGACTTGTAACTCGACACCGGCTTCGTCAAGAACCCGGGCCACCTCAGCCGTCCTTGCGTCGTTATAGGTGCCCACCATAGTTATGAGTTTCAGTGGAACACTCTGATATACCAAGAACTCTGCCAGCCGAGTCTCCTTGCGGCGAACATGCTTCGGATTATCCATGTTGTTGTGCCAATACTGGCAGTAACCGTCTAGGCGCGGAGCCTCGTGAAACAAATTCCAGTCAATCTTGTCTAGATCTTTCACGTGGTTATAGCAGGTTGCGATGTCCAAGGTTGCATTGTAATCGTAAAAAACATATGGCAATTCGTTCGCTGTGACAGCCTCAACGGTTGTCACGAGGTGAACGATGTCCTCCTGCCGATAAGGGCAGCCAGGGACGTTCCCGTTATTTATTGTGAAGAGCATCGGTGACCGAGGTGCGAAGTAAAAAGGAACATAATCATGAATCACGCCACCTGGTGGCCTGGCAACCATTTTTGCAGCACGTTTGCCCTGCGCTCCTTGGTAGGCGATGTTTCCATGCTCGATTTTTTTCTTGTGCAGTCGTGCGTTCGCATATAGTTTCTTGGATTTTGCGATACTCGCCAGATTGCAAATGGCTGTAATATGAAAAATACGCAATGGTCTCGGAATTGTCACTCGAAGTCTCGGATGATCTCTATACTATATTCCTCCCGTCACACAGTTTTCCCTAGATTACGTTCTTAGGGGGAAAGCCCAGCAAAACCTCGCGCGGCCCACTGCCAATGAGGGTGAATTTGAGCGATTCACTATTCGCCTTATATTCGCCATAGGTATTCTTAACTGTATACTATGAAGGGTGCGATCCGCAATAGGGCTCGCCTCCAAAGGCTTGTGTGTCTGGCTCTGGCTATGGCACTGCGGCACGTGATGCGGAAGCAGCGCGATTATTGGACGAGGAGGGGAGATTAGCCGGAGAAATTGACGTCGTCGTAGGTCTTTTGTCCGCGAAGGATGTCGCTGCCATTTCTTACATCTGGCTTGTTGGTCGTGATGACGAAAGTCACCGGGCAATTCGCCGTGGGATTGGACAGGGTCGCATAGGCCGCACCGTTGCACGCTTTGTTGCCGCCGGAACATTGGGTGTTCAGGGCAGTGCCCTCGACGGTCAGCGTAAAATTCGAGATCAATTCGGTGTCCGACATGTCCACTTTGATATCCCAGTTGGCGGTTACTTGCGCGTGGTCCTTACTCACCGTGATGGTGTATTGCAGTGACATGAAAGCTCCCTCCGCGCTGCGCGTCCACGCAAGAAATAATTCATGGAACGAATGCTGACGTCAATGGCCATCATCGTACTGCAAAAGTTTTGGAATGTCTGGGAGGAATCGCCTCAGAATTCAACCGATTCGCAGAAGAGCGCGCGACGCACAAGAGATGCTATTCGAAGTGGATACTTAGCACAGGATGGAGTTCGATGGCGTTGGGAGCGACGCCGCGCTGGCTGTGGAAGAAATCGAAGAAGGCAATACCGGTGACGTCGACGATGACGACGCCGGGAACGTCCTGGAAGGCAGTGGTGGGAGGCATGCCGAAGCGGGACTCGAGTGTGGTGCGCGCGGACTCAAACGAAGAGGCGTATTGCGAGGAGCACGCGCCGGAACATTCCGAGGAGGGAATTTCCGCGAGCATGGTGGTAGAAGGATTCGCAGGATCGGCGAGGATGAGATGGAAGTCGCGATCGCTTTCCTCCTTGGTGGCGATGAGCTGCGCGCGGACGGTGAAGGCTTGGAGTTCGAGAGGCGCGAGGCGGGAGTCCGGCGGAAGCGGCGACGGGGCCGGTTGGGAAGTGAGCCAGGTGACCGTGGTGGGGCGTGGAGAGAAGTTGATGCTGGCGACGTCCGCGTCGGAAAGAGTCTTGACGAGCCAGCGCTCAGTGCCGCAGTGAACGCCGCAGGTGATGTTGTTGTGGATTTGCGGGCCGAAAACCGGACGCTGGCTTTGCTGATACTGGCGATAAAGAAGGAAGCCGATCACCACGGCGAGTAGCGCCAAGGAGATTAGGCGGCGTTGTTGGCGTGAAGTCATATTTCGTTAGGCGCTCCGCAGAGAGTCATGGCGAGCGCAACGACTGGGCACGTTACGATGGCGTAGAGCGCGCGTCAACGGTACCCGCCGAGTTGGTCACAGGCGCAGTCGGCCCAAAGCGCATGGCGCGGCTTAAGCAAACGGAGCTGAGAGAAGCAACTTGAGCGGCATTCCTTGACCGGTTGTGGAGGGTCGAATACACTAGCTGTTTCGTTTAACGATGCGAGAGCTAACAGGTCTTCACGGGCGCGATTTGCCAGTTCGCAGGCGGGCGTTTTTGCGAATTGCGGGCTTGCGAATTACGGTGCAACAACCATTTAAGGCATTTAAGGAGAAGATTCTTTGGTAAAGCGTACGTTTCAACCGCATGTCCGGCGGCGGCACAAGAAGCATGGGTTCCGCGCGCGAATGAAGACCAAAGGTGGAAAGAAAGTCCTTGCACGACGCCGCAAAAAGGGACGCCACAGCATCACGCGGGTCTGACGGCCCGCCACTCGCCAAGAGTCGCCGTGAACAGGCTGCTGACGCCGGCGCGAAGGTTTGCGCGAAAAAGAATTTGCCGCGTGAATGGCGGCTTTTGCGGCGGTCGGAATTCGAAGCGGTGTACCGCGAAGGACGGCGGCGGTCGAGCGCGACGTTTCTGGTTTTTCTGCGGGCGAACGGGCTCGAGCGCGACCGCTTCGGGATGAGCGTAAAGAAGGCGCTGGGCAATGCCGTGGTGCGCAATCGAATGCGAAGGCGCATCCGGGAGATTTTGCGATTGCATCGCGAGGAGATTCTGCCGGGATGGGACGTGGTGATACATCCGAGCCGGTCCGTGGAGACGCTGGAATTCTCGAAGCTCGAAACGGAGTTGCTTGCGTTGCTGCCTCGGGAGAAGCGGGCAGAAAAATAGAGGGCCGGACTGCGCGTCGATTTCTCACTGGGCTGGCGCTGGCAAGCGTGCGCGGCTATCAGATCTTTCTCGGGCCCTTTTTCGGGGGTAGCTGCAAGTTTCATCCTTCCTGTTCGCGATACACATACGAAGCAATCGAGCGATTTGGCGCGCGGCGCGGGGTGTGGCTGGGGCTGAAGCGATTTTTGCGGTGCCGGCCGTTTTCGTCCGGGGGATATGATCCGGTTCCGGGAGTCTTGCCGAATAAGCGGGACGCGCGGGCCAGCGCGGAGGTCGCGAATTGAAATTGAGCGACGAGCAGCGCGCCGGCTTAGCACTGTTGTTGATGGTCCTGGTGTTAATGCTGTGGTCCAGATTCTATAAGCCCCCAGTCCCTCCGAAAGCTCCTGAAACAAATCCCCCTGCGGCGAGCGTTCAAAAGCCCTCCACGCTAGGACCGGGAATGGGGAATATGCAGGCTCCTGGGGTGCAGGGAGCCGGCACCGCGGGGGGTGAAGTTACTCCTGCGGCGACCGTTCCTGTGAAAGAAGCAAAGAGCGAGGAAACAATCGTTGTCGAGAGCGGGCTGTATCGCGTGGAGTTGTCGAATCGGGGCGGCGCGGTGCGGAGCTGGGAGCTTAAGAAGTATCACGACAACGAAAATCCCCCGAAGCCACTGGATCTGGTGAATACGGCGGCCGCGGAAGAACTCAAGGCGTGGCCGCTTTCCATCCGTCTGGAAGATCCGAAGTTGGATGCGGAGGCGAATTCCGCGCTGTACGCCATGACCCCTTCTGGTTCGACGCTGCAAGCTCCCGCGGAAGTGGATTTTGAGTGGAGCAACGGGCACCTGCAAGTTTCAAAACGATTGGAATTTGGGATTGGGTACGAAGTGGAATTGAGTGTGTCGGCGACGCTCGACGGGAAGCCGCTGACCGCCGGAGTAGCGTGGCGCGGCGGATTCGGCGATCAGTCGGTATCGAGCGCGGCGTCGCTGGTTGAAGTTTTCTACAGCGAAAACGGCAAGATTGAATATTTCAACTATAAAAAGCTCGGGATTAAGGATCATCAGGACCAGCCAGCGCAAGTGAATGGATTCATGGAGGCGGCCGGAATCGAAGATACCTTTTTCACGGCGGCGTTTCTGCCAAATCAACCGGGGATGACGCTGTGGGATTGGACGCAACAGCAAAGCGTCACGAACGAGGGGAAGACGACGCAGCAGCCGGTGGCGGAAATGGCCGCAGGCCCGCAAACGCCAGGGTCGTGGAGTACGCGGCTGTACGTCGGCCCGAAGGATTTGACGGAGCTTGGGAAATTGCAGCCGTCACTGACGGGGCTGGTGCAGTTTGGGTACATGAGCTTTGTGGCGAAGCCGCTGCTGCGGTTGCTGAAATGGATTTACAAATACGTTCCGAACTACGGCTGGGACATCATTCTGCTGACGCTGGCGATCAACATGGCGCTTTTCCCGCTGAAGGTGAAAAGCTGGCACTCCATGAAGAAAATGCAGAAGGCGATGCCTCGTATCAAAGCGATTCAGGAAAAATATAAAAAATATTCGATGCGGGACCCGCGGCGCAAAGGAATGCAGGAGGAAATGTCCGCGATATACAAGGAAGAAGGAGCAAATCCCGTCGGAGGATGCCTGCCACAGCTGATTCAAATGCCAATCTGGTTCGCGCTGTATCGCATGCTGCAATATTCGATCGAGTTGCGGCACGCGCCGTGGATTGGATGGATCCATGATTTATCGGCGCGCGATCCGTATTTCATTTTGCCGATCTTGATGACCGTGGCGATGTATTACATGACGAAAATGACTCCGCAGACGGTGACCGATCCGGCGCAGCAGAAAATGATGATGCTGATGCCGCTGGCTTTTGGGATTTTCCTGTTCATGTATTCAAGTGGGTTAGTGCTTTACATTTTTACGAGCAGCGTGGTTGGAATTGTGCAGCAGTTGTATTTGAACCGCAACGATCCTCTTCC
>DASYYI010000080.1:0-4779 GCA_035933995.1 Candidatus Acidiferrales bacterium | reverse complement strand
GGGCACACCCGGCTCGATGGCGGCTTCACCCTTGACGATGGCCTCGTAAATCTTGGCGCGGCCGTATACGTCATCGGACTTGGCCGTAAGTAATTCCTGCAGAATGTAGGCGGCCCCATAGGCTTCCAGGGCCCAGACTTCCATTTCGCCGAAGCGCTGTCCGCCGAACTGCGCCTTACCGCCCAGCGGCTGCTGGGTGATGAGCGAGTACGGCCCGATGGAGCGGGCGTGAATCTTGTCGTCCACCAGGTGCGACAGCTTGAGCATGTAAATGTAGCCGACGGTTACGGGCTGTTCGAAAGGCTGGCCGGTCATGCCGTCATAAAGGGCCGTTTTGCCGTCCTTCGGCAACTCGGCGTCGGTCAGCGCGCGCTTGATTTCGCGCTCCGTCGCGCCGTCGAACACCGGAGTTGCATAGTGCAGGCCCAACGCCTTGGCGGCCCAGCCGAGGTGCGTTTCGAGAATCTGGCCCACGTTCATGCGCGACGGAACGCCAAGCGGATTGAGCACAATTTCCACGGGCGTGCCGTCTGGCAGATACGGCATGTCTTCCGCGGGAACAATGCGCGCGATGACGCCCTTGTTACCGTGACGTCCGGCCATTTTGTCGCCGACGGAAAGTTTGCGCTTCATGGCGATATAGACTTTGACGAGCTTAATAACGCCCGGCGGCAGTTCGTCGCCCTTCTTCAGCTTTTCCTTGCGCTCCTCGGTGATTTTGCGGAGCACATCGATTTGCCGCGAGGTCATTTCCTCGATCTCGTCGATTTTCTCGATGAGCAGCGGGTCTTTATCCGACAAGCGCAGGCGTTTCAGATTGCGCGTCGAGATTTTTTCAAGGATCTCGCGCGTCAGATCCGTGCCCTTGGTGAGCAAACGCTTGTTGGTGCGCTCATCGTGCAAGTCAGCAACGAGAGTTTGCCCGCCCAGCAGGGTGCTCAAGCGCTTCAGGCGCTCGTCGGTGAGAATGCGGATTTCGTCGGCGAGGTTCTTTTCGAGCTTGAAGACTTGCGTGGCTTCGATGGCCTTGTGGCGTTCGTCTTTCTCCGCGCCCTTGCGGCAGAAAATCTTCACGTCGACGATGGTACCTTCGATTCCCGGCGGACAATAGAGCGAAGCGTCGCGAACGTCTCCGGCCTTTTCGCCGAAAATCGCGCGCAACAATTTCTCTTCCGGCGTCAGCGTGGTTTCGCCCTTGGGCGTCACTTTGCCGACGAGGATGTCGCCCGGCTTCACCGTGGCGCCAATGCGGATTACGCCGCTTTCGTCCAGGTTGCGCAGGAAGCTCTCGTTTATGTTGGGAATATCGCGAGTGATTTCCTCGGGGCCCAGCTTCGTATCGCGCGCTTCGATTTCGTACTCCTCGATGTGAATCGAGGTGTAGTAATCGTCCTGAACCAGCTTCTCGCTCACCAGAATGGCGTCTTCAAAGTTGTACCCGCGCCACGGCAGGAAAGCGACCAACACGTTGCGGCCTAGCGCTAGTTCGCCGCGATCCGTGCACGGGCCGTCGGCCAGCACTTGTCCCTGACGTACGCGGTCGCCCGCGCGCACCAGCGGTTTCTGGCTGATGCAAGTGTTCTGGTTCGAGCGCTTGAATTTGGTGAGCAGATAAATGTCCGAGCCGACTTCGCGGCTGAGCACGCCGGACTGGTCGGATTCCACGCGCACGATGATTCGCTCGGAGTCGACCTGATCCACGATGCCGTCGCGTTTGCAACTGACCACTGCGCCCGAATCGTGCGCCGTGACGCGCTCCATGCCCGTGCCGACCAGCGGTGCCTCTCCTTTAATGAGCGGAACAGCCTGGCGCTGCATGTTCGAGCCCATCAATGCGCGGTTCGCGTCGTCGTTCTCGAGGAACGGAATCAAGCTGGCCGCGACGGAGACAAGCTGCTTTGGAGAAACGTCGATGTAATCCACTTCCTCGCGCGACTTCAGCACGAAGTTGCCCGCCTGGCGGCAGTTGACGAGCTCCGTGGTGATTTTCCCGCGGTCGTCGAGCGACGCGTTCGCCTGCGCGACCACGTAGCGGTCCTCTTCCCACGCGGAAAGATAGAAGCAATATGCCTCGGCCGTCACTTTGCCGCGGGTGAGTTCCTCGTTCGTTGAATCGACTTTTTCCCGCTCGGCGATTTCGCCGGCCTTGAATTCGCTGCCGCCCGCGTTGACGATCTGGACGTAGTCGATCACGCGTCCATTCCTCACTTTGCGGTACGGCGATTCGATGAAGCCGAACTCATTGATTCGCGCGTAGCAGGAAAGCGAACTGATCAATCCAATGTTCGGGCCTTCGGGCGTTTCAATTGGGCAGATGCGGCCGTAGTGCGTGGGATGGACGTCGCGGACTTCGAATCCCGCGCGCTCACGCGACAACCCGCCCGGCCCAAGGGCCGAAAGGCGCCGCTTGTGCGTGATCTCGCTCAACGGATTCGTCTGATCCATGAACTGGCTCAACTGCGAACTGCCGAAGAACTCGCGAATCGCGGCCATCACGGGCTTGGCGTTCACCAGGTCGTGCGGCATCGCCGTCGACATCTCCTGGTATACCGACATCTTTTCCTTGATGGCGCGCTCCATGCGGACCAGGCCAATGCGGAACTGATTCTCGAGCAGCTCGCCCACCGCGCGAACGCGGCGATTGCCCAGGTGATCGATGTCGTCCACCGAGCCGATATTCTTCCGCAGCTTCAGCAGGTACTTGATCGCGGAGACAAAGTCGGCCGGATCGAGCGTGCGCTTGTCGAGCGGTGTCTCGAGACCCATCTTGATATTGAATTTCAAGCGGCCGACGCGGCTGAAATCGTACTTGCGCGCGTCGAAAAACATGCCGTTGAAAAGCGCGGTGGCTGTTTCGAGCGTCGGCGGATCGCCGGGACGCAGCTTGCGGTAAATCTCGATCAGCGCTTCGCGCGTGTTGCGCACCGCATCTTTTTCCAGCGTGCGGCTGATGATGACGCCCGCGTCGTCGCGTTCCGGGAACGCAACATCCACTTCGGTGATGCCCGCCTCGATCAGCGCGGCCCACGTTTCCGGATTAAGCGGCTTATTCGCTTCGAGCAGCACTTCGCCCGTCTGTCGGTTGACGAGTTCGCCGACAGTCACCGCGCCCTCCAGATCCACCGGCGTCGCTTCCACCTGATTGACCTTGGCCTTCACGAGTTCCTTGTGAATGGCTTCGGTGATGCGCTTGTGCGCGGCGACGAGCACGTCGCTGGAGTGCGGATGCTTGATTTCACGCGACAGCTTGCGGTCGACAAGGCCGTCCGAGACGTTCCAGAAAAGCTCGCGGTCGCGCACCGAAATGCGCTCCACCTGGTAGAACGTGCGCAGGATGTCTTCATTCGATTTCATGCCCAAGGCGCGCAGGAAAATCGAGCCCAGGAATTTGCGCTTGCGGTCGATGCGCACGTACAGAATATTTTTCGTGTCGTACTCGAATTCCACCCACGAGCCGCGATAGGGAATGATCTTGCCGAGGAAGTAGCTGCGATTGTTCGCGGACTCGTAAAACACGCCCGGGGAACGATGCAACTGGCTGACAATGACGCGCTCAGTGCCGTTGATTATGAACGTGCCGTTCTCCGTCATCAGCGGAATGTCGCCGTAGAAAACTTCCTGCTCCTTGATGTCGCGAATGGACTTCGCGCCTGTCTCCGGGTCCTTGTCGTAAATCGTAAGGCGGATGGTGACCTTGAGCGGCGCGGAATACGTCATGCCGCGCTCCTGGCATTCGTTCACGTCGTACTTGAGTTGCAGCGTGACCGGATCGCCGCACTTGTTGCAGAATGTGGGCGTGTTGCGATTGAACGCGCCGCACTTCGTGCAAACCACATCGCCCGTTTTGTACGGATTGGTGACCACCGAAGCGCCGCAATTGCGGCACGTGGCGCGCAAATGATGGAGTCCGCGCAAGTGCCCGCACTTGCATTCCCAGTCGCCGATGGCGTAGTCGACGAAATCGAGCTGCGAGAGCCCGCGAAAATCCTGAATCGGAAACACGGAGGTAAACACGGACTGCAAGCCTCCGTCCTCGCGCTCGCTCGGCAGCTTGTCCATCTGCAAAAAGCGCTCGTAGGATTTCTTCTGGACGTCAATCAGGTTCGGAATCTGCACCGCCGCGCGAATCCGCGCGAAGTCCAGGCGTTCCCGCTCCCTTGTTGAACGATTACCGTTCCGCATGGTTTACCTCATCCCTTCCGGGGCTAAACCGGACAAAAGCCGCAGTGACACCACAGCCTCGAGTCCGGGCAGGACGCGTGACGAGATCGAACGTCTCGAAGAAGCACGCGCGTTGACGGAATCCTTTTTCGACGGGCGAATTCTCCGCGCCGACCGCACTACTTGACTTCGACCTTGGCTCCGGCGTCTTCGAACTTTTTCTTGATGGTGGCGGCTTCGTCCTTGTTGATGCCCTCTTTCACCGTCTTGGGCGCGCCGTCGACCAAATCCTTCGCTTCCTTCAGGCCGAGGCTGGTGACTTCGCGAACCGCCTTAATCACGTTGATTTTATTCGCGCCGACTTCGGTGAGAACCACGGTGAATTCCGTTTTCTCCTCCGCCGGTGCCGCGCCCGCCGCCCCGCCGCCGCCCGCCATCATCACGGGAGCCGCTGCAGCCGCCGAAACGCCGAATGTTTCTTCCATCTTCTTGACCAAGTCCGACGCTTCGAGGAGCGTCAGGCCTTTGATTTCGTCCAGTATCGATTCCACTTTGCTCGCCATTGCTTTTTCCTATCCTCCGTAAAGAAATTAAGAAACTCTATTGCGAACTATTCCG
>DASYYI010000061.1:0-3488 GCA_035933995.1 Candidatus Acidiferrales bacterium | reverse complement strand
GTTGATCCTGATTGGCGTTGCGGCGCTGATACACCCGCAATTCAGTTATCGCGTGGAACAGCATTCGCAGCAAGTGGGTGCGATGAAAGTGCTGTTCGAGACGCGCAAGGTGATTCACTTTCCACTGTGGTTCAGCGTGCCGGTTCTGACAATTGGAGCGGCTTTTCTGATTACGGGCATGCGCAAAGATTGACTCGATATAATTTTCCGCGAGCCGCTAGTAGCCGTGTTCGTCCGATGAGGCGCTGACTTTCCCCGCGAACCGGCGGTAGACCATCACAAAGTAAATCGTCGCGAGAATGATGCCGATCGTCCACCAGACGAGGCCGATCTTCAGGCCGTAATCCGCGGCTTTTGCGTTTTCGACGGTCAGCGACAGAGCAGGATTGGTGCTGGCGGGGAGAACGTCCGGGTACAGTCCAAAAGCGACGCTCGCGAGCATTCCGACAAGATAAATACAGGACGAATAAAACGCACGGCTTTCGTTTTTCTGAAATACAATCGCGGCAACCAAGGCCGCGACCGCGATTGCGGGAAAAATATATCCCCACGGGCGCGCGGCAAAGCTCGCGTAGAGATGCGGCTGCAATGAAAAGCTCGCCCAGGTGATCAAAATCGTAAAAAGCGCAACGGCCCACCAAAGCGCAGCGGCCAATCTGCGCGCGCGTTCGTGAAGAGCGCCCTCGGTCTTTAGCGCGACCCACAGCGCACCATGAAGAGTGAGAGCCACAAGAGCCGTCACGCCCGCGAGAATTGTGTACCAATCGAGAATACCGGTTTCGCCATTGGGGCGAAAATTCGTCCAGAGCGCCTCGAAAAATTGCCCGTGCGCATTGAGCGGCACGCCGCGGACAACGTTTCCGAGCGCCGCGCCATAAAATACGGCCAAGAGCAAACTCGCGAGGGAGAAGATAGCGTCCCAAAAAGACTCCCACATGGGAATGGTGACGTGGCTGCGAAATTCCAGCGAAATACCGCGCAGGATGAGGAGCCACAGAACGATCATCAATGGAAGATAAAATCCGCTGAAGCTGGCGGCGTAGAGAGCCGGGAACGCGAAATAAAGCGTGCCGCCCGCGGCGAGCAACCAGACTTCGTTGGCGTCCCACACTGGGCCGACGCTGCGGGAGATGAGCCGGCGCTCCTCCTGGTTGCGCGCGATGAGCAGATGGACGATTCCGGCGCCGAGATCGAATCCGTCGAGGATGACGTAGACCGTCAGCATCAGCGCTGTTAGGCAGAACCAGATGGCGCCCATTTTTCTTACCTCGCCAAAGCGGAGGACGCGACTGTTTCGGATTCGGGGCCGCGCCCAATCTCGCGATACACCAAAAACAAATATAAAATCCCCAACAGAGTATACAAACCCATGAAACCGATGAGCGTGAACCACGCGTTGCCGGCCGAAACGAGCGGCGATGCTCCTGCCGATGTGCGCAGCATCCCGTAAATCAACCAAGGTTGGCGTCCCGCTTCGGCGGTGATCCATCCCGCGGTGTTGGCGATAAACGGAAATGGCAAGGCGAGCATGATTATCCACAACATTACGCGGCTGCGATAAAGCGCGCCGCGCCACAACAAAAAAGCGGCAATCACAAATATGGCGATGAAGATCGTGCCGAGTCCAACCATGATGTGATAACTGAAATAAACGAGCTCAATTTGATCGGGCCACGTATCTCGCGGAAATTGATCGAGGCCTTTGACCTCCGCAGTCCAGGCGCGATAGGTCAAAAAGCTTAGCCCGCGCGGAATGATCAGGGGATTATCGAGGCGCTCTTTCGCGACGTCGGGCTGGCCCAGGATGGCGAGAGGCGCGCCTTTCTCGCTGTGAAATAATCCCTCCATCGCCGCAAGTGTGGCCGGCTGATAGCGGGCAATCATGACGCCTTGCGCGTCGCCCGTCGGGTAAAGCTGCAGGATCGAGGCAATCACGCCCACAATCACGCCGAGGCGCAAGAACGTCCGGCCGTAATCTTCGTGGCGCTCTGCGAGAATATAAAATGCGCCAATCGCCGCCATCACGAAGCAGCCGGTTTGCAACGCGCCGATCATGGTGTGCGGGTATTGCCACAGCGTCCAGGGATTCAGGAGCAAGCCCCAGAAACTCTGCAATCCGAATGCGCCATTCGGGCTGAGAGAATATGCGACCGGGTGCTGCATCCAAGCATCCGTCGCTACGATGAAGTATCCGGAAAGCCACGAACCCGCAAAGACCATGACCGCGGAAAACCAATGACCGATGCGCCCGAGGCGCTTTTCGCCAAAGAGGAAAAGCCCCAAGAAGCTCGATTCGAGGAAGAAAGAAAACACGCCTTCCATGGCAAGCGTCTGTCCAATTACGCCGCCGGCGGCTTGCGAGAATGTCGACCAGTTCGTTCCGAACTGAAACTCCATGGGAATGCCGGTGACCACGCCGACCGCGAAGTTGATGCCGAAAATCTTAGCCCAGAAACGCGCGGCGCGGTTGTAATGCTCGTTGCCAGAACGCAGAGCCATGGTTTTCAAGACGACGATGAGCAGAGCGAGTCCCATCGTGATTTGCGGGAAAATATAATGAAACGTTACAGTGAATGCGAAGTGCAAACGGTCAACAATGAGCGCGCTTTGCAAGGAAGTTCCTTATAACGAAAGCGAATCATACACCAACTTCAGGAACGCGTTAATTCGATGGCCTGCGGCTTTATTCGCGCACGCTTGCGCTTGGCATCGCGGCTGGAAGGTGACATTATTTGCGACGAAGAGCACAGCGAAGAATAATTCGGAGGAGGCCATTCCATGCGTTTCGCGAAGCACCTGATCTGGATCGTGTTTTTTTGCTTGCTTTTCTGTACCTCAGCTCCCGCGCAAGCACAGAAACGCGCGATCCAGTTTGACGACATGATTGCCATGCATCGCCTGAGTGATCCTCAAGTTTCTCCCGACGGGAAATGGGTGGCTTATGTGGTTGCGACACCCGATATGCAGGCGAACCACTCGATGAGCAACATCTGGATCGTGCCGGCGAATGGGGGCGAGGAACGGCAACTGACGCGCAGCGGAAGCGATTCGCGGCCACGGTGGTCGCCCGACGGAAAACAAATTGCGTTTCTGTCGTCCCGCGACGGCGCGACGCAGATTTACGTGATGCCGGTATACGGCGGCGAAGCTTCGCGCGTCACTTTTCTTTCGACCGACGTCGACAACGAGATTTGGTCGCCCGACGGGAAATGGATGGCGTTCGTTTCGCGGGTTTATCCGGATTGCCGCGACGACGCTTGCAACAAGGCTCGCGATGAAGCTGCCGCGAAAAATCCGGTGAAAGCGCATATCGCGACGCGCCTGCTCTATCGCCACTGGACCGGTTGGGCGGACGGGAAGCGCAGCCATTTGTTTGTGACGGCGGTGACGAAGGGAACGCCGCGCGACCTGACTCCCGGCGCCGATTACGACGTTCCTCCGTTCAATCTGGGCGCGCCCGAGGCGATTGCGTTTTCTCCCGACAGCGC
>DASYYI010000018.1:0-4808 GCA_035933995.1 Candidatus Acidiferrales bacterium | reverse complement strand
GAGGATTTCATTCGCGGCCTCGGCTTCCGGCAATTTCGTCTGCGCGCGCACGGAGAACTGGCGCGCGTTGAGATTGCTCCGGACGAATTGCCGCGCGCATTGGAGGCGGAGACGATGCGGCGAATGGCGGCGGAGTTGAAGCAGCTTGGCTTCATCTACATCACGCTCGACCTCGAAGGCTACCGCACCGGCTCCCTCAACGCCTCGCTCAAGCCGAAGTAAACTTCCGCGTGCACTGGTTCGCGTAGAGGCCGCTCCGACGCCTTTACAGACCGGGCAGTCTTTTTTTTGAACAAAACACCAACCCGCGCGGTCGCGCTTCAACACTTTTTTCCTAATGGATTCACCAAAGAAAATCGCGCTGGCTGGCTGACTATCTCCATGCCACCGATCCTACGAAGGCAAATTGTCATTCGTAGCGCAATGCGACCATGGGATCGACGCGCATCGCCCGCCGCGCGGGAATGTAGCAGGCGGCGAGCGCGACGAGCGAAAGAAGCGCGGCGACGACGAAAAACGTAAGTGGGTCGATGGGCTGAACTTCAAACAGCATGCTTCGCAAGAAGCGGGTGAGCACGAGCGCCCCTCCGACGCCGATGGCCACGCCAATCAGCGCCAGCTTCAACCCTTGCCCGACGACCATCCTGCGAATGTCGCTCCGTTGCGCGCCCAGCGCCATGCGCACGCCAATCTCGTGCGTGCGGCGTACCGCGAGAAGAGACGTCAGCCCGTAGAGGCCGACGGCAGCCAGCAACAGGCCCAGGCCGCCGAGGAACGCGGTCAATTCCGCAGCCGAGCGCTGGTCGCCCATTGCCGTGCGCACTTGCTTGCGCAGGCTGGTGAAGTAAACAGTCTCCGCGCTGTGATTCAGGTCGAGCAGCGTGTGGCGGACTTGCGCCGCAACCGTCGAAGGTGCGCCGGCGGTCTTCACTACCATGGCCAGCTCGCCGTAATCGCTGGGCCGCATCGGCGTGTAGAGGTACGGCGCGGGATCTTCGATGAACGCCTCGTTCCTGCTGTTCTCCGCCACGCCAATCACTTCGTAGAGGTCGCCGTTGGCATTCTGTAGCCGGACGCGCTTCCCGATGGGATTCTGCCCCGGCCAGAAACGCTGCGCCATCACCTGATTAATCACCATCACGTGCGCTGCCGTCTGCAGGTCCGGAGCGTCAATGGGACGCCCGCGCAGGATGCGCGTGCCAAGCATGGCGAAAAAGTTGTCGCTCACCGGATCGTATCCCACCGGGATGCCATCGCGCGCCGCGGCACCGGTTGCTCCCGGAAGAAAGACGGTACGCGTCGCGCCGCCTCCACTCAGGCCAAAGGGAATCCGCAGTCCCGCGGCGGTGCCGAGCACGCCAGGAATCGCGCCAATGCGGCGGCGCGCTTCGTCAACATAGGTGTGCCCCTGTTCGCCAGTTTTGAAACCCGGCACGATCTCCATAACGAGCATGTTTTGGTGCGCATCGAAGCCCGGGTTCGCCGTCTCGGCATTCCACAGCGAGCGAAGCAGCAGCGTGGCGCCGAGCACCAGAACCAGCGACACAGCCATCTGCGCAACGACGAGGACTTTGCGCGTCCGCCCGCGCGTCCCTGAACCGGACCTTCCGTACCCCTTTACCGCATCGTTCGGCGAACTCTGCGAGCCATGCCACGCCGGCATTCCGCCGAACACAAGCACGGAAACGATGCCCACCGCCAGCGAGAACCACAGAACTCGCGGCGTCATGTGGACGTCAATAGGAGCCGAGAAGCTCACCTGCGGCAGAATTTTTGGCAAGGAAACCATCAGCCAATCTCCCAGCAGCAGAGCCGCCACGGTCGCCGCGGCGCCCAGCAACAAAGCTTCAGTGAGAAGTTGCCGGACGAGGCGCGACCTTGGCGCACCGAGCGCGACGCGAACGGCCAGCTCGTGCCGCCGCTGCTCGGCGCGCGCGATCAGCAGAGAGGTCACGTTGGCGCAGGCAATCAGCAACAGCAACCCCGAAAGCGCCAGCAGAACCAGCGATAGCTGCCGGACGCCCTCGCCTTGCACCTGGCTCTCGGGCAAAAGCATCATCTTGCGGCCGGCATTCGTCTCGGGATGCTCGCGCCCCAACCGCTCGGCGATTACCGCGAGTTCCGCGTTTGCCTGCTTCAAACTGGCGCTGGGCCGCAGCCGCCCGAAGAGATCGTCGTCGCGCCCTCTGTGCATCAGCGTTGCCGGCCGCTCGCCGGTAAGCTGGCTCCAGGTGCTCAGCGGAATACACACGTCCGGCGGCAGCGAATCCGCGCCGCGAAAGCCCCGCGGCAAAATTCCCCACACGCGCACCGGCTGGCGGTCGAGGACGATGGTTTTGCCCAACAAGCTGCGGTCGGCGTTGAATTGCTGGCTCCAAAACGGGTAGCTGAGCATGACCGCGAAAGTGTCCGGCGAGCCAGCCTGCGCGGCGGTGAGCATTTGGCCGTAAGCCGCCCTCGGCGCCAGCACGTCGAAGAAATTATCGGAAACCACGCCAGCGGTGACCAACTTGCTGCCCGTTGGCGTATCGAGCAAAGCGCCGCGGCTCTGCAGAAACGCTACGCCGGAAAGCGTTTCGGCCTCGCTGCTGATGGAAATAAAATCCGGATAAGAGCTGTAGCCGCGGGCGACTTCGCCTTCGCTCGTCGGATTGCTGGTGAAGATGCGCACCACGAGCTCCGGGTGCGGAACGGGCCGGGGCCGCAGCCACAATTCGTCCACCAGGCTGTACACGGCGGTGTTGGCGCCGATGCCGAGGGCGAGAGTGAGGACAGGGACGGCGGTGAAGCCGGGGGATTTGCGCAACATGCGCGCGGCGAAACGAATGTCTTGCAGGAGAGTTTCGATGAAGTGCGCGCCGAGGGATTCGCGGATTTCTTCTTTGTACTTTTGGTAGCCGCCGAATTCGATGCGTGCGCGGCGCTCGGCGTCGACGCGAGAGAGGCCGGAATGTTCCAGATCGTCGGCGCGATTCTGGATGTGGGAGCGAAGCTCTTCGTCCAGGTCGCGTTCAACGCGGGAACGACGGAACAGCGTCGAAGCAAATGAGCGCAGAGAGGAAAAAATCTTCATGTTCGCTCTCCTATACGAACTCGGTCGCGGTCGAGATGCCCGCCCCAAAAGCAGATTCCTCGCTGAATGCTGGCCGCATCCGCTCGGAATGACATTGAGAATTTGGGTGTGCGGAGACGCCTGGGTTTCATGTTTCCTCCGGTTGTGTGGCAAGGGCGGAAGCAATGGCTGCGGCAAGGCGGTTCCAGCCGGCAGTTTCCTCTCGTAGACGCTTGCGGCCCGCGGCGGTGAGTTCGTAAAACTTGGCGCGACGATTGTTCTCCGACGTGCCCCAGCTTGCCTTGAGCAGTCCTTGACGCACCAAGCGAAACAGGCCGGGATAGAGCGCGCCCTGCTCGATCAGCAGCGCATTGCCGGAGATTTGTCCGATGCGCAGAAGAATGCCGTAGCCGTGAAGAGGACCGAGTGAGACAGCTCTCAGGATGAGGAGATCGAGAGTGCCGGGAAGGATTTGGGCTTGAGTGGTCACATGCCCTCCTAATGTGATTAGGAGGGTAAGGCGGCCTCTCCTAAGTTGTCAAGGAGAAAAAACCGAGCACATCCGATTCTTTGCGACACCGCTCGGAGTCGATTGCACAAACCCACGGAGAACAGCAGATTCCTCGTCGCATGGCTCCTCGGAATGACAACGGATGGAGGTTGCTCGGCGCTTCGCGCCGACGGCCCGACCATAGTCGGGCCCTACACGAGAAAAGCACGGACGCAACACGAGGTAAACGAGACTCTGCGCTACCCGTCAGGACTTCAGAATGTTCAGGAATTTGCGCGGGTCGTTGTCGAAGCCCGGGAAGACGGGGCTCAAGTCGCGATTGCCGAGGTGCTTCGAGATGATTTCGCCGAGGACGCTGCGGAAATCGGTGGTCACGGCCAAATCGCGATTCTGATACAGCTGTTCGTTGCTCATGCCGGGCCATTTGGTGTAAACGCGCCCGCCCTTCACCGAACCGCCCATCACGAACATGCAATTCGCGTGGCCGTGGTCGGTGCCGCGGTTGCCGTTTTCGTGCGCCGTGCGTCCAAATTCGGACATGCTGACGAAAACGACATCGTCCATGCGGTCGCCCATGTCCTGATGGAACGCGGCAAGTCCCTGGCCAAGATCGCGCAGCAAATTGGAGAGCTGGCCTTGTACTCCGCCTTCATTGACGTGATTGTCCCAGCCGCCGCTGTCGAGAAATGCGACTTCCATGCCGAGGTCAGCTTTGATCAACTCCGCAATTTCTTGCAGGCTTTTGCCGAAGCGGCTCTTGGGATACTGCGCGCCGTTGGCTGGCTGATAATTATCGGGATCAAGTTTTTTGAGCGAATCGACGGCCTCGAATGTTTCCTGGCCCACGCCGTGCAAGGCTTGGTCGACGCTGCTCGCGTACATGGATTCGAAATCGCCTTCGGTGACTTGCGGATTGCCGAAGAGGCGAAATTGCTTGAGGTCCGGAATGGCGATGGAGGATGCTTTGCCGCGAAGCGTCAGCGGCAAGTAAGGGCCAAACGCAACGGCGCGAAACGCAGAGGCTTTTGGGCTCGGTATCTCCTGCAAGGAACGGTTCAGCCAGCCGTCGTCGGTATTCGAAACTCCGGGCGTTCCCGATTCCATGAAATCCTGCGCGTCGAAGTGCGAACGGCTGGGATCAGGCGAGCCGACTGCCTGCACGATAGCGAGCTGTCCGGAATGAAAAAGAGGCTCGAGCGGCTGCAAGCTTGGGTGCAAACCGAAAAAGCCGTTGAGATCGATTGC
>DASYYI010000050.1:0-7978 GCA_035933995.1 Candidatus Acidiferrales bacterium | reverse complement strand
CCCTTCTGCGTCGCTCTGGTAATCTTTCTACACGCTGTTCACGCGGAGAGGTGTCTGAGCGGTTGAAAGAGCCCGCCTCGAAAGCGGGTAGCCTGGCAAAACCGGGCTCGTGGGTTCAAATCCCACCCTCTCCGCCATTCTTTGAATTCCATTCGAGATTTACGCTTTTTATTGATTGGAGAAGTAGATAGAAGGCGATTGATAACGGGGCGTTTCTATTCCGTAACTTTGAAGAATGCGCGCCATTCCGGATCGTCACCTAGAAGCAAATCTGCGCGATAAGTGCCAGCCTTCAGGGAAGCGATGGACACCTTAACCCCTGTGTAAGCGGTGACCTGGGGTCGCAGTTCGATTTTTTCTGGCCGCGTCTGTTCGACCACGTGATTGTCCAAGTCAAAAATGCGCAATTGCAATGTCGTTTTTGCCTTCTTATCCGGAGCCCAGGTAATTACTACTGCTAGGGTGTCACGCGCGCGCGAAAATTGCGTGGTCGGGTCTACGGGGAGTATGGCTGTCTCACCCAATCTCTTAAAAGCTCTGCAGAGCGTTCCACTCACCTCTTGAATATCGCGCGGAAGCGGCTTCACAAACTGACCCTCTGCTGCCAACTCGTCGAGCGTGCTCGGTTGTTTGGAACCCCCGTCCTGGGGGACTAGCGAAATCGGAACCACGAGGGGAACGAAGGCGTTACTTGGCCCTTGTCCGACAAAGTAGTAGTTTCCGGTCACCTCTCTGCGGAGTGTCTCGATACCAGGGATCAAGTTTCCGCCGAGAACTCCGATGACTCGGCCGTAAGCATCGAGCAATGGGGAACCAATGGTTCTTTCCCCGCCGTACCAGGAAGTATTCACGCGCTGGCCCGCATCGGGCGATTCTTGAACGCCAGTGATCCCAACATTTTCAATGGTTCGATTATTCTCACTGGGAGAGCCGAGAAGATAGCCATCGTCCCCGACCTTCCATGACTTCGGCGATGCCCGTTCCAGCATCTGCGTTTTCGGCGCATCCACTTTGAGAACCGCCCAGTCCTGTCGGCGGTTCCAGGCAAGTACTTGGTTCGTGGCGGTATTCTGCCCGTCGGGAAATTCAACCCGGAGCGAGCTAGCGCCATCGATCACCTGAAAGGCGGTAACCAGTACACCTTTGTCAATGAAGAATCCTGAGCCCCGTCTGAACGCGTTCCCGTCGGCGTCAAGGCTATCGATGAATACACTCGCATCCACGGCGCGTTTGTAAACTTCCGCAGCTGTCGGGGCAGGCGCAGGGGTCGTGGGTGCATTCGGGCTTGCTACAATCTCAAACGTGGCCACTCCGGCTGGCTGCCCGTCAATTTGTGCCTGGAGTGCCCACAGGCCCTGTCTGACACCCTCCGGAATATTCAAAGTCCAAGAGCAGGAGAATTCTGAACCCGGAGATTGAATGTCAACGTTGCCGACCGACACTACCTTTCCTGACGGGTCTACCCAGCTCCCTTGAAAATGGTGCATTCCCGACGGACCTTCCCATTCGAAAACCACAATGACCTTGTCGTCCCCAGGCACATAGAAGACTGTTCGCGGATCCTCAATAACGTATCGTTCGTCCTTCGTAGTTTCTTTGCTGCCGGATGTCGATCGTATTAAGCGAAACGGGGATGTCTGCGATTGTGCGTTGCGGGGTGCTGCGACTGCTGGAAGAATGCTGCCAGCTAAGAGAATCAAAATGGCGCCGGTCACCGACCGCCCGAACGTCTTGAACAAAGGGTTCCTCAATGACTTCCGATGAATTGTAAGAAAGAATACTAGCAAACAAAATTAGGTCCGACTAGCAGAATGGTGCAACGCCAAGGTTTTACGGCATCGAATTGACCCGCACTACCGCCGGGCGGCAAAGAATGTTTGCAGCAGCGCGGCGGCTTCATCGGCGCAAACGCCTGGCGTGATTTCGACGCGGTGGTTGACTCGCGGATGGTCGAAGACGGCGAAGCACGAGCGCACCGCGCCTCCCTTGGGATCGTCGGCGCCATAAACGAGCCGCGCCACGCGCGCCTGCAAAATCGCTCCAGAGCACATCGCGCACGGCTCGATTGTCACGTAAAGAGTCGTCCCCAGCAGGCGATGATTCCCAGTCGCCGCGGCGGCGGCGCGCAACGCAACCATTTCCGCATGTGCCGTGGGATCGCAATCCGCAATGGTGCGATTCGCAGCGCGCGCCAAAACGCGGTCTCCAATAGTAATCACGCAACCGACTGGCACTTCGCCGCCACGCTCCGCCGCGCGCGCTTCCGCGAGCGCCATCCGCATGTAGGCTTCATCAACAGCCATTTGCGACCGTCCAGCGCTGTTCCAATCGCCGCCCATCGCGCATCAGAATAGCATGAGGTCTTGTTCGACACGCGAAGGAGATGCGGTGACGGAATTACTAACGCAAGGCGCTGTGCGAGCAGTGCAATGCCGAACCGCTCGACTCTCCACGACTGGCGAAAAGTGGTGTCATGTTTCGCGCCCGCTCGTTTCCATTTTTGCGCTGTGCGCTATTTTGCTTGGCATTGCGCTTCCCATCGCCGCCGCGAAGACGAAAAAGCAAAAGACTCCAGATCTGACCCCGGCGGACCTCGCGGCACAGGCATGGTCAATTCTCCACGAAGGCGCCGCGTCCCACAGCCTGCGCAAGCGCACCGACGCAATTGCCGCGCTGTCTTCCATGCAGGGAGACCCGGGCGCCATCAAACTCATCGAAGCTGGCCTCGTCGACAAGAATCTCGACGTTCGCCGCATCGCGGCATCCGCGTTGGGAAACATGGACGCGAAAGAGGCCATTCCAGCCTTGAAAAAAGCGACCGACGACCCGGACCCCACGGTCAGCTTCGCCGCGGCAGAGGCGCTGTGGAAGATGGGAGATCGCAGCGGCGCGGAGATTTTTTACGCTGTTGTTCTGGGTAATCGTCACGCGGCGCATGGACCCGTGTCCAGCAACATCAACGACGCGAAAAAAACTCTACACGACCCGAAGGCGCTTGCGCTGATTGGCATAAATGAAGGCTCGGGCGCTTTGCTGGGCCCCTTTTCGGAAGGCATTACGATCGCCGAAGTGCTTGCGAAGGACCGCTCCTCGTCAAGCCGCGCTCTTTCGGCCACTTTGCTGGGCCAGCATCCCACTCCGGATACGGAAAAAATTCTGGAAGACGCCCTCGCGGACAAAAATGTCGCGGTGCGCGCGGCGGCTGCACGGGCGCTTGGTGGCTTTGACGATCCGGCGCTGATCAAAAGGCTGGCCCCGCTGATGGATGCAAAAGGCACGCCACTCATCAAGCCGGTCGATTCGGTGCGCTACATGGCATCCGCCGCAATCATCCGACTGCTTCACAAACAAAAGGCCCCTCCCCCCGCCACCACCGCGTCGGCAAAATCCATCCGCTGAATTTTCGCAGGAAACGCGCTCGCCAACGCTGCTTGCTCCCGCCTTCGCGCTGCGGTATAAAACTTCGGCCTCTTATAACGAAGCGAAACCATGGAACTGCGCAAAGACCCGATCACGCGAAGCTGGGTCGTGGTCGGACATTCGGGCCACGCGGAATTGCCGGCGGATCCATGTCCGCTGTGCCCTGGCAATGAAGGCGACACGCGCACCATCCTTCAATTGCCCGCGCAGGGTCCGTGGCAGGTGCGCGTTCTGCCCCATTTTCGTCCTCTATACCACATTGAAGGCGAGCCAGGCCGCTCGGCGGAGGGAATTTACGACCGCATGAGCGGCGTCGGTGCGCATGAGATTCTGGTGGATACTCCGAACCACGGACACTGGATGTCCGACGAGCCCGCCGAAAATGTCGCGCTGATCCTCGAAGCCTACGCGCGCCGCATCGCCGACTTGAAGGGCGATCCGCGATTCAAATACGTCGCGGTCTTCAAAAACCGCGGCGCGAATTCCGGCGAGGAATGGACGCACTCGCATTCGCAGATTGCCGCAACCACGTTTGTTCCGCGGCGCGTGCTGTACGAATTGCGCGCGGCCCGCGACTGGTTTCACGAGCGCGACCGCTGCGTTTTTTGCGACATTCTCCGCCAGGAAGAGAAGCAGAAGAAACGCGTGGTCGATTCGCAGGGCGATTACCTGGCGTTCTGTCCGTATGCTTCGCGCGTGCCGTTTGAAACATGGATTATGCCTCGCCGGCACGCCCATCTTTTTGAGGCCCCCGGCGCCGAGGATTTTCGCGCACTCGGCGAACTGCTGGCCCGCGTGATCCGGCGCTTGCGTTCGGTCGCGCACGGATATCACTTGGTCGTCCACACCGCGCCAAATTCGTTGCAAACCAAAGGCGAGTTGAGCGACTACTGGAAAAGCATCGCGGAAGATTATCACTGGCACATCGAGATTCTCCCGGTGGTGCCGACCGGCGAAAAGTCCTACGTAATCAAGGAAGTATATTTCAACGCTTTGTTGCCCGAGCAAGCCGCTGAATTGCTCCGCCAGGTCGATCCCGGCCGATGACGTTGCGCGCGCATGATCCAGCCCAACGCGGCGGAATTATTGCGAAGCTCTTGGTACTCCTTATCCTTGTGCTCTTTTGCTTCTTGATCTATCTAGTACGCGTCCCGTTGCTGCGGGTTGCCGGCAACTTCTGGATTACGCCCCAGCCTCCGGCCGCTTCCGACGTGATTGTGATTTTAAGCGACGACGATTTCACGGCCGATCGCGCCTCGCGCGCCGCCGAGCTCTACCATGCAGGATGGGCGCCGAAGATCGTCGCGAGCGGCCGCCGGCTGCGACCCTACGCGAGCATTGCGGAGTTGATGCAGAAGGACCTGGAAGCGCGCGGCGTTCCGGAAAAGGCCATTATTCCTTATCCGCACGACGCGGTGGACACGCTGATCGAGTTGACCGACATCCGCGGTTTTGTCCGGCAGCACGGCTGGAAGCGCGTAATGATTGTTACGTCGAACTTTCATACGCGGCGCACGCGCTACCTCTGCAGGCATATCTTCCCGGCGGATATCAAAGTGCTCGTCGAGTCCGCGCCCGACGTCAATTATGATCCTGATTCCTGGTGGCGCACTCGCGGCGGCCTGAAAATTTTCTTTCACGAGTCCGTGGGAATGATGGTGTCAGCGTGGGAAGTGCATCACCGGAACGCAAGTCCGCCGGGAGCGTTGTTGTTTCCGTCAATTCTACCCGTTGTCGTTAAGTGAACGCTTTTGTTTCTCTCGTTGGTTTACAGGGGCATAGCTCTGTACTATAGTGCCTGAACCGCAAAGATCGCCTGTACCCAGTTCGCAGGCTTTCTAGACATCTCACCGCACTGGAGGTTTCCATGTGGCGGAAACAGTCTGAAGGAAAACCGTCCTCATCCGCGACGCCCGGAGCGCCGTCGGCATTTGCGCCGCCGTCCTTCGCGCCTGCGGAAAAATCGGCGGGATCGCCGTCTCCATCAAAGCCCGCGTCAGCCATGCCGCCTGCCCCTGTGCCGTCGCCGGAAGCGGCAATTTTGACGCAAGGGATTCGCATACGCGGCGAATTGACAGGAAAGGCCGACCTTTTTATCGACGGAGATGTGGAAGGCAGCGTGCGGCTCGGCGATTCACGGCTGACCATCGGCCCGAGCGGCCACGTGAAAGCAGATATCGAGGCGCGCGAAATCTATATTCGAGGCAATGTTCAGGGCAATCTCCGGGGACGCGAGCGCATCACTTTGGGAAACTCCTGCCACGTGAAGGGCGATCTGGAATCGCCGCGCATTGCCATAGACGATGGCGCGCAATTCAAAGGGCGCGTGGAAATGGGGCCGGCCGCCGACGCGCGCGAACGCCAAATCAAGCGTACTGCGCCTGCAATTACTTCGCCCGGCGCATCTTCATCTTCAACTGATTCGACGCCTACCTCCGTGCCTATCGAGGCGAGCGCTAAAAAATGAATTGGATGGGGGGAAAGTCGCGTTTGGGGGCCGTGGCGGCGCCGGTGGCGTCCAAGATTCGCGGGACTGCGCACACGGTTGCGCCTCCAACGTCCGTAACGAAGTCCAACCACAAACCGGACAGTTTCCGCCTTTCGAATGGCCTGAAGGATTTCCTGTGGCTCATCAGCGACGCTGAAAACGGCCGCCTTCTCGATTTGGGTCAAGTCTCGCAGGCCACGCTTAATTTCTTCATCGAGCGCGGTTTTCGCGTCACCACTGACGACATGCTCCGGTCATGGAAGGAGTTCCGCGGCGCCGTGGAAGAAAAGCAGCGCAACGCGCCGCCCAGCGATTTCAATGAGCCGCTTTCTCCCGAGGAAATCGCGCAGCATTTCCTGCAGAACTCGCTGCAATATCCGGATGACGAATTCAACGCTGTGCTCGTTTGGGATATTTTTGACCGGCTCGACGCGGGATTGCTTTCGCAAGTCGCCAACCGCCTTCACGAAATCGTTCATCCGGGAGGGGCAGTTCTCGCGCTTTTCCACAGCAAGACGCCCGAGCGCGCCTACCGCTATCGCATCGTAGACAATCAAACAATCGAAATTGTGCCCATCGGCCCCGCCGGCACGCACATGCGAATCTTCCAGAACCGGGAAATCCTGAACCTCTTCAGCCGTTTCCGCTCCGCAAAAACTTTCGTCGGCCGCGACCAGCTCCGCGAAGGTCTTTTCATTAAGTAATTTCCCCTAACTGATTTCCGGTGAGCGCATTGCCGGGGCTGTGGATTTTACCTGATTTTCCCTATTGCATTGAGGACGGCACCGGAGTATTACGGGAATTGTACTTGGGAAAACGACGGAGGTTAGATGACTCCACCGGACAACCAAGCGTCCTGAAAATGTTCACACCGCTCTTGCGGTGCGGTACCCCACGACGCCCAAGTGATTCGCGATTGACGCCGCGTGGGCCTCAGGAAACGGCAAAGCGGGAGGCTGCGAGGCTTCCCGCTTCGTCTGTCACGGCGCGTAATTGTTGATTCTTCAGCTTTGCGTGGACTTCGTCTGCCCTTCGGCTCGCGATGAACCCTTTGCGGCACGCAGGCGCCACGCCTGAATGATGCCGGGCAGGATGGAAAGAAAAATCACTCCCGCAATCACCCAGTGAATCTGCTTTTCGACGTTGGGGATTTTCTTGCCCAGCGTGAACCCGATCATCACCATGCTGCCCACCCAGAGGATGCCTCCGCAAATGTCGTAGGTAAGGTACCGCGAATAGCGCATCCGCGCAGCCCCTGCCACAGGTGGGCAGAAAGTGCGGATCACGGGAATGAAGCGCGCGAGAATGATTGTCTTGCCGCCATGCTTGTCATAAAACGCCTTCGCGCGTTCCAGATGCCTCTTCTTGAAGAACCGCGAATCTTCCCGCCGGTAGAGGTTCACGCCGGCCTTGCGCCCGATAAAATACCCGAGCTGGTCGCCTGCAATCGCGCAGAGTGGAACGGGAAGCAGCAGCCAAGCAAGTTCCAGCTGGCCCGTTGCCGCAAACACGCCAGCCGTCACCAACAGGGAATCGCCGGGCAGGAAAAAGCCCACGAACAATCCTGTTTCGACAAACACGATCGCGCACACGAGCAGCGTCCCGCCCCATTGAATCAGTCCTTGAACGTTATAAAGTTGGTGGATTAGGTCCCGCCAGGGTACCGCCATTGCTTTGGTTATCCTTCCCGTATCCCATTGGTCTATCGAAACTTCGCCAGTCCACGATAGCAGAAAACCGCGTCTCTCGCCGAGGCCTTGGGCTGGTCCGGTATCGGTATAGTACTTTGCTCCCAGCGGTTCGACTCCCCCGTACCATTTGCCTGAACAGCCCTCCGCTCCACAATGTCCGTGTCGGATACAAAACCTATTCTGGAGGGGCGAGCATATGGAAGGTGGCTACGCGGTCTGGATGGGGCAGCCGGTGATTCTTCGAGTGGTCGCAGGCAACTTGCGCGTTCCATTGCGCGGGCGCCTGGTCAGCGAAACGAACGATGTGTTGCGGCTGCGGATTGCCGACAACTGGGACGTTGACGTTTTCAAGTCCATGGTGGTTGCCGTGGAGCACGAT
>DASYYI010000022.1:0-10100 GCA_035933995.1 Candidatus Acidiferrales bacterium | reverse complement strand
GTTTGAGAAATCACTGACGCGACTGGAAGAAGTTGTGAAGCGCCTTGAATCGACGGACCTGTCGCTCGATGAGGCGATGAAGCTTTTCGAAGAGGGTGTGAAGCTGTCGCGCGATTGCCAGAAGCAGCTCGAGGAGGCGGAGGGGCGCGTCGAAATTCTGCTGAGAAAGGCCGATGGAAAAATTCAAGCTGAGCCTTTCGAGACCAATGAAGACGATTCGCAATCACGGTGAGCCTATCCGCGCATTTCAGCTACCGCACTTTACCTTCACATAAATGACGCAGCCTGCCTTTTTTGTTGAAGACCAAGCTGTCATCGAAGCGGCGCTCGAGCGTTTGCTGCCATCGGAAACCACGCCACCCCCGACAATTCATCAAGCGATGCGCTACAGCGTGTTTGCGGGAGGAAAGCGCATTCGTCCGATTCTATGCCTGGAAGCGGCCCGTTTATTTTCGAGCGAGCGAGACGGTGCGGCGACAGCGGGATGCGCGCTGGAATTCATTCACACGTATTCGCTGATTCACGACGATCTGCCCGCGCTCGATAATGATGACTTGCGGCGCGGCAAGCCGACATGCCACAAGAAATTCGGCGTGGCGATGGCGATTCTAGCGGGCGATGGTCTGCTGACGCTGGCGTTCGAAACGCTGACAAAAGCGAATGTTGATGCGGAGCGGCGCGTGCGAATTATCGCGGAGATAGGCGCGGCGGCGGGAACCGTTAGCGGAATGGTCGGCGGACAGGTAGCGGACATCGAAGCGGAAGGAAAACCCGTCGACGCAGCGAAACTCGAGTACATTCACCGGTCGAAGACCGCGGCGTTGATTCGCGCTTCGATTGTCGCGGGAACGCTGGCAGGCGGCGCGAGCGGCGAGGACGTCGAAAGGCTGCGGCGATTTGGCGAGGCGATTGGTTGGGCATTTCAGGTCGTCGACGACATTCTGGATGTTGAGGAGTCGTCCGCGGCGCTGGGAAAAACAGCGGGAAAAGATCAGGCGCATAACAAAGCGACTTATCCGGCGCTTTTCGGAATTGAGAAGTCGCGGGCGTTTGCGCGAGAGCTGGCGGCGCGCGCGGATCGCGAGTTAAATTGCTACGGCGAATGCGCGGCGCGTTTGCGTGCAATTGCCGAATATTTGATCGTGCGGCGCACGTAGATTGTTTTCTTCCTGACTTTTTATCTTGCACACAACTCACGGATGTTCAGACGCGCATCCCTTGCCTCGTTCAGAATGTCAAAGCAAACAAATTTGGGCCCGCCGTTGAATCAGCTTTGCCGCGGGCGAAATGTTCTGTTATCGTGCAATGAATGGTCGCGCCGAAGACACTCGAACTTGCGTTGCTCACCGCTGCCGTGCTCGGCTTTCGTCACGGATTTGATTACGACCATATCGCCGCGATTTCGGACATCACCAATGTGGAGTTTAATCAAAAGCGCGCGATGCACATGGGCCTGCTCTACGTGCTGGGGCATGCGGCGACCGTGGCGGCGCTCGGCAGCATCGTGATTTTCTTTCAGGCTTCCCTGCCGCCGGTAATCGACGATTGGGCAGAGCGCGCGGTGGGATTGACGCTGGTCGTGCTCGGAATTTACGTGCTGGGATCGATGTTCCGCAGCGGCGGAAAAGCCGTTCCGAAGTCGCGTATCATGATTTTGATTGGCGCGCTTCGCTGGCTTGCCTGGAAAATTCGATCTGTTTTTCATGGTGGCGCCACGCAGAGGCCCGAGGCAGTGAATTGGAGTTACACAAAAAAATCGGTATTTTCTGTGGGCGTGATCCACGGGTTGGGAGCGGAAACGCCGAGCCAATTGCTAATCTTTCTGCTTGCCGCGAATCTGGGCGGCCGCGGGCGCGGCTTTCTTGGCTTGGGAATGTTTTTGGCGGGTTTGCTGCTGATGAATACACTGATGACCGCATCCGCCGTGGGGATTTTCAATGTGACCGCCACGCGACAACGCCTAATGCAAATTGCCACCGCGCTGACGGCAACCTACAGTCTGGTTGTCGGCGCTATTTTCCTCTTTGGTTCAGCTGCGATTTTGCCGCCCCTCGGTTAGCTCTCGCAGACAGTCTCAATTATGGCCACCGCGCGTTCATCTTCTAAACAAAAGCGTATGCGGCTGGATTTCGCGCTTGTGGAGCGCGGACTCGCGGAAACGCCGCAGATTGCGCAAGCGCTGATCATGGCGGGAAAAGTGCGCGTTGATGAACAGCCAGCAAGAAAATCGGGTGAGTCGGTCGCTGCAGCCGCGCGGATTGAAATCATTGACGCGGATTCGAAATACGCAAGTCGCGCAGGGCTAAAACTCGAAGGGGCTTTCGAAGATTTTGGCGCGGACGTGCGCGACTTGGTGTGCCTCGACGTTGGTGCGTCGAATGGAGGCTTCACGGATTGCTTGCTGCAACGCGGAGCAAAGCGCGTATATGCGCTTGACGTCAATACGACGCAACTGGATTGGAAATTGCAGCGCGATGCGCGCGTGATCCCCCTAGAGAAGAACGCGCGATTCTTGCATCCCGGCGACATCGCTGAAAAAGTTGACCTGGTCACGATGGACGTGTCGTTTATTTCCGCGACGAAGTTGATTGGCGTGACAGCGGCAATCGCCAAGCGCGGCGCCTTATTTTTAATTTTGGTGAAACCGCAATTCGAGCTGCCAAAAGCACTGGTAGGCAAAGGCGGCATCGTGCGTGACGCGGCGCTGCATGAGCGTGCGATTGCAAGCATCCGCGCAGCAGCCGAAAAAGCGGGGTTGGAGTTTCTTGGCATCCGGCCGAGCCGCGTGACGGGCGAGGAAGGCAATCAGGAATATTTCCTCCACGCACGGCTCCCCGAATAGAATACAATTCGCGAACTTGGCGGAACGAACTTGGTAAACCGAATCTGGTGAAACGAACCTGGTGAAGAAATGATCAAGAGCGCGGGAATTTTCTGCAAGCCACGCAAGGT
The DNA here is from genome assembly GCA_035933995.1 of Candidatus Acidiferrales bacterium. Lineage (GTDB taxonomy): Bacteria > Acidobacteriota > Terriglobia > Acidiferrales > UBA7541 > DAHUXN01. The sequence goes on along the minus strand of DASYYI010000022.1, from coordinate 7,148 downwards.
GGAGATCTGCTCGGTGGTTCCGCGCATGGCCGAGTGGCTGCGGGAGCGCGGCATCGATGTCTATTTCGATTCCGTCGCGGCATCGTGTTTTACCCCGCCGGCGAAAATAAATCTCGACGAAATGGCCGCGCAGATGGACTTGCTGATTGTCCTCGGCGGAGACGGCACGCTGCTCGCTGCCGCGCGGCGATTCCACGAATGCGAAGTGCCCATTCTCGCCGTGAATTTGGGCGGTATGGGCTTCATGACAAGCGTCACGATCGACGAGGCATTCCCGCTGCTTGAGGAAGTGCTTGCCGGCAGGCACCGGCTGAGCCCACGAATGATGTTGAAAGCGGAATTGTTGCGCGACGGAAAAATGATTCAGCAACAGCAAGCGCTGAACGATGCGGTGGTGACAAAGTCGGCGCTGTCGCGCATTCTTGATTTCGATTTGTCGGTGAACGGGCAGTTCCTCGGGCTTTATCGCGCGGACGGCCTGATCGTTTCAACGCCCACGGGCTCGACCGCGTATTCGCTTGCCGCGGGAGGGCCGATTCTTTATCCGGTGCTGGAGGCGTTTGTGCTGACGCCGATTTGTCCGCACATGCTGACCAACCGGCCGCTGGTGCTGCCGGACAGCGTATATCTTGAATTGGATTTCAGCGCGCTGGAAGAGCAGGCGTATCTCACGCTCGATGGACAGGTGGGATTTGAGCTCGAACGCGGCGATCGCATCACGATTTCCAAATCGCCGCATCACGTGCAACTTGTGAGGCCGCAGGAGCAGACATACTACAAAGTTCTTCGCAATAAGCTGCGGTGGGGGCAACGCTGAACACGCCGCTGATCTCGCCGCGGAAAATCACTAAAAGAGGAACCTATGATGAAAGCTAAATTCCTGTCGTGCATATTCCTGACGGTTCTCTTCGTGACGCTTGCTTCGCCGGCGCATGCGCAGCGCCGCGTTCGCCGCGCGGTTCGCAGCAGAGCCAACAGTGCCAGTGTGTATCCGATGCACGAAGGATTCGTGGACGCGCACGGCGTGATGATTTATTACATGACGGTGGGGCGCGGCGCTCCGCTGATGATTCTTCATGGTGGGCCGGGCGCGTCACATGATTATTTTCTGCCGTATCTGCTGCCGCTGGCGCGCCACAACGAATTGGTGTTCATCGACGAGCGCGGCTCGGGTAAATCGGAAAAGCTTTCCGATCCTTCCGGGTACACGGTTGAAGACATGGTGGAGGATGTAGAGGACGTACGCCAGGCGCTCGACCTCGGGAAAATCACGCTGCTCGGGCATTCCGCGGGTGGAGTGCTCGCCCAGGCCTACGCGCTGAAATATCAGAAGAATTTGACTCATCTGATTTTGTGCAGCACGTTTCCCAGCACGAAGCAGATGAACGAAGTGCTCGCCAGGGAGAAGGCCAGCGCCCCTCCGGATGTGCAAGCAAAACTCGATGCGATGGAGAAAGCCGGACTTTTCGGGCATGGCCTTCCCTACCAGCAGAATCGCTACACGGATGCGTACATGACGGCCGCGTGGGGCGAAGCCTATTTCCCGTACCTGTATCAGAATCATCCCGACCCGAATTACGATCCGGTCGCGAACGGAATCATGTCGTGGGACCTGTATCGCGAAATGTGGGGCTCTGACGGCGAATTTGTGATTGACGGGAATTTGAAGTCCGTGGAATACGTGGACAAGCTGCCGACGATTCACGTGCCGACGCTGATTCTTGTGGGCGATCATGACGAATGCGACCCGTCGCTCTCGAAAGAAATGCACGCAAAAATCGGAGGGTCGAAGCTCGTGATTCTGCCGAAAAGCGGCCACATGACGTTTGTGGACCAGCCGAATCTATTTATGGGCGCGGTGGATAGCTTTCTGCATCCCGGCGGGCGGTAGAGCGACGCGTCAGAACGAACGTTCACCACGAATCAAATCGGCGAGGGTTTCGCGGCGGCGAATGATGCGGAAGCGGCTGCCTTGGACGAGAATTTCCGCCGAACGCGTCCGCGAATTGTAATTCGAAGATTCTGCGAAGCCGTAAGCGCCCGCACCCCAAATCACCAGCAGATCTCCAGGCTGGACTTCCGGCATTGGCCAATCGTGCAGAAATGAATCGCCGGATTCGCAAATCGGGCCAACGATGTCGACGGAAGATATTTTCGCATTCGCGCGCGGACGCAAGACGGGCGTAATGGGATGAGTTGCGCCATACAGCGCGGGACGAATCAGATCGTTCATCGCCGCATCGACAACCACGAACGTCTTCCCTCGGCTGCTTTTAATATACAAGACGCGCGTCAGCAAGACGCCCGCTTGCCCGATCAGAGCGCGGCCCGGTTCGAGAAGCAAATGGCAACCGAGCGCGCGCAGCGACTTTGGCAAAACGGCGACATATTCCTCGATCGAAGGCGGATTTTCGTTTGTGTAACGAATGCCGAGGCCGCCGCCGATGTCGAGATAGCGCAGCGCGATTCCCTCATTTGAAAGATCGCGAAAATATCCCGCCAAACGCGCGACGGCGGCGCGAAACGGCGCGACCTTCGTAATCTGCGAGCCGATGTGGCCGCTGATTCCCTTCCAATCGATCCACAGCGAATCCTTGTGGAGAAGATAGAGACGCCGCGCCTCGGGCCAGTCGACGCCAAATTTGTGGCGATGATGGCCGGTGGCAATGTGCGGATGTCCGCCCGCTTCGATATCCGGATTGACGCGAATCGCGGCAGGCGCGGAACGACCGACGCGCGCGGCTTCGCTCGCGAGTATTTCGAGTTCTTCCGCCGATTCGACGTTGAAAAGCAAAATGCGCGCGTGCAAAGCTTCGCGAATTTCCTCGCGCGTTTTGCCAACGCCGGAAAAAACAATTCGCTCGCCGGACACGCCGATGCGCCGCAACCGGAATAGTTCTCCCGCGGAGACAATATCGAAGCTGCTGCCCATGCGGGCAAACGCGCGCAGAATGGCGAGATTCGAATTGGCCTTGACGGCGTAACAAATCGAATGCGGCGTGCCCCGAAGAGCGCGTCGAAATCGCCGATAGGCGGAAGTGAACGCGGCGCGGCCATAGATGTAAGTGGGAGTTCCCGCGCGCGCGGCGATGGCAGCGAGCGAAACACGTTCGCAAGAAAGTGCGCCGCGTCGATACGAGAAGTTTGGCGTGTAACTGGCCGGATTCAGCAAATCAGAATCTTTGTCTTTCGCCATGCAGAGGATTCTTATATCACTTTCAGGACGACAAGGGTGCGGTCATCGAAGGGATGACGCCCGCCGGAAAATTCGTCGACATTGGTGAGCAACTGATCGGCGATTTCGGCGGAGGAAAGTCCCGCTTGCGAAGAGACAGCGGCGCTGAGGCGTTGCCAGCCGTAAAATTGCGCGCCGAAGTTTTGCGTGTCCGTGACGCCGTCCGAGTAAAGCACGACAATGTCGCCGGGAGCCAACACAAGACGCATCTCGTCGTAGGTGGAATCGTCGAACATGCCCACGGGGAAACCGGCGAGCGGAAGTTTCTCGCCGCGGCCGTTCTGAAAAATCAGCGGCTGTTCCTGACCCGCGTTCGCGACGCGCAGAATGCGCTCCGCCGGCTGCCAAGAAAGAAAACACATGGTCATGAAACGGCCTTCGATGCGGCGCTCGCAAATAATCTGGTTGAGCTTCTGGAGAATTTTCGCCGGCGCCAGATGCTGTGGAGCGAGGCTGCGCATAATTCCCACGGCGGCGGCGCCGTAGAGCGCGGCGGCGCTTCCCTTTCCGCTGACGTCGCCAAGCGCGATGCCAAGCTCTCCCGTGCTGTATGGCACAAAATCGTAGAGGTCTCCGCAGAGTTCGCGTGAGGAAACGACGCGCGCGGCAATATCGAGGCCGTATTCGCTGCCGGGAACGGGAGGCAGCAGCGCGGATTGCAAACGGCGAGCGGCGTTGAGGTCGCGCTCCATGCGCGCTTCATCACGCGCTACTTGTTCGTACAGGCGCGCGTTTTCAATCGAGACCGCGAGATGCGATGCAAGAATCGAAAGCGCCTGCACGTGGTCCGGCGTGAAATAATTGAGCCGGGGACTTTCGAGATCGAGCACTCCAATCACACGATGCTTGTAGAGAAGCGGAATCGCCAGCTCCGAACGCGTCTCCGGGTTGATGGAAATGTACCGCGGATCGAAAGACACATCCGGCACCACCACGGGCCGGCGCAGAGTCGCCGCCGCGCCCACGATTCCTTCGTGTGGCGAGACGACGGAGCGTTCCTGCATGTGCTGGCCGAATTTCACGTTGAGGCGATGGCGGAAGACGCGCGCCGCTTCGTCGTAAAGTAGAATGGCGAAAATCTGGTAATCAATGACGCGCTTCACCATCTCCGCGGCGCGCCGCAGCACGCCTTCGACATCGAGAATGGAATTCGTCTCGCGCGCTACTTCGTTTAGCAGCAAAAGCGTATCGGCCTGATGGCGCGTGCGCTCAAACAAGCGCGCGTTTTCAATCGCGCTGGAAATGCGCGTCGCGAGCATCATCAAAATGTTTTGCTGATCGCGCGTGAAGTAATCGAGCTGGCTGCTTTCAATGTCGAGCACGCCAACCACGCGGCCCTGCACCACCAGAGGAACGGCGAGCTCCGACTGCACTCCCTCCAGCGCGTTCAGGTAATGCGAATCTTTGCGGACATCGCTGACGCGCACGGGGCGGCCCGTGGACGCGGCGACTCCGATAATTCCCTGCCCGACGGGGATGCGCCAGTTCTCTACGACTTCCTGCCGATGGCCAATCGCAAAACGAAAGCGAAGCTCCCGCGAATTTTCGTCGAGCAGTAATACGGCGAAAATTTCGTAGTCGATCAACCGCTTGATTTGCGCCGCGGCGTGGGCCAACACTTCGTCGAGATTCAGCGACGCGTTAATTTCCTGGCCGATTTCGGCCATCGTCGCCAACACTTCGGCGGGCAGTTCCTGGGTGACGTTCAATTCCGCGGGTTCCATGATTTCCTATTAGATGAGATTGGCAGATGCGACGACTCGCATGTCGCAATGCGATTCCACCTATTTATTATAGCAGGCGAAGCGGAGGAACATCCGCGAGGTTGGCGTGAAGTGCGAAATTAGCAGGTCGAAACGCACTCCGAAGTTGTTATTCGGGGGCGGCGCGGCGGGCTTCTTCGATGATTTTGACGCCGGAGCTTGAGCCGATGCGAGTGGCACCCGCCGCAATCATTTTTTTCAAATCCGCGAGCGTGCGAATGCCCCCCGCGGCTTTGATTCCCATCTCCGGGCCGACGATGGAACGCATCAGAGCGACGTCCTCCACCGTGGCGCCGCCGGAACCGAAGCCCGTGGAAGTTTTCACGTAGTCCGCGTCGCAATTCTTTGCCGCGCGGCAGGCGCGGATTTTTTCCTCTCCCGTTAGTAGCGCCATTTCGAGGATCACTTTGCAAATCGCGTCGCCGCGATGGCTGGCGTCGACCACGCCGCAAATATCCGCCTCGAGAGCTTCATCGTCGCCGGATTTCAGCGCGCCGATGTTGATGACCATATCGATTTCGTCCGCGCCATTTTTTATCGCATGCTCCGTTTCGAAAACTTTCACGGGCGGAAGCGTTGCGCCCAGAGGGAAACCCACCACAGTGCAGACTTTCACCGCCGAACCACGAACCAAATCGGCGGCCAGCGGCACGTAGCACGGATTGATGCACACGGAAGCGAAACCGAAGCGCACCGCCTCTTCGCAGAGCGCGCGAATCTGCCCGGTGGACGCTTCCGGTTTTAGCAGCGTGTGGTCAATCAGCTTGGCGATATCTTCGGCGCGCATCGCGATTTCATTTTCCGGGGAACTTTCATTCCGACGGCAAAGTCAAAACGCAAACGTCTTTCAGATTGCGATAGTGCTCATCGTAATCCAAACCGTAGCCAACGACAAATTCGTTGGGAATTGTGAAGCCGACATAGTCCGCTTTGATATTTTGAATGCGGCGCGAAGGCTTGTCGAGTAGCGCGGCGATTTTCAACGCCTTCGGCTTGCGCTGTTGCAACACGCGGCAAAGATAGCTGAGCGTGAGGCCGGTATCGAGAATGTCCTCGACCAAAATCACGTTCAAGCCTTCGATGCTGGTATCGAGGTCCTTGTAAAGGCGCACTTGGCCGGACGATTGCTTGCCTTTGCCGTAGCTTGCGACGGCCATGAAGTCGATGGAGGTTTCTAGGTCGATTTCACGCACGAGGTCCGCGAGAAAAATGCAGGCGCCCTTGAGAACTCCGATCAAATGCACGCGCTGGCCGCGGAAATCGCGAGTGATTTCCTTCGCGACCGCGCGGACGCGCTTCTCGATGGCGGATCGCCGCAACAGAACCTTCAAGTGCTCGCCGCTATGCGCCTTCAATGACGATGCTCCGGAGAGATTTGCACGCCGCGGGCCGACGACGCCCAGCGAAGGCGGTTAATCTATCCCACGCGCGCGAAGCTGACAAGCCAAAGGCGATGATTGGCGGGGTGCCTACCGGAGGAGCGAAGGGCTATCATTGATGAAAAGAGCCCGTCGTAGACGTCTCTGGCGGCCAAAGACAACGATGTGATTTCATTTGCGATCAGAATTTCGTAAGTGCTTTATTTGCAATCACTTGCCGATTTGCGACTGTGCATCTCATTTGCGATCAGGCGCTGAGCCTAGCGGAGCCTCGCAAAGCCGGATTCGATGATTTTCGGGAGCTTAGAGACTCAAAACGCAGCGGCGCAGAGACGCCGATGAAATCGAGCCTTTTGGAAATTTCACTTCGGAGGGGCACACAAATCGAGCTTACAGTTATTTATTCTAACTCAATGCCAAAAAATGTGCAAGCCCTTTTTCATGCAGGCGAAAATCGTCCAAGGTAAAAAAGTGTCACACCCCGATTTCCGCGCAATTTCGAAAGGCAAAAACCGAACGCGGAGCTTGACTTCGAGGCTCGAGAAAAGGTAAGTTGCGCGCACTTGGTTGCCATTCCGGTGGGATCTGAAAATTTGCTCAGGAGGCAGGAATGAAGCGAACGTTAATACTTTGCTTCGGGGTCGTGACCTATGTGATTTTCCTGGCGGTTTTCCTGCGGGCCATATGGTTCGTATGGACCATGGATAGCGCCGCGGCGCATGCTCCATTCGTACAGGCAGTGGTGACGGACGCGGTGCTGCTGGGCGTGTT
>DASYYI010000452.1:0-2158 GCA_035933995.1 Candidatus Acidiferrales bacterium | reverse complement strand
AGGTAGAGTCGAGGATGGGCGCGGGTACTGACCCATAGCTGCTGCCGCCCCGTTTCCCATCCCCGCTCATCAAACCGGACGTGCCGATTTCCGGCATCCGGCTTTCCGACTGGCTTCATCGCAGACTCACCAACTGGCGGCGGCGCATCGGTCCGCGGAGCCGGAACACGCCCAACTCACCGAAGATCCGCTGCATCGAAAACTCTCGGGTGCCTTGCGTTTGCACCTTGTGCCGCCTTCTCAGAAAATGCCGTACACGCTCCTCCACATGTTCATCGATCACCTCGTAAGGCTTCGACGTGCTCCCCAGTCCGAAGTACGCCTTCCAGCCGCTCAGTGTCTGATTCAGCCGGTCGCGCGTCTCCTCCCACGGAGTTACATTCCGGGGCTGCAGCATGTCTCCCACTTTCTCCTTGATCCGTTGCACGCTCTTCTTTGACGGACTGCACCCGATATACTCGCGCCCAGTCCGTCCGCTGTAGTGCGGCCCGAACGAATAGCCCAGAAAATCGAATCGCTCCTGCCGGCCATCCCGGATACTCGTCTTCTTTTCGTTCAGAGTCAGTCCCAGCTGCTCCAGCACCCCACGCGTCCATTCCAGCGCCTCTTTCGCTTTGCCGCGACTGAGGATTACGAAGTCGTCCGCATAAGATACTATCCGCGCCCGAAACTGTTCCGCCCGCCCGGTCTGCCTCCATCCCTTCAACATCCGGTTCATATAGATGTTCGCGAGCAGGGGACTGATCACGCCGCCTTGTGGTGTGCCGCGATCATTGTCCTTACCGCCCGTCCACTTCTTCTTCCCCGTCTCGCTCCGTTCCTCGACCGGCACTTTCAGCCACATCTTCACCAGATGCAGCATATGCTTGTCGACGACTCTCCTTGCCACGCATTGCATCAGCTCGGAGTGCGGAATCGTGTCGAAGTATTTCGACAAATCGGCGTCCACGATGTCCGTATAGCCCTGCCGCAGCAGTTCCTCCACCTTCTCGACTGCATCCAGCGCACTTCGGTTCGGCCTGTAGCCATAAGCGCTCGGCTCCAGATCCGCCTCGAAGATCGGCTCCAGGATCAGTTTTGCGGCGGTTTGCGCCACTCGGTCCCGAATCGTCGGAATCCCCAATGGCCGCTCTCCCCCGCCCGGTTTCGGAATCATCACTCTCCTCACCGGCTGTGGTTTGTATGTCTTGTCGTGTAGTTCTTTCCCGAGGCCCTTCAGCCACTCCACCAGCCCTGTGTTCTCGATGTCCTCGAAGCTTTCCCCGTCCACGCCCGGTGCGCCTTGATTGGCTTTTGCCAGCGTCCATGCGCGCAGCAGTATGTCTTCCCGGTACACCTTGTCGTAAAGCTGATAAAAGCGGAATCCCGGCTCGTTCTTCGCCTTTCGATACAGTTTGATCTGAAGTTCCCGTACCTTATCCGGTATTTCCAGACTTGCGTCAATCACCGGCTCTTCCCTCCTTCACAAACACAACCAGAAGCAAGGGTCCTTCCCTCCACCGGCATTACCCGGCTTCCTCGGTACCTCTGACCCTCTCCGACGCCCAGATGACCCGCCACCCTTTCCGGCGACGTTTGCAGTGCGCGACCTCTGCGACCATCCCGGGCCTCCCCCACTGACGCTGCCTTACCTTTCCGGCGTGCTATGTCCCCTACCCCGGTGGACCCGATCGGTGCACGATGGTTATCGTTTTGGCGCGCTCCCGCGCCCGGTTCTTCCCGATCCGTTCTGCCTTCCCCGAAAACGCGCCGGGTCGGCATCCACATTGCAGCTTTCGGGGCCTGCTCGAACTTTACTCGCGTTACAGCCCGCCGGATTGCTCGCCCACCATACGTGGACTTTGTCACGAGGTTTCGACTGAACCGGTTTCCCGGCTCCGCCGCTCGCCAGCTATCGAATCTAACCATCAACTATTCGAGTGGGTCCTTCCCCCACTGGTAATCAGCCCCTTTGGGGCACACGCGTTTTCGCCTGCGTCGCACGCTGCCAGGAAGGGGATATTGTGAGCCCGTTCGTTTTAGCGCGGTCCATTTTCGGAAGAGGCGTTTCGCCCGTGGTCGAGCGCCGCCGGGAAAGCGATATCGTAAGACCGCACGCTTCAGGTGGGCGCATTTTTGGAGGATTTCCAATGAAGTGTCGCAGGCGGATCGCCTACGC
>DASYYI010000191.1:0-8372 GCA_035933995.1 Candidatus Acidiferrales bacterium | reverse complement strand
TCGGTGGATTCGCCCCATTTGGACGCGTGGCCGATTTCGACTTCGCGGACGCGTTCGATGATGGGCTGCCAAAATTCGCCGAGAGCGACGAAGGGTTTATCGCGCATCACGCGCTTGTTGATCATTTCCCAAACGACGGCGAGTTCGACGAGCGTCCCTGTGCCGCCGGGACAGGCAACGTAGCCCGAGCCGCGGCGGACAAGCTCGAAAAGGCGCTCCTGCCAAGTGGTGACGCGCACTTCTTCATCCACCCAGCGATTCGCACGCGCGCGGAAAAATTCAGCGGTGACGGCGAGCGTGCGCCCGCCTGCTTCTTTGGCGCCGCGCGACACAGCTTCCATCACACCTCCGTAGCCGCCGCTGCAAACGGCGAATCCTTGCGCAGCGAGCGCTGCGCCAAGATCATGCGCCAGCGCGTAATGCGAATCGCCTTCACGCGGGCGCGAACTGCCGAAAACGGTGATGATTTTGGGTAGGTCTTCCTTACTTTGCGGCTGTGGCTTGCGATTTTGCCCAGTAGCGTTCATTTGTTTTTCTTTTTAGACTTTTTTGCGGGTTTCTTCGAGGTGGTCCCGAGTTCCTCGACCATCGCCTGGGCGATTGCGTCGAGAACGTGAGTGGCATCGCGTCCTGTGCCGCCATTGTGATTATCGAACATCGAGAAAATCAGATGCTCGCCGTGAAGCGTAGTCGCAAAGCCCGATATGGCCTGCGTGTGTTCGACGGAACCGGTTTTCGCTTCAATGCGGCCTTCGGCGGAAGTCCCTTTCATGCGATTGTCGAGCGTGCCGTCAACGCCAGCGACGGGCAGCGTGGTGGCGTACGCTTCGCCCCAGGGTTGACGCTGGCCGTATTCCAGAAGCGAGACTACGGCGCGCGGGGTGACAAGATTTTGGCGAGAGAGGCCGGAGCCGTCGTTCACGAGCACGTCGCCGAGCGGTATGCCGATGGATGTTAGAAACTGCTGCTCCATTTTCAGACCAGCAGCGAGCGAACCGTCGCCGCTTTTTTCTTTCGCAACGGTTCGCAGCAAAATTTCGGCGTGGAGATTCTCGCTGACTTTGTTCAACACGCGGGCGATTTCGATGAGCGGCGGCGATTGGCGCTCGGCAAGGACAAGCGTGTTCGCTTCAGAAGCCGGCGAGGAACCTTGCGGGAGCGCTGCGGGTGGGTCGAACGTCATGCCGTCGGACGGCGGAGGAGCGTGCAGCGCGCGCGCTTCGCCCGTGACGCGAATGCCGCGCGCGAGAAGCATTTGCTTCAGCACGTTGACTGTGTAATCCGGAGGATCGGGCATGGCCATCGCCAAATCGATGGGCGCATGGCCGAGCGGGATGGAGCCACGCACCAAGAATGGCTTGGGTCCAGGGTTTTCGACGGTATGGAAATCCGGCTGCGAGTCGGCAGCTCCGGTGGTGACGCTGTAGGCGTACACGTCGTAGCCGGGCCACGGCTCGACTACAACCCAGGCAGGAGCGCCGACGTGATCGCCGGGCGTGACTTTGACGTCGAGCCCATTGTCGTCGAAGCAAATTGCGCTGACGGCGGCACCGTAATCAAAAGGCATGTCGCCGACGGCCCAGCCCTCGGGAAATGGCTCGTAAGGGAAATAGGTGTCGTCGGCGATGATGTCGCCGTCGACTTCCTTCACGCCCTTCGCGACGATGGCGTCAACCAGTTCACCGAGCGGCTCATCTGACGGGCCGTCGATGGGATTTTTGGCGTCGTAAGGAATGCGGCGATTGGAAAAATCAGGATCACCGCGGCCGACGAGCGTGAGGTCGCCGCGCAAACGGCCCACAGAATCGAGAGTGCCGTGCGTTTCAATGGTGGTGCGGAAACGATAATCGGGACCGAGCGTTGACATCGCCAGAGTGGTGGTAAAAAGCTTGGTGTTCGAGGCGGGCGTGAAATAGCGGTCAGCGTTCAGTTCGTAGAGCGTTTTTCCGGTGGCCGCGTCGACAATCAGCACGCCGATGAAGGATTTCTGGGCGACGGGAATCGCCAGAGCAGATTCGACGCGCTGTTGAAATCGCGCGATATCGGCCGGAACACGCGCGGCGGACTTCTTGGGCGGATGCGGAAAAGCGCACGGCGAACCGAGGAGCGCCGCCACAGCGAGCGTGGCGATCAGCATGGATTTCGCCGGGAGTTTCCGCATGAACTTCATCGCGAATCTTGTGTCGACGTTCGCGAATTGATGCTGGCGCACGGTGTCTCCCTGCGAATATTTTGCGGCCTAGAAACTCAGCCGCGCGATTATATGCCAGTTTATTGAGAGCAGAGGCGCCGAGTTGACAACCAATTCGTGATGTCGCAACCGGCCCAGCGTTCATGGCTTTTTCGCGTCACGATATGTTGTACCGAGCCCGGGAAACGACTAAGATGAAGCCGCATTTCAGGAGGCTATTTCGATGCGAAAAATGTTTTCTCTTTTGGTGATCATGGCATTGGCGGGAATACCGGCTTTGTTTGCTGCTTCAACGGCGCGCGCGGCAGATAAGAAAGACAACAAGGCCAATAAGCGCCTGGAGAACGCCGGGCAAGTGATTAAAGAGATTCTCGACATTCCGGATGACATTCCAGCGGACCTGCTCGACAAGGCTGAATGCGTGATTGTGATTCCTTCGGTGATCAAAATAGCATTCGGCATCAGCGGCAGCTATGGAGCCGGCGCGATGACGTGCCGCAGTGGCGAGGACTTCACAGGGCCGTGGGGCGCGCCAACGATGATGCGCCTGGAAGGCGGAGGTTTTGGATTTCAACTCGGCGGCCAAGCGACCGATTTTGTGCTGCTGGTGATGAACAAGCGCGGCGCCGGCGCGATCCTGAGCAGCAAAGTGAAACTCGGCGCGGACGCCTCCGCCGCGGCGGGTCCGAAAGGTCGCAATGCCGCAGCGGATACGGACGTTACGATGCGAGCGGAGATTCTGACATATTCGCGCGCGCGAGGGCTCTTCGCAGGCATCTCTCTGCAAGGATCGACACTGCGCCCCGATAACGACGCGAATAAAGACGTTTACGGGCGAAAGATCGAGGCCAAGGACATCGTGCTAAAACACGCGGTGGGAGTTCCCGCCGCGGCTCGAGTGCTCATCGATACGCTGGAGAAACATTCGCCGAAGAACCATTCGGATCCTAAGTCGCTGAAAGACTAACTGCAGCAAAGCAAAGAGGCGCGGGCGAAAAACTGAATTCACGCCCGCGCGTTCTTTGGCGCCACTACTGCACCACGACGGAACGGCTCTGGCCTTTGAAACGAACTTCCTGAATTTTTCCTGCATCTGTGACAATCGCATTTTGGTCGATCTTCTGGGTGGCGTCCTTCCACTGAATCGGAGCTTCAGCAATCAGTTTTTTGCCGCGGAAGAACGAAAGAGTTGAATCGTTCGCGACCACGTTATATTCGCCCGGTGTCAGCGTCGTTCCGCTGATCATCTCGCCACCGACGACGTTGAACTGACCCTTCGCGACTGAGTTAGACATCTTTGCGCCTTTTGGCGACGCCATCGCGGGAATCGCCAGGGCCAACATCAACGCCACTGCAAAGAGGTGAACCAGCTTGTTGTATTTCATCTTCATTCTCCTTTTTCAAAACGGGCCCGCTCTTACTGATTGCTTTAGACGCGAAAGTATTTTGAAGGAATCAGATTCGGCGCAAGGAAGTGAAAATAATTTTTACGAAGCGTTTTACGTGTTCGAAATCGTTTGCGCGTGCCGAATGCGCGCAAATTTCTTGAGGATTCTCCGAAGGGTCGCACGGACAGCCTCCGTAATTTCGGATGACTCCATTCAAAAGCGCCCGGTGAAACGGAGACAATTGTTACTCCACGATTGCAGTCGCCGGTCGTGTTACGTTGACACTCCCCGCCCGCTAATCAATAATCGCTCGACATGATTGGACAGCTTCGTGGCGCGCTCATTGATAAACGGCCGAATCAAGTGATCGTGGATGCCGGCGGCGTCGGCTATCAGGTGCAGATTCCGCTTTCAACGTTTGCCGGGCTGGGCGCGCTGCATGCGGAAGTGACGCTGCTGATTCACACGCATCTGCGCGAGGATCAAATCGCGCTGTACGGATTTTTGACCACACGCGAAAAACAATGCTTCGAAATGCTGATTTCGACTTCGGGCGTGGGGCCAAATCTTGCGCTGAAAATTTTATCGGGAATGAATTTGGACGAACTGGTTCCGGCGATTCGCAAAGGGGAAGTTCTACAACTCAAACGCATTCCGGGCGTCGGGCAGAAAACGGCGGAGCGTATTATTCTGGAGCTGCGCGACAAGTTCGCCGTTGTCGAAATCGCCGGGTCGGGAAAACCGGCGTCGCGCTCGCAGGTGGAGTCGGATGTGGCGTCGGCGCTCGTGAATCTGGGCTACGACGAGCGCTCCGTGGAAAAGACGATCGAGGAAGTGCGCGGTGGGGCGGGCGCGAGTTTCGAATTGCTTCTTCGCGCCGCTCTGCAAAAACTGGGCGGCGCGGCAATTGAGAAAGGCGCGCGCGCAGGCCGCGGCGATTAACGGAATCATAGCGCCGAAGACAGGATTACATGGTTGAGCTGAAACATCGGGTCCTCTCAGGACAAGCATTTGACGAGGACGCGCTCGTCGATGCGAGCGTCCGGCCCAAACGCTTCGATGATTTTGTGGGTCAATCGCGCGTCAAGGAAAACCTGAAAATCGCCGTCGAAGCAGCACGCAGCCGCGGCGACGCGCTCGACCACGTTCTGCTTTACGGGCCTCCCGGCCTGGGCAAAACGACGCTGGCGCAAATTCTGGCAAATGAGATGGGCGCCAGCATCAAAATCAGCTCGGGCCCGCTTCTCGAACGCAAAGGGGACCTCACGGCCGTGCTGACGGCGCTCGAAGCCCGCGAACTTTTTTTCCTGGATGAAATTCATCGCTTGCAGCCCGCGATGGAAGAAATTCTGTATCCCGCGATGGAGGATTACCGCATCGACCTGGTGATCGGGCAGGGCGCCGGAGCGCGTATTCATCCGTATCAATTGCAGAAATTCACTCTGGTGGGCGCCACCACGCGCGCGGGACTCATTATGGCGCCGATGCGCTCGCGCTTCGGCATTGTGCATCGCCTGGATTTTTACACCTCTGAAGATTTGCTCGAAATCGTGCGCCGCTCGGCAAAAATTCTAGGGATTGCCATGGATGAGGCGGGAGCGGAAGAAATTTCGCGGCGCAGCCGGGGAACGCCACGAGTCGCGAATCGTCTGCTGCGGCGCGTGCGCGATTTCGCTGAAGTTCGCGCGGGAGGAAAAATCACACTGGCAGTGGCGAAAGAGGCGCTTGGGATGCTGGGCGTGGATGAGCACGGCCTCGACGAAGTGGATCGCAACCTTTTGCTTGCCATCATTCAGAAATATAGCGGGGGTCCGGTGGGACTGAATACGCTGGCCGCGTCGCTCAGCGAAGAGGAAGACGCCATCGAGGAGATTTACGAGCCGTACTTGATGCAACTTGGATTGCTTGACCGGACGCAGCGCGGCCGCGTCGCCACAGCTCTAGCCTACAAATATTTCGGCATGGATGAGCCGCGCCGCCAGCCCCAACTTTTCTAAAAATGCCTTCGTGTCACAATCTACGCCGATGAAGACTGTCTACCTGTCGCTGGGATCGAATGTCGGCGACCGCGCGGAGCATCTCGCGTTGGCCATTGCGGCTCTGGCGGCGGATGGCATCCGTGTGATGCGCCGGTCATCGATTTATTTGACTGAGCCGGTGGATTTCGCGGCGCAGAATTGGTTTTTGAATTGCGCGGTGGAGGCGGAGACGGATTTGATGCCGCGCCAGCTTTTGCGCGCGATCCGGCAAATCGAAAATGAAATCGGGCGGCGGCGTTTGGTGCGCGGAGGCCCGCGGGTGATTGATCTTGATATTTTACTGTGCGGATCGAGCGTCATCAGGACGCCGGAACTTGAAGTTCCTCATCCGCGCATGGCTGAGCGGAGATTTGTTTTGGTCCCGCTGGCGGAAATAGCGTCCGCTGTACGCCATCCTGTCGAGAACAAGACCGTAGCGGAGCTCCTCGCAGAGACCACGGATCCTAGCGCGGTCCGACTCTGGAAAACCGAGCGATGAGCGACGTTGAAGACAAAAGTAGATCCCTGCCTGCGGCAGACAGGTCGCACCGCTGTTCGCCCAAAGGACAGCGACCGGGTTCCCTTCATATCTCAGGGCAGGCGATGACAACGAAACATTAAACGAAAAGCGAAAAACCCCACCCTTCGCAAACTTCGCTCCCTTCCTTCGTCAGGGTAAACAGGATGGGGCACCCGAAAAATCGAAAGCCGAAAAGCGAAGCAGACCGCTAGAGCATCTCGCGTTTTTTTTCTTCCTCTTCGCGTTTCTTGCGCTCTTCTTCTTCCTGCTTTTCGTAATCGGCGATTTCTTCCTCCGTCATCATGTAGTCTTCGCGCGAGGCGAACATTTTTCCGTTGCGGCGGTCACGGCCGGAGCGGTCTTTCTGGCGGCGTTCCTTGTTGGCGGCCAGCACACTGACGTCACGAATCGGATGCGCAATGGCGCCCGTTTCAAGGAGCAAGTCGCTGACTTTCTCGAGGAAATCGTTCAGATTGAGCGGCTTCAGGGTGTAGGGCAGGCGCTCCTTATCGAGAACGGGCCGCGCCCATCGCGTGGCGATTGCCGGGACAAGGAAAAGAACGCGCAACGGTTTCTTCGCCGCCTCCGGATCAATTTCGACTTGCGCGAGTTCTTTCAGCGTGGTGAAGAGGGGGCCGGTAATATCAGCGAGGGCGATATTGACAATGACCAGCGTCCAATGGCCGCGAGCAAGTTCGCGCATTGCTTCGCTGGCGAATGGCACCACGCGCACGCGCCAACCCTCGGAGTCAAACACTTGCTGCAGAGCATGCTGGCTGGCCTCGTCGTCATCAACAATCAGTATGCGAACTTCGCTCAACTTGCCTCCAAACCCAGTATAGAGCCGCGCCAGTGGCGAGTGAGTTTGGCCGCCAAGGCCGGTTTCCAGAGTCGAGGCTGTCCGGTGGGCCAGCCGCCGAAGGCGAATAAAGAGCGAATTATTTTTCTATTGACAAGGCGAAATAAAAGCGAATATAGTCGGACCCACGACCTCAGCGAGGTGTTCGTTACCGATGGCTACTTTTTCCACGCTTCGAGCCGCTCCGGCGCTGCCAAAGCCCCGTTTGCGCCGCTTGAATGCGACCAGCCCCACCCTTTTCCCCGCCGCCCCCAACGGCATTGGTGAGGCTCACGGCGCTTCTTCGCCCCCTCCGGACGCCAACCGGAGTTTGAAGCCCGTAGAGAATCTGGTCGGTATCGCACGCCTCGCCGCTTCCTCTTCCTTGGCGGAAGCGAAGCGCGGCACGGAGTATTTCCTGCTGCCCGTCCGGTCGATCCTGAACCGTTGCAATTCGCCGCGCGTGCCCTTTGCCTGGACGGTGAACCCTTACCGCGGCTGCGAATTCGGCTGTCACTATTGTTATGCGCGCTATACGCACGAATATATGGAACTCGACGGTGGCGATTTCGAGCGGAAGATTTACGTCAAAGAGAATGCGAGCGCTCTTGTTGGACGCGACCTTGAGAACGAGAAAGTCTGGGGAGAGCATATCGCCATCGGCACAGCGACCGATCCTTATCAGCCGGCGGAGGGCGAATTCAAAGCGACGCGCGCCATCCTGGAACAAATGGCCAAGCGCGAAGGCCTGCAGCTTTCCATCACGACGAAGTCGAACCGCGTGGTGCGGGACATTGAACTGCTGAAGAAAATCTCCGAGCTTTCCGCGCTGACCGTCAATCTCTCCGTCACTACCGTCTCCGCTCGCCTCGCCCGCCTGCTGGAGCCACGCGCACCCCGTCCAGATTTGAGGCTCGACGCCGTGCGCCGTTTGCGCGACGCGGGGATTTCCGCCGGAGTGCTGGCCATGCCGGTTGTGCCGGGAATCACCGATGGCGAGGACGCTCTCGACGCTGTGGCAAAGGCCGCACGGGATGCCGGCGCGCAATGGTTCGCGGGACGCGTTCTGTTTCTGATGCCGGCGGCTCTGAAGCAATTCATACCATTCGTCGAAGCGAAATTCCCGAAGCTGGCGAGGCAGTATCGCGAGTGGTACGTCAAGCACGGCAACGCACCGGAGAGTTATCGCCGCGAAATTTCGGAGCGGGTCGAGCGCCTGCGCAAGAAATACGGCTTCGATGTGCGGCCTGATCGCTCGGGAGATAATTCCTGGCACTCGCCGCAAATGGCGCTTGCTCTCGGCACGCAAACGCCACCGTGCACGGCTCCGCCACGGATGTTTGCCGCTTCCACTTTGGCGACTTCAGCGGTTCAGCTCAAGGCAGGATGATTCGCGGAGCTGCGGATTCCGCTTTAG
>DASYYI010000373.1:0-7656 GCA_035933995.1 Candidatus Acidiferrales bacterium | reverse complement strand
ACGCTTCGTGACGGCGAACAGTCGCCCGGGTTTTCGATGAATCAGGGCGAGAAGCTCCGTTTGGCGCGCAAACTAGACGAATTGGGTGTCGATGTGATCGAAGCCGGCTTTCCGGTTGCGTCGTCGGGCGAGCTTGAATCCGTGCGCGCGGTTGCAGCACAGATTCAACGCGCGCGGGTTGCTGCATTGGCCCGGGCGCGTCGCGAAGACGTAGAAGCAGCGCTCGCTGCTCTTGAGCCCGCGGCACGTCCACGGCTGCATATATTTCTGGCTACATCGGATCTGCACCTCCAGGCGAAGTTGCGCATTTCGCGGGAGGAAGCCCTTGATGCCGTGTCGCGCTGGGTGCGCTATGGATGCGAGCACTGCGCGGAAGTTGAGTTTTCCGCCGAAGATGCGAGCCGCAGCGACATTCGCTTCTTGCTCGACGTGATGGAGACCGCCGCCGAAGCCGGCGCGACAATCCTTAATATTCCCGACACTGTGGGTTACAGCACTCCTGAAGAATACGGCGCTATTTTCCATCGCGTGCGCAGCCACCTGGGCCGGTGCGATGAAATTGTCTTGAGCGCGCATTGCCATAACGATCTGGGCCTGGCAGTCGCAAATTCGCTGGCTGCGGTGCGCGCGGGCGCACGGCAAGTGGAATGCACGATTAATGGCATTGGCGAACGCGCGGGAAACGCATCGCTTGAGGAACTTGCTGTGGCGTTGGCCGTGCGCCAAAGCTTTTTTGGCGTGCGGACCAACGTTCATCTGGAAGAAATATACTCCGCCAGCCGCATGCTATCGGAAATCACGGGTGTGTCCGTGCCGCCAAACAAGGCCGTCGTGGGCGCAAATGCGTTTGCTCATGAAGCGGGAATCCATCAAGATGGAATTCTGAAAAATCCGCTCACGTATGAAATCATCCGGCCGGAAGCCGTGGGCGTCCCGGCCCGGCGGCTGGTGCTGGGAAAACATTCGGGGCGCAACGCGCTGCGCACGCGCATCGAAGAACTCGGCTATAGGTTGAGTGACGCCGAACTGGCGCAATGCTACGGTGCGGCCATGGGGCTTGCTGACGCGGCGAAAGACGTCACCGATCGCGACCTGTTGACGTTTGTGCATCAGGCACGCCGGGGACGCTTGGCTCCGAATGTGCCGGGCGAATCCGACGCTATGGCCGCCGCAAGCAAAATTCAATGACTGGCATTCGGAAAACAATCGCCGTTCTCCCGGGTGACGGAATTGGCCCGGAGGTAATTCGCGCCGCTATCTCCGTTGTGGAGGAATGCGCGCGCGGGTTCAGCCATCGCTTTGAGTTTGTCGAGTTACCGTTCGGCGGTACCGCGATTGATCAGTGCGGTCAACCTCTGCCTCGCGAAACGATGAAAGCCTGCCGCAACGCAGACGCTGTGCTTTTAGGCGCGGTCGGTGGTGCCAAATGGGATAGCCAGCCGCTCGACCGTCGTCCCGAAGCCGGCCTGCTCGGACTTCGCAAAGAGTTGGGGCTTTATATTAATGTGCGGCCCATCCGTCTGCTCGAATCGTTGCGCGCCATTTCTCCACTGCGAATGGAACAAAACGCCACGATCGACATGGAAATTGTGCGTGAACTCGCCGGCGGAATTTATTTCGGACCGCGGCAAAGCAGCGGTTCGAATGGCGATGAAGTGGCATCCGATACGGAAATTTATTCCTCGAAGGAAATCGAGCGTGTGGCGCTGTACGCCTTTCGCCGCGCCGCCGCGCGTCGCGGTCAGCTGGCCAGTATCGACAAAGCGAATGTGCTCGTCAGCTCTGGACTGTGGCGAAGAACGGTGCAGCGTATCGCGAAGGACTTTCCGGAAGTGCAATTTGAATCGCTATACGTCGACAATGCGGCGCTGCAAATTATTCTGCGCCCGGCGCAATTTGACGTGATTCTCACGTCAAATATGTTCGGCGACATTCTAAGCGACGAAGCCGCGGCGCTGGTCGGTTCGATTGGCTTGATTCCCTCGATGAGTCTCGGCAAAGGTACGGCGCTCTACGAACCGATTCACGGTTCCGCGCCGCAGCTTGCCGGAAAAGATTCCGCAAATCCTATCGGCACGATTCTGTGCGCCGCAATGATGCTGCGCGAATCGTTTGGACTGCCCGCCGAAGCGGCGGCGATCGAAAAGGCCGTCGCGTATGCGCTTTCGCGGGGTTTCCGCACGCCGGACATTGCTAAACGAGGCGCACAAACCGTCGGCTGCACGGAAATGGCCGCGCGCGTTCGCGGAGCGGTGGCGGAATCGCATGCGGAAACGGAGCGGTACGGTTGGGGCGTATAACCGCGCCTAGATTTTCCTGAGGACCAGGCAGCTGGCAATCATGTCGTGAAGTGCCTGCTTTTTCGCCGTGAAGCCCGCCATGATGTAACCGATCCAAAGCGGAATCAGGCCGGTGATGAACTTCGCAAAGAATCGGCCGCTGGCTCGCGCAAAGGAGACTGGC
This sequence comes from Candidatus Acidiferrales bacterium, assembly GCA_035933995.1. Classification (GTDB taxonomy): domain Bacteria; phylum Acidobacteriota; class Terriglobia; order Acidiferrales; family UBA7541; genus DAHUXN01. Next base: position 5,193 of record DASYYI010000373.1, on the reverse strand, counting down.
CGATACTGCATATCAGTGACGATCAGTCCCAGTGCCATTTTCCCTAGCGTTCCCTGCGAAGGCGAGCTTTCCATCCACGCGTAGTAGAGCCAAACCAAGACCGTCATCCCCACGACGAACATGACGATCGCAAAAATCACTGTGCCCGTAAAAATCTCATCCGGAGTCGGATTCTCCGGCAGGCGCCGGATCACCGAGATCACTCCCGTACCAAAAATCAGTATCACGGCAAGAACAAACTCCGCGAACACCAAAATCACCATGTCAATCAAATACGCAACAAATCGCAGCCAGAATCCCGCGTAGTAAAGTTGCGGGCCGGTCGCAACCGCAGGGAACGGAGCTGCTACTACCGCAGCCGGCACCGCGATGGCCAGCGGCCTGCCGCACTGGATGCAGAACGCGGAACCATCGGCATTTGCCGTTCCGCAATTCGAGCAGAACATACGTCGTCACCTCGGCTGTTCGTGGACGCTAAATCTTCCGCAGCACCAGGCAGCCCGCCATCATGTCGTGCAGCGCCTGTTTCTTCTCAGTGAGACCAGCGCAGATGCAGTCTATTGGGAAGAAGAGTAGCACTCCAATCAGCGGCGCAATACGAAACAGGATCATGCCAAAAAATCGTCCCGATGCTCGGCCGAATGAAATTCTCGCTCCGGAAAGATCCGTCGCATAAATACCCAGAGCTTTTTTCCCCAGCGTCGCTTGCCAGGCTGAGCTTTCCATCAATGCATAGTACAGCCACTCCAACACGATCGCCGCAAGCGCAATTCGAAAGATCCAGCCCATGCCGAGAAACCGTACCAGCGCATCTGGCGTTTCTGACGGAAAGGTTCCGATCGACCGAAGGAGGCCTGAACCGGCTAGACTAGAAATAACTACAAATCCGAGCGGAATACCCAAGATCAACGCGTCAATGATATAGGCAACGAAGCGCAACCAGAATCCGGCATAGGCGGTAGTGGGCGCGGCCACTGGGTATGGGACGGGATACGACGGAGGCGGTGGCGCTGGCGCTACGCGGAGTGGAGGAACCGCTTCGGATGAAGGAGGTACGAAGCCTCCGCCGGGCGCAAGCGGGATGCCGCGCGGCGCCGCGGGCGCGCTGCCTGTCGTCTGCCCGCAATTAGGACAGAACCCGGCAGTTTCCGCCACTTGCGTGCCGCACTTCGAACAAAACATAGGGCCTCCTTGTTCAACTGCATCGAAAAAGGATTTCGGGCATCGTACTTTCCCCGCGGCACAAGGTCAACCGCGAAGAATCCATCGCGGCGAAGAATTGGCAGCGCTGCATTGCGCGCTCACGCGGCAGTTGCGTACACTGTGCCGTGCACGCTCGTTCCTTTTCCTTAGCTCTTACTTTGATACGGAGGCAAAGCCAATGAAGTTGCACTTGAAGCGGGGAATTCTTTTTCTGGGATTTTTGCTTGCGGCATTCGCAGTAGCCGCTGGGGGTTACGCGCTGGGAAGCAATCGCTACGGCCAGCCCAAAACAATCATCCACTTGGTTGTTGTGAAATGGAAGCCCGGCGTCACGGATGCGCAGAAGCAGCAGGTGCTTGATGGCATCAAGAAAATGGCGGCCGAGACCCCGGGCATCGAAAACATCTGGGTGAAGCCCGCACGCGTGCAGCCACGCGATTTCAGCACGGCGTTCGTGATTGAGTTCAAAGATCGCGCCGCTGCCGACGCTTACGCTGAAAGCGCTGCGCACAAAGCTTTCGACGACATGTATGTCCCGCTGCGCGCCGACAGCCTGTCCATTCAAGTGACAAATTAACGGCGCGGGCGAGCGAGTTGTTCGAGCTCAGCCTGCACGGATTGCGCGGCAGGCGCCTCGTCCGCGGCGCGGTCCATTCCGAGCATTCGCATCGTCATTTTGTCCATCCGGCGATCGGAGAGCAGCCAGCGCATGGCAATTGTGATTTGCGCTTCGCGCGTGACGGTATAGCGTGCACGCGGATTAGGAGCGCGCACGGCGCGCAGGATCACGCGCGCGCAATCCTCCGGCGTCGTTTTCGAACTGGCTACCCTTTTTTGCACCAGTTTCAAAACAGACAGATACGCCTGCGCGTACGGGCTCGCTGCGGCATTGTTCATGTACCGGGAGGACAGCTCCGCGGCCGCCCGGTTGATGTTCGTCGGTATGAAGCCTGGCTCAATCAGTACCGCGCGAATGCCAAACGGCGCGACTTCCATGCGCTGCGCGTCGGAGATCGCTTCCAGGGCATGTTTGCTCCCGCTGTACGGACCAAAAAGCGGATTCGAAACTTTTCCGGCAACCGAGCTCATGTTGATGATTCGGCCGCTGTGGCGCTTGCGCATTCCGGGCAAGACGCGCTGGGTCATACGCACTGCGGCAAACACATTGGTTTCGAATTGCTTGCGCAGGTCGTCCAGGGAGACTTCTTCCATCACAGCGGCAATGGCAATGCCGGCATTATTCACCAGCACGCTGACAGGCCCGGCACGCCGTTCCACTTCCGCCACCGCGCGGTTCGCCGATTCGTCGCTGGTCACGTCCAACTCGACTGTTTCCAGCGGCAAGCCTTTTTCTTCGGCCAATTGTTCGAGCGCAGCGCGCTTCTCCGCGTTTCGTCCCGCGGCGAAAACGTGATAACCCTCGGACGCAAAAAGAATCGCCGTCGCGCGGCCCAGGCCATCAGTACCGCCAGTGATTAAGACCGTATCTGGTTTGCCATTTGCAGTGGAGTCCACAAAGCGCCTCCCGGAAATTCATTCGCAACTATGCAATCCATCTAGGCGAGTTGTTCGCCGCAAACGCCGGAGCAGGCTTGCTCTGCAATTGATCCCGGAGCGCCGCCGGCTGGTGTCGCGCCTTGAGATACAGCACCAAAGCAATGATCACAATAATCAGCGCGGCCACGATGGCCAGCTTTAGTATCTTCGACGAAGGGACATTTTCCTCGTAAGGTACTCGCTTGCCCAGCTTGTCTTTCGGGTTCTCTTTCGGGTTTTCGGCTTCAGCCATTGTTTTGACTCATCTCTTGTTCTTCATCCTCGTCCATGACCATGCGATTGAACCCGTCTGTGTAAACGTCGTTTGGGGATATCGGCGCTTTCGCGTTCCTTGCTTGCTGCTTGCGCGACGCCCTATTGGAGGCATGCTAGGCCCGCCGCGCCGTCAAGTCAACGCGCGAGTCAGTGATTTACCTCACTGACAGGCCGGCGCATTTGTGCCACATTTTGAACCAGCAGAAATGAATTCGTTTGAGGAGGATGGCATGATCAAAAAAGTGAAGGGCGGTTACAAAGTGCTTTCCGAGAAGGGGAAAAACCTCGGCGGCCCGTACAAAACGAAAGGCGAAGCCGAAAAGCGCCTCCGCCAAGTCGAATTCTTCAAGCGAAATAAGGGGTGAACGAACAAGGCAGCGGGCCGTTAGCTTTTCCGCGACGTTGTTCTTTCTTGCCATAGTTTCTCGTTTTCTGTAGACGAAGATGCCCCGCCTCACAGGCTATTGTTGACTTCTGCTTTTCCGTAAACTCCTTCCTTTCAAGCGTTGGCCCTCCGCGTTCCTGTAATAGGGGCGAAGGTATATCTATCTAAACACAAAGAACTTAGTGGCGACGAACGCTGATCGTGAGTTTTCGCGCTCTGGAAGCCCAATAGGCGCTCGCAGAGGGGGGGGGACGGAATGTCATCTAGCAAGTTCAAAGTGTGGCGAATCTTGGAAGAGACCGGAACGAAAGATGAACACGGGACAATCCGCGTCGTCACCAAGAAACAACTTGTTGGCGAAATTGGGAAGCCGAAAGAGGAGATTTACGTGACGTGGATGGAGCTTGTCGAACGTTTCGGCGAGGGCTATTATCTCGTCGAAATCCCTAAGGAGATTTGCCGCCGTTACGTGGTCCCGGAGAAACAATTCGTCCGCACGTCAGCTTACTTCGAGCGAAGCCCGTTTGTGACTAGGGAAGGCAACCGCATTTGCTTTCGGCAAAGCGATGAGCGAGACGAAGGAGAGAGGAAGCGATGAAGACAGAACAATGGGTCAAGAAGCTGGGAGGTCACGCTGGCGAGTTGTATGTTGCTGCGGAGCTATCAAAGAGAGGAATTCCTAATGCATTGCTTCCCGAAAATTTTTCGGATGACGACGTAATGTTTGGAGCGAAGGATGGTCGCAGACTGGGTTTCATCCAAGTTAAGGCGTGCCACCCGGAGCGATCTGAATCTTTTATTCTGCGAATCGAGGATGAAAACTGGCGCACCGCTCAAGAGAACGAGTTCGTAGTTTTCGTCTGGCTTGGATCGCCCTCGAAGAACGAGGGACCAGAATACTGGGTCGCGCCTAAGAAAGCAGTGGGCGAAGCCTGCTCAAGTCATGGGGCGCACGGTACATCGAACTGGGAGAGAAGGTTCTACCGTCAAAATCTGGACGCGGGATGGAAGAATAATTGGAGGATAGTCGAAGAATATCTGCGGGGAGCGGGGACAGATTCGGACTGCGCCTCTGCGTGAGATAGGAAACCGAGTCAACTCCGATTTCCACATGGGGCGTGAAATTCACAGGAAGCGCCTGAAAAATTATTGGCATCCTACTTGACGAATACGGAGAAACACGTATACTTCTTGAATGTCGGAAGACCGGGCACGCCCGGAGGTCCCGGCGGGCCGGTAATCTCTCCCGTAATAACGAGGTGAGGTTGGAAACGAACACCGGATAGGCAACAGTCGAGCTTCGAGTAAATCCTTCCCAGGAGACTGTGGAAGGACTGGCCCGGCGCTTGACGCCGGGTTTTTTCTTTTCCGTCACATCAGTTTTGCGATAGTGGCGGCTCCGCCGGGAGCGGAGAGTCCCGAGAGAAATGATTCGGGACATAGCTCTTTGACAACTGAAGGAAGCTGGCCATTGCGCACGCGATCTCAAGTTCGCGCGCGTAATGATCCGCAAGTTTAGCTCGAGTAGCGCAAGTGGAAAGGCGAACTCTCCACACGAGCGCAAGCACCTGAGGCATATCCGCGAAGGGCTGCAAGACCCTTCGTCACGGTGTTCCTCAGGACCTTGATCCTAGTCGGATCAAGGCGTGTTAGGTGAGTTTTATGGTCAAGCTACTAAGGGCGTACGGTGGATGCCTTGGCGCCAACAGACGAAGAAGGACGTGGCTAGCTGCGATAAGCCTCGGGGAGCCGCAAGCAGGCTTTGATCCGGGGATTTCCGAATGGGGAAACCC
>DASYYI010000368.1:0-2388 GCA_035933995.1 Candidatus Acidiferrales bacterium | reverse complement strand
GGCGACAGCGGGTGCGGTAGTGTTTGGCGGCGCGGCAATTGGAGCGTGGGGCGCCGTGTATCCGCGCTCGCAATTATTTGGGCGCACGGTGTGTAATACAGGCGATGCGTCAACGGTGGCGCTCACGTTCGACGACGGCCCGAATCCAAAGGCCACGCCGGCGCTGCTCGATTTGCTGGACGCCCACGGCGCGCGCGCCACGTTTTTTCTGATCGGCCGGCACGTGCGCGCGTTTCCCGCACTGGCGCGGGAGATCGCCGCGCGCGGACACGCGATTGGCAATCACACGGAGACGCATCCCAGCTTGATCTTTCTCTCTCTCGCCAATCTGCGTGAAGAGTTGAATGGTTGCCGTGAAGCGATCCTTTCGGCCGTTGACGGCGCCGAAGTGCTCTGGATGCGCCCGCCGTTTGGTTTTCGCGGCCCGCAACTTGACAGCGTGGTGCGCCAGCTTGGCTACTCAGGCGTTGCGATGTGGTCGAAATGGGCCTGGGACTGGAAGCCGCAGCCCGCACAGCCAGTGATTCATCGCTTGCGGCGAGTCACAGGTGGCGATATTGTGCTTTTGCACGACGGCGACCATCGTTTGCTCGAAGGAGACCGCCGCCACACCGTTGCGGCGCTTGCGCACTGGTTGCCGCGATGGAAAGATTCGGGAATGCGTTTTGTGACTCTCGATGCCATCGCCACCATAGCGCCGGCAAATTCGCCGGCCGCCGCGCGCGGGAAAACCTAGTCGGGAAGGTCCAATGGACGACAGAAAATTTTACGACGAGAAGGATGAAACCAAACAGATTCCGCTGACGTGTCCGCACTGCCGCCAGGAAAATACTTACCCGATCCGCTGGAAAGTTCGTACGAAAAAAGCGGAGCTTCCGCGTGGCTCAAACGAAGAGGATCGCGCCCATTTCGCAAAGGCTCGTTCCTACATGGTTCGCGTCGACGACATGACCGCGTGCCGCAACATTCGCTGCCGCAAACGTTTCGATTTAACCGGGCAAACGGTCATTTTAATTTAACACTCATGCGCCGTTAAATCTCCGGATACAAATCGAAGAACGCATCGAGCGATTGCTTGAGCGTCTTCTCGATTTCTTCTCTGCTGCCTTCGATCAAATGCATCATGATGCGCCCGCTGCGGCCGTTTTTCAGTTGCACGGTTGCTTCCCCCACCGAGTCGAGTTCCGTCGCAGGGAAGAGCCTCATGCCGTACACCAACGCCAAATCCGCCATCCGATCCTCCTTGTATCGCGTTCAGTGACAGCGTAAGCGTCGCCGCCGCGCGAGTCAAACGGCGGATTGTGCATCGAACGGCCTCCCGCCAGAACTTGACGCCACATGTCAGGAAAATCCGCGGTCAATCCTGTGTTCGCCTTGTTTCTATCTGGATTAAGTTGTGCGTCTGTCGTCAGATAATCGGTTTCTGAAGGGCTACGCAGCTCAATCATTCGTGGCCACTGCCGTGCTACGTCCATCATGTCGGTTCTGACTCTGCAGCTCGCGAAAGGACGACCCATGAAGCGAATCGCCGCAGTTCTCGCCCTCGCCGCTTTCTTTGTTGTAGCCGCAAACGCGCAACAGACTGATGCGCCGCCTGCGACGTCCTCGGTGCCTCGGCCAATGCAGGCAATTCCGCGGGACGCCAATGCGAAGCGTCCGGCGAACATCCACATTCAAGTCGGCGCGCGTGGCAAGTGGGTCGATGTGCAGGTGTCGCGGTCGAAAGCGAACGGTCACGCCCAGGTGAATGTGCAGTTGAAAGATCACCAGTCAACGGATGGAATCACGGTCCGAATCGAGAAGGAAAGCCTTGTGCGGAAAGGCGGCAACCGAAAGAAAAAAAGGCTGGTCGCATAGCGAAGTGGACCGCGGTAATTGACAGAAGCGCGTCATCGGGGGCATCCTGAACGTAAAGCACAGCATCGGATAGTGAGAATTTCCGGTGGAGGTGGCCTCGATGAAGCTGCGTTTCCTGGATACCGCTGCGTTGATCATTCTTGCGCTGGCGATTGCTCCCGCCTTGCGTGCACAATCCGCGAATCCGCCGGCGACGCCTGCCCAGTCTGCTGCGCCTGCAAACGCATCGCCCGCTCAACCCTCATCCACGTCGGCATCTCCCGCGCCGATGGCGCCCCTGCCAAAATATTTTGAAGTGCCTTCCGGGACGCGCCTTCCCCTTGTACTTCACAACGCCATATCCACGCGCAGCGCACGGCCCGGCGACCCGGTGTATCTCGAAACGCTTTTTCCCATCGTCATCGACAGCCGCATTCTGATTCCCGCGGGCTCGTATGTTAGCGGTGAAGTCACGGAAGCCAAACGTCCCGGACGTATTCACGGACGCGGCGAAATCAAGATCAAACTCGACAATTTGATTCTTCCTAATGG
>DASYYI010000363.1:0-1589 GCA_035933995.1 Candidatus Acidiferrales bacterium | reverse complement strand
CACACTCACCAACGAATCCGTTTTTCATTCCGGCGATTGGCAGCTTTTCGAAATCCAAACTGCGGGCGACGACACTTTCCGTAACCTGATCGCGTATCAGTGGCTTGCTAGAGATGCTTGGAAATTTGTCATCGTGAATTTATCCAACGCTGAATCTCAGGCGCGCGTCCGCTTCCCTGCTGGAATTTCCCCATCGCAACAGTACGTATTTGCCGATCAGCTCCATGACGTCCAATACCTGCGCGCCGGCGAAGAAATCGCGCAGTCGGGCCTCTACGTCCGCCTCGAACCCTACCGCGCCCACCTCTTCGACATCACCCCGCTCTGACTTCGTTGGGCTTCCGTCCAACTGTCGCCTTCAACTCCATCGTGCCGTGTGGCACAGGCTCTCAGCCTGTGTGCCTTTCCATGCATCGAAGGAGTATCGGTTTTCTCTGCGTCTCTCCGCGCTTTTGCGGTAGTTCTTGCTTGGTTCCTAAATGCACGCACCTGCGCGATTCGACCACTCTAGTTGAATCGTGTAGTTGCCAAGCTTCTTCGTCTTCCACGCGCAAATGTCGCCGATCTCTCCGTTGTTATCGTCGTACCAGCCCTGCCCGGGAATCGGATCCGTAAGCGCTTCGCACAGTTCATGTGACGTCGTTGACGTCAACGCATCGAACGCCGCCAGTCCTCCTGTGCAACCCGCGCATCCCGGATACGGCATCACCGCGTAATAAACGTTGCTGCCGAACGAATCGTGGTAGCCGCAAAAAACCTGGCACGACGCGCCGCCGCTTTGCACCACCTGCACTCCGTCTGGCAAAAAGACAAAATACAACGTGTTGGCGTTTGTCGCCGGCAGAGTTCCCGCGCTGATTTCCTGCTGAATCAAATTTTGTATCGCGCTGTCCTGCACTGACGCGCCCGGCTCCAGCGACGTAATCAGCGTTGTGCCGACGCGCGAGCCGTGCCCGATCGTTTTTCCCGGCACGCTGTATTCTCCAAGCTGATCGATGAGTGCGCTTGTCAGGATGTCGTCGAAAAACTGATTCATGTTCGTCATCACGCCGCTATTCGCCGCCTGCTTCCACCAGGATCCCCAGAACACAGTGAAAACCTGCACCGCCGTTAGCAACGGTCCATTGCGATAAGTAAGTTGTGGCGCAGCGGCGGCCGCAGTCACGGCTGCGCCGGGATGCATGGGAACGATGCGAATCGGATGTTGTTTCCCTCTTCGTGGCTGGCTTTGCTTTTCTTGTGATTTTTTCTGGCGTGGCTTTCCGGGCATTTCTGCTCCTTGCAAGGTGTAATTTTTGACGCGCGGGCTGGGAGAAAAACTGGGACGACTCCACACTAGCCGCCCTCGCCCAAAATGTAAATGGTACGTGAGGGCTGTAGGGGCAGGTTTATCCCCTCCGCTTTTGAATCGTAGCGGCGGCCTTCAGGCCGGCATTCTTTTGCTTTGTGGTTGCCGTTTGAGTCGCGACGAAACGAATGTTTCTCTTTCATCCACCAATCGCGCCTGCCCTTGGACGCCGCGGGAACGCTTTCGGGAGCGAAAAGGGGGTACCCGCCAAAAGGGCTTATACTAGACTCACCTGTCAGTT
>DASYYI010000179.1:0-5530 GCA_035933995.1 Candidatus Acidiferrales bacterium | reverse complement strand
GATGCGATAATTGCTGGCTCTGCGATGGGTTAAACGTGTGTCTTAGGGCGGCGACGAGCCGCTGAACAAAGAAAATCCAGGGAGGCGAGTCAGACAGTTGCGATAGTGTGCGATGGCGATCCTGCAACAGCTCGGCTGGTTGTTCCTCAAGTCCGTACCGACTATTATTCTTTTCCTTTTATTTTACTGGTTTTTGCGCGCAATTTTTTTCAAGCCGTTGGAGCGCACTCTGGCAGAGCGCAATGCGCGCATCGCCAAGGCGCGCGTGGAAGCCGAAGCCGTCCAGGCCGCGGCGAAAGAGAAAATACACACCTATGAGGATGCGCTGAAAAAGGCGCGCGCGGGTGTGTTTGCGGAGCAGGAAGCCGCGCGGCAGGCGGCTCTCGACGAGCGCACGAAACTGCTGAACGGCGTGCGCAAGGTGGAGCAAAATGCGGTGCGCAAGGAAAAGGAGCGCATCGCGCGGGAATTCGATGCAGCGCGTGCGCAACTCGAAGGCGAAAGTGCCAATCTCGCGGGACGAATCGCGACAATGATTTTGGAGCGTCCAAGCGCGCCGCAGCGAGGGACGCGATAATGCGCGCGATGTGGCGTCGGTTTGCGCGCGCCGCGGGCGCGATAGCAGCAGTGTTATTCGCGCTGGCCGTGTGCGCGGCGCCCGCGCTGGCCTCGACGAATCCGGAAGAAGCCGCCGGGACGACAACCGGCTGGGTTTATCGCTGGATAAACTTTGGAATTTTTGTTGCGGTGCTGGTGTGGGTATTCGTCAAGAAGACGCCACCGTATTTTCGCGGCCGGCAGGAAGCGATTGCGGCGGCGATTGCGGAAAGCGCGCGAGCGCGAGAGGAAGCGGAGCGCCAGCAACGCGAAGCAGAGGCGAAAATGGCGACGCTCGACGCAACGGTTGCGGAATTGCGGGCGCGCGCGAAACGCGAAAGCGCCGCAGAAGCCGAGCGCATCCAGGCGTTGGCGAAGGAAGACGCGAAGCGGATCGAATTGGCTGGCCAAGTGGAGATCCGAGCCGCCGAGCGCGCCGCCGAAATGGAATTGAAAGCAGTCGCCGCGCGCGTAGCCATCGAGCGCGCTGAAACGCTTCTCGAACAGCAGATGACTCCGCAAACGGATGCATCGCTCTTTCGCGGATTTGTCGCGGAGCTTGCGGGGAGCGCGAATTGAGCGCGCTCGCACAACGTTACGCGGCGGCGCTGGCGGACGCGGCGTTTGCGCGCAATGCCGTTGAGAAGATGAAACGCGAGCTGGGCGAGTTTGCAGGGATGCTTGAGAAATCGTCCGAGCTGCGAAATGTGCTGACGACTCCGGCGATTGGTCCTGACGCGAAAAAAGCCGTGATTGGTGAAATCGCGCAGAAAATGGGATTGGATGTTGAGGTGAAGAATTTTCTGTTTGTGCTAGTAGACCACGGGCGAACTGGAATTCTCAGCGAGATTCGGCAGGCGTTCGAAACGGAAAGCAACGCGCGAATGGGAATCGTGGATGCGAAGGTGACTTCGGCGCGCGAGCTTTCGGAACAAGAGAAGTTGGAGCTGTCGAAAACGCTCGAACGCGTCACAGGGAAAAAAGTGCAAACGCAGTATCAAATCGACGCCAGCCTGATCGGCGGCACGACAGTGCGAATCGGCTCGACAATCTACGACGGATCGGTGCGCGAGCAGCTCAACCGGCTGCGCACGCGGCTCGAAGCTCAATGGGAGCAGTGAATGGCGACAATCAAGGCTGACGAGATCACAAAAATAATTCGCGAGCAGATCGAGAATTATCGGCAGGTGATGGCCGTCGAAGAAGTGGGCTCGGTAATCTCGGTGGGCGACGGCATCGCGCGCGTTCATGGGCTGGATAAGTGCATGGCGGGCGAAATGCTTGAGTTCCCGCATGACGTGTTCGGAATCGCGCTGAACCTGGAAGAAGATCAGGTCGGAACCGTGTTGCTGGGTGACTACACGGAAATCAAAGAGGGCGACACGGTGCGGCGCACGAAGAAAATTATGTCCGTGCCGGTGGGCGATGCGTTGATTGGGCGCGTGGTGAATCCGCTGGGGCAGCCGCTCGACGACAAAGGGCCGATCGCGACCGAGAATCGCAATCCGATCGAGCGTCTGGCGCCGGGCGTGATTGACCGCCAGCCAGTGCGCGAACCTTTGCAGACGGGCATCAAGGCCATCGACGCGATGATTCCGATTGGCCGAGGGCAGCGCGAGTTGATCATTGGCGACCGGCAGACCGGCAAGACCGCAATTATTCTGGATACGATTATCAACCAGCGCGGCGGCGACATGATTTCCATTTACTGCGCGATTGGGCAGAAGCGCTCGACCGTGGCGCAGGTGGTGAAAACGCTGACCGACAGCGGCGCGATGGAGCACAGTATTGTGGTGGCGGCGACGGCTTCCGAGCCTGCGACGATGCAGTACATTGCACCGTTCGCGGCATGCGCGATTGGCGAATTCTTCCGCGACGCCGGCAAGCATGCGGCCTGTTTCTACGACGACCTGTCGAAGCATGCGCAGGCGTACCGCGAAATTTCGTTGCTGCTGCGACGTCCGCCAGGCCGCGAAGCGTATCCGGGCGACGTCTTCTTCCTGCACTCGCGGCTGCTCGAACGCGCCGCAAAACTAAGCAAGGAACTGGGCGGCGGCTCGCTTTCGGCGCTTCCAGTGATTGAGACGCAGGCGGGCGACGTTTCGGCATACATTCCAACGAACGTGATTTCAATCACCGACGGGCAAATTTATCTGGAATCGGATTTGTTCAACGCGGGCATTCGGCCCGCGATTAATGCGGGAATTTCCGTGAGCCGCGTGGGCGGCAACGCGCAGATCAAAGCCATGAAGCAGGTGGCGGGCACGTTGCGGCTGGACATGGCGCAGTTCCGCGAGCTCGCGGCGTTTGCGCAATTTGGCTCCGAGCTGGATAAAGCGACGCAGGCGCAGCTTGGCCGCGGACAGCGGCTTACCGAGATTCTGAAACAGGACCAATACCAGCCGCTCCCTGTCGAAAAGCAAATCTTGATTATCTACGCGGGAACGAACCGGTATATCGACGACTTGCCGGTGGAGGATGTGCGACGATTCGAAAAGGAGCTGTACCGCTTCGTCGAGACGAACTACAACGGCGTGCTGAAGACGATTGCGGAGAAGAAAGCGTTCGACGACGCGCTGCGCGCCGACGTGAAAAAAGCGCTCGACGATTTCAAGGAGCGGTTTGTGCCGAGCACTAAGACCGCGGAGGCTGCCGCCGCGAGCTGAGCGGCGCGCGAAACCGTTCCATGCCCACCCTACTTGATTATCGCCGGCGTATCCGGTCCGTAAAGAACACGCAGCAGATCACGCGCGCGATGAAATTCGTCGCGGCGGCGAAATTGCGGCGCGCGCAAGAGGGCGTGTTCCATGCGCGGCCGTACGCGAAAGAGATTCGCCGCGTGTTGCAGTCAGCGATGCAACGCGTATCCGAGCCGCAACATTCTCTGCTGGAAAGAAGGCCTGAGCAGCGCATTCTGTTGCTGGTGCTCACGTCGGACAAGGGCCTGGCGGGCGCATTTAATACCAACGTGCTTCGCAGGGCGGCCGAATATCTGCGGCAGCTCCAGGGCAAAGATGTGCAATCGATCGCCGTGGGCCGCAAGGGCGTGGAAGCGTTCCGCCGGCGAAAATGGAAACTTGCCGGCGAATATTTGAACGTCTCGACGCATGTGGAGTTTCGCCATGCGGAAGAAATTTCCAAGCGCATCGCGGAGATGTATTCGAAGCACGAAGTCGATGCGGTGTACGCCGTTTACAATGAGTTCAGAAGCGTGATGGTGCAGCAGCTTCGCCTGGTGAAATTGCTGCCGCTCGATCCGGAATCGTTCGCGCACACCGCGGCGGAAAAGAAGGCTGGCGACTCCGAGACGAAAAAAGAGTCCGCGGAGCTACTCGAGACAGTAGATTACATTTACGAGGAGCCGCCGGAGGAGATTTTTGCGCATCTGGTGCCGCGTTATTTGGAGACGGAAATTTTTCGCGTCCTGCTGGAATCCGCAGCCGCGGAACACGCGGCGCGCATGACGGCGATGGACGCGGCGACGACCAACGCCGGCGAGCTGATCACGGAATTGACGCTGGACATGAACCGAATTCGCCAGGCCAGCATCACCAAGGAAATTATTGAAATCGTAAGCGGCGCCGCTTTCGCGGCGTCCTCATAGGCAAGGGAGCTTTCCGATGGCAGAGGAATCAAAGGCAGGGGAGAAGACGGGCGGACACGTTGGCCGCGTGGTGCAGGTGATCGGTCCCGTGGTGGACGTGCAATTCGAGGAAGGCCACCTGCCGCAGATTTACAACGCGGTGCGTATCACGAGCGAAGGCTTCGAGGTTCCGGAGCCGCTCGACATCGTCACGGAAGTGCAGCAGCACTTGGGCGAAGGACGCGTGCGCGCGGTCGCGTTGAAACCAACCGAGGGAGTGGTTCGCGGAATGAAGGCGGTCGACACGGGAGACGGGATTTCGATTCCAGTGGGACGCGGCACGCTGGGACGGATACTGAACGTGCTCGGCGAGCCTGTGGACAAGCTGGGCCCGGTGGAGGTGAAGGAGCACTGGGCAATCCACCGGCCAGCTCCCGCGCTTGACCAGCAATCCACGTCGCTCGAGATGTTCGAGACGGGCATTAAGGTGGTTGACCTGATTGAGCCGTACCTGAAGGGCGGCAAAATTGGATTATTCGGCGGCGCGGGAGTCGGCAAGACGGTGCTGATCATGGAACTGATTCACAACGTCGCGATGAAGCACGGCGGCGTGTCCGTGTTCGCCGGAGTGGGCGAGCGCACGCGCGAAGGCAACGACCTGTGGCTCGAAATGAGCGAAGGCGGCGTTATCGTGCCGGGGAACTCGGAAAAGTCGCGCGCCGCGCTGATTTACGGCCAGATGACCGAACCGCCCGGAGCGCGCCTGCGCGTCGGGCTGACCGGACTGACGGTGGCGGAATATTTCCGCGACGCGGAAGGGCTCGACGTGCTGCTCTTCATCGATAATATTTTCCGTTTCGTGCAAGCGGGTTCGGAAGTATCGGCGCTGCTGGGGCGCATGCCTTCGGCCGTGGGTTACCAGCCGAACTTGAACACGGAAATTGGCGAGTTGCAAGAGCGCATCACGTCGACGAAGAAAGGCTCGATCACTTCAGTGCAGGCGATTTACGTGCCCGCGGACGATTACACGGATCCCGCGCCAGCCGCGACGTTTGCACACCTGGACGCGACAACGAACTTGAGCCGCCAGGTTTCCGAGCTGGGCATTTATCCCGCTGTCGATCCGTTGGCGAGCTTTTCGCGCATTCTGGACGCGCGCATCGTGGGCCGGGAGCATTACGATGTGGCGCGCTCGGTGAAATCGACGCTCCAGCGTTAAAAAGATTTGCAGGACATCATCGCGATTCTCGGCATCGAGGAATTGCCCGAGGAAGACAAGCTGACCGTGGCGCGCGCGCGCAAGATTCAGAAATTCATGTCGCAGCCGATGTTTGTGGCGGCGCAGTTCAC
>DASYYI010000330.1:0-10625 GCA_035933995.1 Candidatus Acidiferrales bacterium | reverse complement strand
CAAATTGAACTCGCGCTCAAGATGGTCTACGGCGTGGATAGCCAGTTGATCGCGGACGGAACATATTTCGTTGCGTCAATCAAATTGTCCGACAAGGATCATTCCGTAATTGCCGGATGTGGCGGCTGGAGCAAACGCAAGACCCTCTATGGTGGCGATCATTGGAACAGACGCGAAGACGCTCTTCTCGATCCGGCCCGCGACGCCGCGAAGATTCGCGCATTCTTCATCCATCCGGCATGGACGAGGCGCGGCATCGGCGGCATGATTCTCGAAGCGTGCGAATCAGCCGCAAGGTCCGCGGGTTTTGCCCGCTTCGAAATGGGCGCGACGTTGACCGGCGTGCCGTTCTACCGCGCGAAGGGATACGTCGAGTCGGAAAGTCTGGAAGTTCCGCTATCGAATGGCGTCTCGCTTCCCATCGTGCGAATGTCCAAACACGCATAGGCGCAAGACGAAACGAGATAGTTTGCAGCCCGTGTGTGGTATCTTCACGGAAATGCCAGACACTATTCCTGTCTTGACACAAGAAGAGAAACCCTTGCGCACCGCCGCCGTGAGCGCGCGGATGATCGCCGCGGGAATTGTGATCGCGTTTTTCTATCTGGCCTCAAGCGTGGTGATCACGCTGCTGGTGGCTATCCTGTTGGCCTATTTCCTCGATCCGCTGGTGGTGTGGCTCGAACTTTTCCGCTTCCCCAGGGCCCTGGGTTCGCTGGTCGTTTTGGTCCTTGCAATAGCACTGCTGTTTGCCGTGGGATCGTCGCTGATAAATCGCGTGGACCAGTTCGGTGCTGACTGGCCGCTCTATCGCACTCCGCTGCGGGCCGTCACGAGTAGCATCCAGCGCCGGATGAATCTGCTGGAATCGCGAGTCAACGAACTTTCGCCCCAGACGCGTGAATCGCACGAGCAGCATGTGGTCACCGTGACGGAATCGCATCCGGTACGCGACGCATTATTTGAACGGCTGGGTTCTCTTTATACAGGATTGTTCGCGGCTACCTTTGTGCCCTTCCTCGTTTTTTTTATGCTCGTAGGCAAACGAAAAATCTGGCACGGCACGATGGAGTTATTTCCCATAGGGCATCGCACGCCCGTAAAAATCGCCCTTTCCGAAGTCAGCAACATGCTGCGCAGCTACGTAGTGGGAACAGCGCTCGTGGGGTTGATTCTTGTCCTCGCGAGCTGGGCGTTTTTCTGGGCCATGGGTTTGGATTTTTCTTTTCTCAGCGCGCTCGTTTCCGGTTTGCTGAACCTCGTGCCTTATCTCGGCATGGTTCTCGCCTGGATGCCACCCGTGCTCATTGGTTTGAAGCAGTTTCATAGCGTAGGCCCATTCCTCCTGATTTGCGGAGTACTCGGATTTTTTCATTTGATGGCGGCGAATTATCTGCTGCCCGCGTTCGTGGGACGCCGCGTCCATTTGAACGCCGTGTCCGTTACCATCGCCCTGCTTTTCTGGGGCTGGATGTGGGGCGCGCTCGGATTGGTGCTCGCAATTCCCATCACTGGAACGATCAAAGTCGTTTGTGACCACGTGCAAGGTTGGGAGCCTGTGGGAAAGTGGCTGGGCGAGTGACATTTGGTTTCCAATTAAGCAGCAGGAGAGCTCGATCTTCTGTCCTGTTATGTGTTGTTCAACCGAATCGCCCGCAAACGCGACACGATAGTACCAAGCGATGCAGCATTTGGCGGTAACTGAAACAGACGAATCGCCGCGATACCCGCCGCGCCGGCGCGCAAGCAAGTCCCCGCATTTTGCTCGTCGATGCCGCCTATGGCCAGCACCGGAATCTGAACTCTCCCGCAGACTTCGGCAAGCTTATCAACACCCTGCGGTGCGCCAAACTTCATCTTGGCGGGCGTCTCGTAGACGGGCCCAAAGAAAATATAATTCCCGCCCGAACGTTCGGCTGCGATGGCCTCTTGAACATCATGGCATGACGCGCCAACGATAAAATCCGGCGGGGTGTTTCCAGCGCGGCACCATCGAACAGTCTCGGCAACCGGAATCGAAGCGCCGCCAAGATGCACGCCGGCCGCGCCCGCCACGATTGCAACATCGAGCCGGTCGTTTACTATGACGCGCGCATGGGCATTCGCGTCTTGTCGAGTTATCGCGATGGCTCGGCGAGTCAGCTCCAGCAACTCGCGCGACGGCAGGTCTTTTTCGCGGATCTGGATCCAATCAACGCCCGCGTCGACGGCACGTTCGATGCGTACGAGTAAATCATCGGTGGAATCGGCGCCTGCGGGTCGCTGACTTTGCAGGAGACGCCGGTCCGTCACATAACAGAGAAGCATGTGCGTAGCCGTGGAGTTAATTGCTTGGTGTAACTGCTGTTCGTTTGCGCCGGAAGGAATCCACTGCGAGCACGGCATCCACCACGCCCAGCCCGGAAATCGCTCCGCGAACGTAAGGATTGAGCAAAATTGGTATCAGTGACGGATAGTGATTGAGAAAATAATTCGTTTCCCAGAATCTCGACCATGGGATGAGGATGATCAGCAGGCCCATTTCGAGCCACAGAAGCAGTAACAGCACGCGTAGGAGACGGTTGGCCAATGGAGGTCAGTGTTTTTGCAGCGTCGCAATGCGCTCCGCGACGTCACGGTAGTCAATATTCATCGCGTAGACTTGCCGGAAACTATCGAGCGCCGCCCGGCTGTTGCCTGCTTGCTCTTCTGCCAAGCCTAAATCATACCGCAAAGCGAGAACTGTTTCTGGATCAAGTCCCGGAAGTTCCAGCGCGCGTTGGTACCATAACGCGGCAATTTTGGGCTCCTGTTTCTCCATAAAAACCAAGCCGAGTAGCGTCGCACATTGCATCGAGTAGCGGAAGGGCCGTCCTTCCTGAATCGCTTTCGCGACTCTTTGAAATTCGCCGATGGCCTCATCGAGCAAGCCCATCTCACGATATGCGATGCCCAGATTGTAATGTGTCTCGAGGTCTTCGTCCTCGTCCTTCTCGCCCATCTCGCCGAGTTCGGCGCGGAATTCCTGAAAAACTTCGCTCAACTCGTTCTTGCCCCCAGGCATGACCGATTCGACCTCAGGAACAGGCTCATCGACATGCTTCGATTTTGTTTCCGCGGGCGCTTCCACAGCGGAAGTCTCCAGACCTTCCACTTCCGCCACGAGCTGATCGAGAAAGCCTTCCGTGGTTGTGGCTTCATTATTCGCGTTGGGCGTTTCAGAAACCAGCTCGAGTTCAAATTCCGCCGCTTCCGGCTCCGTTGCCTCGGCTGCTGCTGCGGGAACCTGCTCTTCGATACTGGCTGCTGGTGGTTTGGGCGCATCGCCAACCGCTTCAGCGCCTTCTGACGCGGTTAAGTTAGCCCACTCGTCCGAAAGGTCAATTTCGTGCCCGCTCGCTCGAGTAGACCCCGCAACCTCGGCGGGTGAGGCGGTCGCTGCTGATCCTGCAGGGATCTCGTGTTCCGCCGCGGCCGCGGGAACGGAGAACTCCGCCGGGCCGGAGGCCGCAGGAGAAGCCGTCGGGCGGGAGGCGGTCTGGGCCGCAGTGAGTTCTTCGTCGGTCGCGCCCGAGGCACGCTGGAAGCGGCGACGCAGCTCTGTAAAACGCTCGGCATTTATTGCGTCGCCACGCTGCGTGTAAATCTGCTCGAGCTGCGCTGCCAGTTCGGCGGTTCGCCGGTCATCCCCCGCGCCAAGGTTCAAATCGAGCAGACGCTCAAGTGTGGGCGCGTGTCCCGGTACGCGCTGCAAAATATTATCGAGCAACTGGATGGCTTTTTGCGTCAACCCATAGCTCGAAAACAAATCCACGTCAGTGAGAGATTGGGAAACGAAACGCTGCGTTTCATCATCGAGCCCGAGGTCGTTCGCGGGCGTGGCAGGCGGAACCGGTGTGGCAGTGCCGATCAGCGGAGTCGGCGGCGCGGGCTCCTGCGGGAAAATGTCGTCAAGGTCAGCCGGCGCGGCGGAGGGATGACCAAGGTTCTTGCGCACTTGGGCCAGGCGTTGCCGCGCAACTTCATTGTCCGGCTCGCGTTCGAGCAACTCGTTCAGCGTGGCTTCCGCGCGATCGGATTTCCCGGCATTCGCATAAGCATCGGCCAGTTGCGATTGCATCTCGGAGAGATTGTTGTTTCCCATGCGGCGGTACAGGTCGACGAGCCATTCCACCGGCTCGATACGTTCCTGCAACCGTTCCGAGACAGCCTTGAGCACTTTAGCCAGGTGTTCCTGATTTCCAGAAGCGATCGCCGATTCGCGAATTCCGTCAATCAGTTGTAGCGCGGCATCCGGGTCGTCCGCTTCAATCAGGGTGCTGGCAACGCGCAATACAAGCACGTATTTTTCCGCACCCTGCAATGCAGCATGCTTGACCACTTCGACGGCCCGCTCGTTTTTTCCGCCCTTCAGGCAAATATCGATTTGCAATCCGAGAATTTCTGAATTCGAGTCCGCATCCGGCAGGGTCGCGAGTGTCTTCAACGCTCCATCTGTGTCGCCCGCGATGCCAAGCATGCGGGCCTTGAGGAGCAGGGCGGCAGAATTGCCAGGTTCTGCGGCGAGCGCGGCATCGATTGTCTTTTGCGCTTCGGCGGCGTCTCCGTGCTCATGCAAGTACCGTGCAAAGTGCAAATAGGTGTTCGCCGCTTCTTTTTTCTGACCCATCGCTATGTACAGCTCAGCGAGACGCCGCTGCACGCGCGGATTATCGGGCTCGACTTCGAGCAGCCGCCGCAAGACTTCGACGGCTTTTGCGGTCTGATTGGCTTTCAGGTGTGCTTCGGCGAGTTGCAAAAAAATCGGCCGCGCCTCGCTCAAAATCCCTTGCTGAACGTAAAGATTCGCGAGTTTTTCGAGCGGCTGCGTCTCATTGGGCGCCAGCTTCGAAATCTTTTTGTAAATCGCGATGGCCTTGCTGTTGAATCCATCGTTGAGATAGAGCTGCGCCAGGCGCTCGAAATATTCTACGGCCTGCGGCATGCTGTTCTGCCGCACGAAGAGATCCCCAACGGTCATTAGCACTACCTGATCGTTCGGATCGCTCCGCAGAATCGTCTGATATTCCTGAATCGCCTGGGCGACTTTGCCCTGATTCAGCGATTTCAGCGCCGATTCCATGACTTTGGCTTTATTCATGGCCATGCGTGTTTTCCTGATACCCCCGTCCGCATACCTGTAGCGGACGCCCACGACAGGGCGTTTTCGTGCGAGTTTCCTTGAGCTAGGCTACGGTAGCACACGCGAAAAACAAGGGTCAACGCGCTGCCGCGCCCGCGTGTAGGAACTCGATAACACCCAAGCGGACGCACGGAATTATTCGGAGACTACCCAAATAAGCGAAGTGTTAATCGAGCACGGGAGCGGTTGTGCCAGGCGTCGAAGTGGAAGCGGCTGTCGCGGCACTCGTTGCAGGCGTGGTCGCAACCGAAATCTCCGCCAGGGGCAGCGGCTCTTGCGTCGCATTCACGGCCCAGCACGTCGATTCGCGCACCGGAGCATACGAAAAGCGGTGCAGAGGCGTCGGCCCATAACGCTTCAGCGCCTCCAGATGATCGGGTGTGCTATAGCCGCGATTTTGCGCCAGGCCGTACTGCGGATAAAGCTGGTCGAAGTCGTCCATCAAATGGTCGCGTTCCACCTTGGCAAGAATCGATGCTGCCGCAATCGAAATCGAGCGCGCGTCGCCATGAATCAGCGCTTTCTGTTCGATGGACAGCGGCAGCTCCATCGCATCAATCAGCAGGTAATCCGCGGCGGGACGAATATTTCCAACGGCGGCGAGCATCGCCTGGCGGCTGGCCTGATAGATATTCCACGCGTCGATGCGGCTCGCGTCGATTTCCGCCACCGCCCACGCCAGCGCGTGCTCGCGAATGCGCTGCGCCAATTCTTCGCGTCGATCATGCGTCAATTTCTTCGAATCATCGAGCCCGACGATGCGGCGGCGCGGATTCAACACCACCGCGGCAGCGACTACCGGGCCGAACAGCGAGCCGCGGCCCACTTCGTCGATGCCGCAGATGCGCATCCATCCTTGCTGACGCGCCAGCCGTTCATATCGCGAAGAGCAGAGCCGCCCCATCGCGCGCGATTCTACCACAGCGGAATTCACCGGCATCGCGAAACCATCACACGGACGTTACCACGGTAAAAAATCATCTGGAAATCTGCGCGCTGCACACCCCGCTTTGTGATATGACTCTCAACTAAGAGCAATGAAAATCCTGAATCAGGCAGCGCGCTATGTCGATGCGGTGCTGTTCGCTGTTTTCGGGGCGTTCGTAATTTCGCGCCGCGATTATGGCGCCAGGTTCGCCATTGGCATGGCCATCGCGGTTTTTGGAATTGCTCTTTGGGCGGTTGCCCGCGTGCAGCTTGGTTCTTCCTTTGCGGTCACTGCGCAGGCCAAAAAGCTCGTAACGACCGGACTTTATTCGCGCATTCGCAATCCGGTTTATTTCTTCGGGGGCACTGGCTATCTGGGCCTGTTTATCGCGGTGGGAAATTGGCCGGCCCTTGCCATCTTCTTCTTGCTTTTCTTTTCCTACCAGATTCCCCGTGTCAAAAAAGAACAGAAAGTGCTTGAGCAGGCTTTTGGCGACGAGTACCGCCGCTACAAAGCGAGCACTTGGTTTTGACGAAGGTGGCCTGGCTTACTCTGTGGACTTAACTTCGGCGGCGGCTTTTCCCGGACGTTCACGCTCCACGCGCTTGATCCGCGCCGACTTTCCCGTCAGCCCGCGCAGATAATAAAGTTTCGCGCGGCGAACGTCGCCTTGCTGCACAACTTCAATGGAGGCGATCGTCGGCGAATGCAGCGGAAAAATGCGCTCGACGCCAATCCCGAAACTGACGCGTCGCACCGTAAAGCTCGCGCCCGCCGTATGCCCGCGCCGTTTGATCACCACGCCTTCAAACGGCTGGACGCGCTCTTTTTCTTTCCCCGCCTCGCCTTCGCGCAGCTTCACGTGCACGCGAACCGTGTCTCCCGGCCGGAACGCCGGAAAATCCGTGCGTAGTTGAGACTCCTGCACCTTATCAATCGCGCGATCCATGGCAATTTTTCCCGGCAGACCCGCTCAGGTGGGGCCAGCTCTATCTGTGCAATCCCCAACTATAGCGAAAATGCCCAAATTTTACCAGTGGAAGCAGTCGCGTGTAGCGACTCAGTTTCCGGTTACCGCGTTTACTCGGAGTTCATAGAGCCCGTGCGGTCAATCGGAAGCTAGCCTACTACGTCAATCTGAGTCACTACCCAACCGAGAACGCCACCGGGGTGACTCACAACTTCAGCAACCGCGCTGCGTTTCCGCCGAGGATTTTATCTTTGTCCGCGGCGGGAATCGGCAGGCTGCGCAGCGACGCGAGCATTTCCGGAATGCTTCCAATCTGGTGCGGATAATCGCTGCCGGCGAGAATTTGCTCGACGCCGGCGAAATCGATCGCCAGCTTCAGCGCGAGCGGATCAAAATTCACCGTGTCGTAATAAAACTGCTTCAGATATTCGCTCGGCGGGCGCGAAATATTCACGCGACATTCCTTGAACGCGCGAAAGCCGCGGTCCGCGCGCTCGGCGATGTACGGAATCGCGCCGCCCAGATGGCTGAGCACCCACCGAATGCGCGGAAAGCGTTCCGCGACGCCGCTGAACACAAGTTTTTCCGCCGCCAGCGTCGTGTCAAATAGAAATCCCACGAGCGGCATCAGCCAATAATCTGTCATTGCTTCGACGCCTGCGGGATCGGTGGGA
This sequence comes from Candidatus Acidiferrales bacterium, assembly GCA_035933995.1. Classification (GTDB taxonomy): domain Bacteria; phylum Acidobacteriota; class Terriglobia; order Acidiferrales; family UBA7541; genus DAHUXN01. The sequence continues at coordinate 2,892 of DASYYI010000330.1, read as the reverse complement.
TGAATGTGCAGAATGGCGTCCAAATCGTTCGCGACTTCGTAGAGCGGCCAGAAACGCTTGTCCGCCAGCGCCACGCCGTTGATGTTGCTGAAGAGCATTGCGCCAGGAAAATGAAGCTGGCGGCACGCGCGTTCGAATTCCTTCACCGACGCGGCGGGATCATTCAGCGGAAGCGTCGCGAGCGCCACGAATTTTCCGCCCTTCGTCTGCACGACCTCCGCAAAAGCGTCGTTCACCAGCGCCGCAAGTTTCACGGCATTTGCGGGCGATTCGACGTGCGTCCCGGGCGTGGTCAGCGAAATCACCTGCATATCGATGCCGTATTTCGCGAGCTCACCTTCGCGAAAATCGATATCGCGATGCCCGCGCACTGCTACGTTGTAATCGCCGGGATAATGCAGCCGCGGATTGCCCTCCGCGTCAAAATCAACCTTCACCACGCTGGAGCCAGCACGCAGCGCATCCAGATACGCGGGCGGATAATAGTGATTGTGAACATCAATGATGGCCATTTCGACTTTTCCTCGCGTCCGAGCGTATCAAACGTGAGCGCGCCACCACAACGCCGCAACTGAATCGGCGTCGCGCGGATCGCACTGCGAATGATCAGGCGAATAATTCAGAGCGACAATTTTATTTCGCGATGAAGTCTCGCGGATCTGAGCCCGCGAGTAAATCCGGGCGATTGCGCTTCGTTTTCTCGAGCGCCATGCGATGACGCCATTGTCGAATTTGTTCGTGATTCCCACTCATCAAAATTTCCGGAACTTCCCAGCCGCGAAAATTCTGCGGCCGCGTGTAATGCGGATAATCCAGGATGCCGCGATCCGCGCCTCGATATTCCAGGTTTGGTGGTCCGTGTTCCGCGTTTCGCAAATCGGGAATGCGCTCTGCTGCATCGTTCGCGCGATCGGGCGCGGCGGAGAACGATTCGTTCTCAGCGGAATCTTCGTTGCCGAGCGCGCCAGGAATCAAGCGCGTCACCGCGTCGAGCACAATCGCCGCAGGCAATTCGCCGCCGGAAAGCACGAAGTCGCCGGTGGAGATTTCGTCAGTTGCCAGATGCTCGGCCACACGCTCATCGACGCCTTCGTAGCGGCCGCAAATTAAAATCACACGCTCCAGTTGCGAAAATCTTCGCGCCATTTCCTGCCGGAATAATCTTCCCGAAGCGGAAAGCAACACAATCGCAGTTCGTATCTCCGGCTGCGAGACTCGCGTGTCTTTCACTGGGCCGATGAGCGATTCGACCGCGTCAAAAAGCGGCTCAGGTTTGAGCACCATGCCTTCGCCGCCGCCAAACGGACGGTCGTCCACGGTGCGATGGTGATCGTGCGTGAAAATTCGCAAATCGTGAATCGCAACGTCGATCAATTTAGCTTCGCGTGCACGCCGCACAATTCCGTAGTCCAGCGGCCCGCGAAAAAACTCCGGGAAAATCGTAATCAGATCGAAGCGCATCCTGCTGGAATCTTACCCTATCGCGTTTCTGTCCGCGCAGTTTCTACGTTTGATTTAGATCGAGGAGGCCTTCGGGGAGCACTACTTCGATGCGGCGCGTGGCGGTGTCAATACGCGTGCAAATTTCTGTGGCGAGAGGAATCAGCAATTCGCCATGAGGCGTCGCGACAACAAGGACCGGCGTGCCCGCGACGGATTCACCCGTGGATTGCACGTCGCGAACATCGCCAAGCTTTTCGAAGCGCAATTTTTCAGCGGCGCCCGTGCCAATGTCCTTAAAAACTTCGCAGCCGATCAAATCCGTGACGAAGTAACTGCCCGTCGCAAGGGGCACGCGCTCGGAAAGCGGAATTTGAATTTCAAGGCCGACGAGGCGTTCCGCATCGGAGATGGAATTGCATCCATCGAAAAGGAAAATCGCCTGTCCGCCATGACTCTTGCTGAGCCAGCATTCGCGAATCGCGACGCGACGCGGCAGACTTTTGCCGTCCCACAATTCCGCGGAAGTGAGTTTCGGGAGGCGTTCAGGAAAATCGGTGAAAATTTGAGCCGCGACTTCACCGCGGCGCCCGCGAGCACGCAGAATTCTGGCGAGTGTGACGCGACTGGCTGGGGAGTCCGCCACGCTATTCGAGTATTTCCAAAGTGAATCGTTTTTTCAATTTCATGCCGGCCGCACCCAGCAGCGTGCGGATGGACTTGGCGGTGCGGCCCTGCCGCCCAATCACTTTCCCGAGGTCGTCCTGAGCAACGCGCAATTCAAGAACCGTGACTTGCTCGCCTTCGATGGAGTTCACGATTACCTGTTCGGGATGGTCGACAAGAGCTTTCGCAATCGACTCGACGAGCTCCTTGATCATGAGAACCTCCGGACGTTCGCTGGGTCCGGCGGAAAAATCCGCTGAGGCTAGATCCGACGCTGAAGTCCGAAACCCCTGAAGAGTAGGATGCTTTATGCGATTTTTTGGTTACGCAAGAAGCTGCGGACGGTATCGCTGGGCTGGGCGCCGCAACCGAGCCAATATTTCACGCGCTCGGCGTCGAGCTTAACGATCGCAGGATTCTTCAGAGGATCGTATGTCCCCACAATTTCGACGAAACGGCCGTCGCGCGGACGCGTCTTCTCAATCACGACCACGCGATAGGCTGGCTGCTTCTTCTTTCCAATGCGGGACAATCGGATCATCAACACTTCGTCATATCCTCCAAAATTGCAGCTCGATTATAGCGTAAGCCGCGAAATTCCCAAAGCGCGGAAATCAGGGGTCTGCCTAAAGACCTTGTGTACGGTTTTTTTTCGCAACGCTAGTTGCTCAGGCCGCCGCGGAGCTTGCCCAGGCCGCGCATTTTACCCTTCATGGTGTTGCCGTACATTTTCATCATGCGGCGCATTTCGTTGTACTGCTTGAGGACTTCGTTGACTTCCTGGAC
>DASYYI010000318.1:0-12446 GCA_035933995.1 Candidatus Acidiferrales bacterium | reverse complement strand
GTGGACGCGAAAGCGATCATCGAGCGAGCGCATAAGGTGGGTGCACACGTGATTCTGGATTGTTTTCAAGCGGCGGGAACGGTGCCCGTGAATGTGCGCGAACTCGAAACGGATTTTGCGGTCGGCGGAGCGCTGAAATGGCTGTGCGGCGGCCCGGGAGTCGCATATCTCTACGCGCGGCCAGATTTACGGAGGAAGCTTACGCCGACGCTGACGGGATGGCTGGCGCACCAGCGTCCGTTCAATTTTGAAATTGGGCCGCAGGAGGCGCGCGAGGATGCGTACCGTTTTCTGAATGGCACGCCGCACGTTCCGGCGCTTTACGCGTGCCAGCCGGGGCTGGAAATCATTGGTGAGATCGGGGTGGAGAAAATTCGGAAGAAGTCGATGCAGCAAACAGCGCGATTGGTGGAGGGCGCGCTGAAACGCGGCTGGCGCGTGAACACGCCGAGCGATGCGACCGAGCGCGCCGGCACGGTTTCGGTGGAGTGTCTGCATGCGCAGGAAGTAAAGAACGAATTGATTGCACGCGAGATCCTGGTGGATTACCGGCCGGGCGCGGGAATTCGATTGTCGCCGCATTTTTACAATCGCGAAGAGGAAATTGATTTTGCGCTGGCGCAGATCGAGGAGATTTTGGAGACGCGCGCGTGGGAGCGTCACCTACAGCCTGCCTGAGCCAGTGCCGGGCAGCCAAGGGGCGAGCAAACGAACACAGCAGCCAATCCGGATTGGGAATCGCTGCGGATGCTGATGGTGGCGGAACAGATTCGCAAGCGAGGGATTCGTTCGCCGAAAGTGCTGGCGGCGATGGAGCGCGTGCCGCGCCATTTATTCGTGCCAGAGGAGCTGGCGGCGCGTTCGTACAATGACGAGCCGGTGCCGATTGGCGAGCGCCAAACGATTTCGCAGCCCTACATGGTGGCGGCGATGACGGAAGCGCTGGAACTGGAAGGAAACGAGCGCGTGCTGGAAATTGGCGCGGGATCGGGGTATCAAGCGGCGATTTTGGGGGAGCTGGCGCGCGAAGTGATTACGATCGAAGCGCGAGCGCCGCTTGCGGACGCCGCGCGAGAACGGTTGGCGAAGCTGGGTTACAGTAATGTGCGCGTCGTCACAGGCGATGGCACGCATGGATGGGCCGAAGGCGCGCCGTTCGATGCGATTCTGGTTGCGGCGGCGGCGCCGCAGGTTCCCGCGCCGTTAATCGAAGAGCTCGCGGAAGGCGGACGGATGGTGATTCCCGTGGGCAAAAGCGATCGGCAGATGCTGACGCGCATCCGCAAATCCGGCGGTCAGATTGTGCAAGAGCAACTCTTTCTGTGCCAATTCGTGCCGCTGCAGGGCGAGCATGGCTGGCCCGCCAGTCCCGCCGAATGAACGCGCGCCCCGGGCTTTCCATAATCATTCCCGCGTACAACGAAGAACGGCGACTGCCTCGGACGCTCGAGTGCGTGCGGGGATATTTGCGTGGCCAGCAGGCTGGAACGGAAGTGATTGTGGTCGATGACGGATCGAGCGACGGGACAGCGGAATTGGTGGAGCGGATGCGGGCGGAAATGCCAGAGCTGCGATTAGTTTCAAACGGGCAAAATCGCGGCAAAGGCTACAGCGTGCGGCACGGGATGCTCGAAGCGCGAGGGCGCGTGGCGCTGTTCACGGATGCGGACTTGTCCGCGCCGATTGAGGAGGCGGGAAAATTGCTGGAGGCCCTGGAGGCGGCGGATGTGGCGATCGGATCGCGGGCGGTGGATCGCCGTTTGATCGAGGTGCATCAGTCGAAAGCACGAGAGCTCGCCGGGATTTTGTTCAATTGGATGGTGCGGTTATTCACGGGCTTGCGATTTCAAGATACGCAGTGCGGGTTCAAAGCGTTCGCGATGCCCGAAGCGCGGATTATTTTCGAGCAGCAGCGGATCGAGGATTTCGGATTCGATCCGGAGATATTGTTTCTGGCGCAGCGGCACGGTCTGCGAGCCGTGGAAGTGCCGGTGCGCTGGGCACATGATTCAGCGACAAAGGTACACGTGGTGCGCGACAGCGCGCGAATGTTCGCGGACCTTCTAAGAATCCGCTGGAACGCGCTCGCGGGACGCTATCCGCGGCGAGAAAAATAATCAGAACTAAAAATTCACGCCATTCGGCGCCAGCGATTACATGGATTGGCGGCCCTGTGCGGTTGGCGGAAGCAGTCCGTTGAGGCGCAGGTACATCGCCGCCTGGCTGTAATGGTCGAACAAATCATTGGTGAGCGCGATCATCACGGCCGCACGCGGCTGAGAGCCACGGAAAAACGGCACGGATTCGCCGAGTTTGGAATCGTCGATCTTCGCCAGAGCGTCATTGCAGAAATCGAAGGACGATTTCAATGCGGCGACCAGCTTGTCCTTGCCGTCGGTGTCAGAGACTGTCGGCCGCTCGGCAGGTTTCGTTCCGGAGATCGCGGAACACAAACCGAAGTTCGAACCTTGCAGGTGCATGATCAGGTGGGCGAATGTCATCTGCTTGGGTGTTGGCTGGAAATTGTATTTATCCGCGGGCATTTCTTCGGCGGCAGCGGTCAAAATTTTCGCGCGCTGGGCCACGATTTTTTTCACCGTGTCCGAGACGGGATTCGAAGACGACTGGGCGCTGACGGCGAGAGGCATGCAGGCGGCGACGATGGCACACAACAGAAAACGTTTCATGGCAAATCCTCCTTTTTGAAAAACGGTTCAAAATAACCGGGGAAGCATAGTCCCGGGGACGGAGGAGCAACAAGAGATTTTCGAAGAGCAGTGCCGGGCGTACTTTGTTTTACAAAGTACTTGACAGAATATGATTTTATGGTAGGCTTTGATTATGCGTTCGACGGATCCGCTGCGCCGCACCGATGCACCGGTGGCGATTGACGATCACGCTCGGGAGAATCTGCGCTTCATTCGGGAAACGATGGAGCGGGCCGGGTCGTTTACAGCCGTTCCGGGCTGGGGCGGAGTGGCGCTGGGAATTACGGCGCTGGGGGCGTCCGTAGTGGCGTTGCGGCAAACGAGCCCCGAGGCGTGGCTTACGGTGTGGCTGATTGAAGCGGCGATTGCCATCGCGATTGCGGGTTGGAGCACGCTGAGCAAGGCAAGGCGCGCGCATGATTCGCTGCTGACGGGGCCGGGACGCAAGTTCGCGCTTAGTTTTGTGCCGCCGATTTTCGTTGGAGCGATTCTAACGTACGTTTTGTATCACTCTGGATTCGTGGCGGCGATTCCGGCGACGTGGCTGCTGCTTTACGGGACCGGCGTTGTGACCGGCGGGGCGTTCTCGATCCGCGTGGTGCCGTTCATGGGATTGTGCTTCATGGTGTTGGGGACGGTGGCGTTTTTCTGTCCGGCGGGTTGGAGCGACGCTTTGCTGGCGATTGGGTTTGGAGGATTTCACATTATTTTCGGGACAGTAATTGCGAGGAGTTACGGTGGGTAAATCGGCGGCAGTACGCGCATCGCGCGAAGGGAAATCGGAGCGTCAGGAACTGGAAACGGTGCGAATCCGGCCGGCGGAGGAAACCGCGCGTTCTCTCGACCGGATTATTCACGAGCGGACGCGGCTGGGGATCATCAGCGCTTTGGCGGTGAATGCGACGCTGAGCTTCAACGAATTGAAGAAGCTGGTGGGGGCGAGCGACGGGAATTTGAGCGTGCACGCGCGCAAGCTGGAAGATGCGGGCTACATCGCGTGCACAAAATCTTTTGCGGGACGGCTGCCGAAGACGGAGTTCCGTTTGACCGCGTCTGGGCGGCGGGCTTTGGAGCATTACCTGGACCATATGGAAGCGTTGATCCGCGCGACGCGGGAACGATAGGAGGGGCAAAAAATTTTGCCTGGTAACTTTATGATCGAAAGTACTTTATACATCGTTCCGCCGCAAGGATTGCACGTGGCGATTTTAATGGATGGAAACGGCCGGTGGGCGGAAGCGCGGGGCTTGCCGCGTTCGGCGGGACATCGCGCGGGAGTGGAGGCGGTTCGGCGCGTAGTGGACGCGGCGCCGGCGCTGGGGATCGACGCGCTGACGCTCTTTGCCTTCTCGGCGAATAACTGGCAGAGGCATCCCGACGAAGTGGGCGCGCTTTTTGGTTTGCTGGAGACTTATTTTTTTGCGCAGGCGCTGCGCGCGGGTGAGCACGACGTGCGGATCAGCGTGATTGGCAGGCGCGACCGTTTGCCGAGCGCGCTGGTGGAGGCGATTGAAGCGGTGGAGACAGCGACCGCGAAGCACGCCGGGCTGGAGCTGCGAATCGCGGTGGATTATTCGGCGCGGGAGGCGATGCTGCGAGCGGCGTGCTGGATGATGTCGAGCACGGAAGTGACGCAGGAAGAATTCGCGCGGCGCGTTGGGCAGGTAACGCACGCACCGGATGCGTCTCCCGATGTGGATTTGCTGATTCGCACAGGAGGGGAGCAGCGGCTGAGCGATTTCTTGCTGTGGGAATGCGCTTATGCGGAATTGCACTTCACCGAGCGCATGTGGCCGGAATTCGGCGCGGAAGATTTGGAAGCTGCAGTGCGGGAGTTTCGCGCGAGAGACCGCAGATTTGGGCGCGCGCCGGTTAGCGCAGCGAAGGCCACAGCGAGTTGACACCAGGAAGCCCGCGGCCGGCCTGAAATAGTTCCTCGGAAGTGATGGTGCAACGGGCCCGAGTTCATTTCACAGGGGGGCGTGGCGCATGAACACACCAGAACCGGTTCAGTATCTGCAGGCTGATGAGTTGCGCGGAATCCTTGACGATGCCATCCGTTATTGGGAACTTCGCCGTGTTCCCTACAACCTGATTCTCGCCGCCGTGGTGGTCGTTTGGGTCGTCGCCAACCGGGCGCAGGTTCACGAAGCGCTGCTATGGCCGGCGATTCTGGCGCTTTTCGTGATGGCGGCGCTCGCGAACGTGCTGTATTCCGTCGCGTATTGCCTCGACGTTTTCATCCAGTACTCGTCGTTCCGCGATTTGTGGCGCCGGCGGCGGTGGATGCTATGGCTCGCAGGGACGCTCTTGGCTGTTGCGTTGGCGAATGTTTGGATCATCAGCCAGATCAACTAGGAAGGTGCGACGTGCCGACACATGATTCGGTTACGTCTTCGCAACCAGTGGAGCCGCGCGGAGTTCTGAGCGACGCCATGGGCTATTGGGAGCGGCGGCGCATCATTTACAATTTTCTCCTCATGGCAGTGGTGCTGATTTGGATTGTGGGGACATGGCCGCATTTTCGTTCTGCGTTCACGTGGTCGTCGCTGGGGGCGCTTCTAGGTCTTGCCGCGCTGGCTAATCTTTGTTACTGCGCTGCTTATTTCGCCGATGTTCCCATGCAGTATTCGCCTTTTCGCGCTCTCTGGCGGCGCTGGCGGTGGGGCTTGTGGGTCGTCGGAACGCTTTTCGCCATTGTGTTCACGAACTACTGGATTGCGGACGAAATCTACTCGTTCGTTCATTGATGCCACCGGGGAAAACCAAATGGGACAATCTCAGCCGAAGATGGGGAGATGATTCAATGAAAACCAAATGGTTCCATGAATGGGGATGGTTCTACAGGCCGGTGGCGTGGCCGGGTTGGTTGGCGCTGATTTTGACCGTGGCTTTCTGCCTGCAGGTATTTACGGCCATCGATCGCCACTCGCATTCCGCTTCCGACACACTGTATGGAATTTTTCCGTTTTGGGTATCGGCGGGGACTGTTTTGGGGTGGGTAGCGTCGCGAACTTCGGAAGGGACTCGCTGACGAATTGTCGGCGAAGTGAAAGTTGGGGCGTTGGATGGCTAAAACCGATTGTGGGATGGCTGTAGGTTGCTGTGGGCGGGAGGTGCAAGACGAGAAGCAGATCCCTGCCTGCGGCAGGCAGGCCTGCCGCATAGCGGCTCCCTTCGTGCCTCAGGGCGGGCCGGATGACAGATCTGCTCGTGCCGGTCAACGGCAAGGCTCGCAGCGGGGCGCTTATGGCACGGGAGAAGCCGTGCACTGACCGCAGCTCAAGGAAACGAAAGCTCGCTTTGCGCCGACGGGCGGGGATTAACCCCGCCCCTACGAAGACAGAAGCGACGACAAAGCGGCGTCGAGCCTGCCTGCGGCGGGCAGACCGTCGCACTCCAAAGAACGCCAAAGCGGGAGACACAAAACCGCAGGGGGCTGCTGAAAGAGTCGAATTTTTCAGCGCCCGCCGTAAGGACTAAGGGCTAGGTATGGGCGGCGCAGAACCGAATTCTTCGGCAACCTATCGAAGGACGGACGGCTAGCTGTGGGCGGCACTTTGGCGTTCGCGAGCCATGGCAAAGGCGCGTTTGACAACGCGCTTGGCTTCGATGGTGAGATTAAAACGATCGAGTTCGTCTTCGGCTGACCACGCGACTTCGGTGACATCGCTTCCTGGCTGCGCGTTGCCGTCCTTTAGTTCGCAAAGATAATCCAAAATCACGAAATGATATTGCGGCGGCTGATGGGGAAGGCGCAGAACTTTCTCATAAATCTCGATCAATTCGAGAGGGAGGACTTGGACGCCAGCTTCTTCCATAAGCTCGCGCTCGACGGCTTGCGCGATTGTTTCGCCAAGCTCGAGTATTCCGCCGGGAATGGACCAGCGTCCCTCAAGAGGCGGTTGGGCGCGGCGGATGAGGAGCACACGCGCGCCGGAAACGACGACTCCACCGACGGCGATTACGGGACGGTCGGGATATTCCCTGTTTTCTGGCAAACACGCACCTCCACAGCAGCATTATTGCTTGACACGGACGTTATATAATACGCTCTCGGTTGCGGAATTACGCTGCGAAGGAGAATGGCCCGTGGTGAGATGCCCGGAATGCGACGCCGAGATTGACGTGGACGAGGACGAAGTAGAAGAAGGCGAAATCCTGACCTGCCCGGAGTGCGATGTGGAACTCGAGGTGCTGCAAGTCCATCCCGTCCACGTGAATGTGATTGCCGACGAAGACGAGGATGAAGAAGAAGTGCTGGCCGTGGACGACGAAGACGACGTGGAGGAGGGCGAAGAAGAATCGGAAGAAGAAGAGTCCGAGGAATAGAGTCGCGCCTACATCTATTTCATGGGCTATCGCCATCTAATGACAAATAAGAGTGCGAACCACCGGTTTCGCGCGTGGAATCCACCCGAAGGAGAACCAAGTTGAGAACAACTCGGATTGCGCCTTCCGTAATGCTTCTGCTGGCGATCATGGCGGTTTCGGCTGCAACGGTGCGAGGCCAAAGCGAGCGGGATCGTTCACAGCTACGCACGGTGCACGGCAGCGTGATGGACCACAGCGACAACCCGATTCCGAACGGCGTTGTGTACCTGCTGAACAAAAAGACGCACACGGTGCGCACGTACATCGCAGACCCTCAGGGGCATTATCAGTTTTCGGGGCTCGACCCGAACGTGGATTTCGAGATCCATGCCGAGTACAAGCATCACAAGTCCTCCCGCCGCACGATTTCCAGTTTCGATGACCGCCGCGACATTGAAATAAATCTGACCATCGCGACGGACTGATAGGCCGCGAAGAAGGCATTTTCAGTGGTCGCCGAAATACTGGAAAAATTCGCCCCAGAGGAACTACCCCACCCTTCGCAAAAAGCGCTCAGGATGGGGCACCCGCAAGCGCAAAGTCGAAAACAGCCCCCCTTCACAGATTAGTGCTCACTTCGCAAAATTCGCTCAGTGCAGGCAGGGGCACCCGCAAGTGCAAAGTCGAAAAGCAGATTCCTCCGCAGAAAGCGCTCAGTTCGCAAAATTCGCTCAGTGCAGGCAGGATGGGGCACCCGCAAGACCTTCAGGCGAGCCGGCGGCGCGGAGGATGGCGTCGAGACTTTGCTCGATGTCAGCGGGCGTGGTGGCCCATGAAGAGACGCTGATGCGCATAGCGGCGCGTCCGTGCCAGATGGTGCCCCCGCACCAGCAAGTGCCTTCGCGCTGGAGAGCGGCGATGGTGTGGCGAGTTTTATCTTCACTGCCAAACGAGACGAGAACCTGGTTGAGGTTCACTTCGTTCAGGATTTCGTAGCCCGCCGCACGAAGACCTTCAGCAAACCGCGCTGCGTATTGACACATGCGTTCAATTAAATCGGCGAGGCCGGAGCGACCCAGAGACCGCAGAGCCGCCCATATTTCCACGCCGCGCGCGCGGCGGGACATCTCCGGAGTGAATTGATTGGGTTCGCGTTTTTCTCCGCGCACAAGATAGGCGGCGTTTACGGACATGGCGGTGCGCAGATGTTCAGGGTGGCGCACGAAAGCAATTCCCGAATCGTAGGGGACGTTGAGCCATTTGTGCGCGTCGGTGGCCCAGGAATCCGCGTCGGTAACTCCGCGCAAGAGGTGAGCGCGAGCCGGGGCTGCGGCGGCCCACAGGCCGAATGCGGCGTCCACGTGGACCCATGCACCTGCAGAGTGCGCGGCGTGGCAGATTTCCGTCGCGGGATCAAATGCGCCCGAATTCACGTTGCCAGCCTGAAGACAAACGATGGTTGGGCCGGCAATCCGCGGGAGCGCATCCGCGCGCATGCGGCCCTGAGCGTCAGCCTTCACTTGAATAACGCGTTCGCGGCCGAGCCCAAGCATGGCGAGGGCCTTGAGCGCGCTGACGTGGACTTCTTCACCGACGATAACGGTGATGGGCGACGCTCCGAAGAGGCCCTTTGCCTCGACGTCCCAACCAGCCTGCGCGAGCACAGCGTGACGCGCCGCGGCGAGCGCGGTGAAGTTCGCGGTGGTGGCGCCGGTGACGAAACCGCCGGCTGTGCCGGGCGGCAAACCGAAAAGCTCGACAAGCCATTTCAGAGCCACTGCTTCAATGGCGGAGGCGGCGGGCGAAAGGGCTTCGAGTCCCGCGCACTGATCCCAAGCACAAGCGAGCCAATTCGCGGCGACGGTGACGGGGAGCGCGCCTCCGGTGACAAAGCCGAAATAGCGCGGGCCGGCGGTGGCGACGGTTGCGGGTGAGCCAACTTCATCGAGGAGCGCGAGCACATCCGAAGGATCGGTTGGATTTGCGGGAAGCGGCGCGTCCCATTTTGCGAGGTTGGCGAGATCTTCGGGGGATGGGAAAACGCGGCGCTCCTCGATTGTTTTCAAATAATGGAGTGAGCGGCGCGAGGCATCTTCGAGCAGCGACTGCGTTTTGGAATCCACTTTTCATCCTTTCCGCACGACTGACAGCTCCCGGATTGACAGACAATTAAAGCTTCGAGCTTAACTTCTTTATAGCTGGCGCTGTTGCTCGTGTCGAGGAGGTTGGAGCAATCGCATTCAATCCATATTGGCCGTATGGGCAGGGAGATGCGACGGCGGCACTTGTACAGCAGCGTTTTGCGGCGTTAAGGGAAAAACGGTGCAACTGCCGGCGGGTTGGCCCGTGACGCCGAGTGCTGAGTTGAGAGAATGAACCGCGGCGTCGTGTTGCGGAGAATCGAAAACCACGACAGCGGAAAGATGCAAACGGCGAATCGTTGCGGGAATAGAAGGACGGTCCGCAGCGGGATTGACTGGTGTGCGATACGTGCCCTGCAAGGACATCAAGGAGCGCAGAAGGGGAAGATCGTAAAACTGGTGCCACACATCGCGAGGGACATAGGACAAGTAGCCATCGACGAGAGCGAAGCGTCCGCCATCGGTGAGCTGGATCCACATGGCTTTTTGAACGTAGGGCCACTGCTGAAGAGGAAACGTGAGGACTGCGCCGCGTTGTGCGCTCGCGGGTAAAGTGCAGCTTTGAAGAGGAACCGTGGCGTCTGAGGACGCGGCGGGATCGACGATCGAGGATTTGGGAAATGGAATGGTGAGAGATTCGAGGACGAGTAGAGAGCTTGCGGCAAAGACGAGCGCGCGCTTGTGCCAGTTTTTTTGCAGATTATCGAGACACCAGGCGAGGCCGATGGCGCTCAAGACAGCGAGGCAGAGCAAGACGATGACGTCGAAACGCGCGGGAACGGAAATGAAGCGCGCGAAGCGAAAATGGTAAAGCAGCGCGGCGGGGCCGGGGATTTCCGTGAGTCTGCCGAGAATGCGAATTTCAGGTCCCAAAGATAATAGATAAAAAAGAATTGCGGCGAGCGCCGCGCGCACCGTCCATTGTGGGTGCCGGGCGGGGCCTTTCCAGATTCCGAGGATGGCGAGGAGAAGCAGGACTGGCCCGGCGTAGACGGTGCCTTCGAAGCCGGCGACGAAAATGCGCGCGTCGAGACCGTGCGCGAAATTGCCGAGGAGCACGTTGTTCCAACTGGGTATCAGGAAACCGAGCGCGTCGGCGGAATACTGGGTCACGTGCGCCATGGTGCGAGGGCTTGGCACGTCAGCGCGATTCCCAAGCAGCATGATGAGCACTGGCGAAAACGCGGCGACGAAAGTGGCGGCCGCGACGGTGAGCGCAAACCAAGTTCGCTTGAGCAATGCGCGGCCGTTGGCTGCTCCGGCGATTGCAAGATCGACGGTGAGGATTACGGCCGTGAGCAGGATGCAAAATACCGTGTAGTTGTAGTGCCCGAAGGCCGTCAGAAGCAATGCGAGGCCCGCAAGAACGCCCTCTTTCCAGGACGGGACCTCTTTTCGAAGCAAATTGTCCAATGCGAGGACGTAAAGGGGAATCGGAAATGCGGTGACGAGGCTTAAGTGCCCGAGCGCGTGGGCGAGAAGGAATGGGCCGAGTCCGAAAGCGATGCCGCCGAAGAGCGCGGCGATTTCGTTGCGGCAAATGCGGAGGCAGAGCAGTCGCGCGAAGAACGCGGCGAGGGCCAGCTGTAAAATCAGCGACAAATTATAGGCGATGACCGGGCCGGCAAGCATGCTGAGAGGCAAAGCCAAAATTCCGGCGAGGGGATCGAGCGTGCTCCAAGCCAGATTTGCGCGGGCGGGATAGAAGAGCAGGTGCGTGTAGAAGGGATCGTGGCCGGACGCGATGGCTCTGGCGAAATGCCAGAGGAACCAGGCGTGCTGGAAATTGTCTCCGGGATAACCGAGGAGCGCGGACGCCGGCGAGAGAGACGCAGGCAGCGTGAAAATTGCCGCGGCAATCACGCAGAGCAGAAAAGTCAGCAGATGGTTGCGCATGGGCGCGGGCGTCAGCTTGATGCGCGCGGAATCAGGAGAATGGCTAGCGGAATGATTACGTCGCGGGGATTCGATTGAACTTTGCAGGTAGAAGCCAATCAGAAGCCACTATAGTGTGCCGAACGAGAACCGGGAATTTAACGGGAACAAGTTTAACCTACGCGGACGACGGCAGGCCATCGCAATTTGCCCGTGGGGCAATTATTGAAGACGGGGCTTGCGTTTGCAGCTTGCCGCGCGGGCGCATGGTTTTAGTTACGAGGTCAGTTAAGAAGAGAAGAGGCGGGACCCGTTTTCGGCGGTGCTCTCGAGCGAGGAACAGGTGCCATTACTTTGTTCCCGCCGCACAGATGCGAGGATTTCGCGAAGCTCCCGCAAGACGGAAGGCTCGATGAAAAATTCGCGGGCAATTCCGTACGAATGTAATTGCGCAAGGCTGGCGGGGGAAATCGGCGTGCTCATCAGGATGATTCGCGTGTTCGGTGAAACCCTTTTGATTTGAGCGGACAATTCAATACCGATGAGGCTAGGAATCAGGAGGTTAATGAATGCAAGGTCGAACTGCTGTGCGCGGGCCAGGTCCGTGATGCGGGCGGCGCAGTTTTTGTTTTCGTAGAGGAAGCTGGTGATTTCGCCGCCTTCGTCGCGGAACAATCTTTCGAGGTATTGAAGCACCGCCGCGTCGCAATCCACGAGGAGGATTTTCATAAGATGGCCCGTTGCTCCCGACGGGCGGGTTGAGTTCTGTGCTGGCTCCGTCTCCAGGAGGCGGAGGGTTTCGAGCCCGCCCTCCGGTTACCCCAGCCACCGAATGAGCGATATTATACAGTGTCCATAAGTGCTCATTCAATTACCAAATCGTATTCCTCGGAGTCGGCGATTCCCTGGCGACCGTTTGAGGATTTTGGATAGAATCGGGCCCTACGACGGCCCGTTGAGGCCGAGGCGGAGCGGGCAGCGATTCCGCAATAGCGTCTTAGGATAAAGAGGAATTTTACATGTCGTCTGCGTTTCCGGTGGCAAGGTCCGGCCCGACCTCGGAACAACCATCTGCGGGGCGGCGCGGTTGGTGCGGCGGCGTGGCGATTGTGATTTACATCGCGGGTGCCACAATCATTGCGCATCTCCTAACCGGCGGGCGTTACGGCTTTCATCGCGACGAACTGGCGACGTTGGATGACGCGCGTCATCTGGCGTGGGGCTACGTCGCGTATCCTCCACTGACCCCTTTTTTCGGACGTCTTTCGCTGATTCTGTTCGGAACTTCGCTGGCAGGGTTCCGTTTCTTCGCCGCGCTTGCGGAAGCCGTGGCCGTGGTTCTGACAGGCTTGATGGCTCGCGAGCTCGGCGGAGGGCGAGGCGCTCAGGTGGTGGCAGCCGTTGCCGC
>DASYYI010000299.1:0-2524 GCA_035933995.1 Candidatus Acidiferrales bacterium | reverse complement strand
GTAAGCGTCCGGCTGTGACCGTCTCGACAATCATCTAAATGAGAGCGATTCTCCGAAGAGACACTTAGGAATAGGTGTCCACTTGGAGCGTAGATGGACACATCTGGAGAAGTGCCAGAGACGATCGCCGCGAAGAAACAGTCGGCCAGTGCAGTCCAGCGACAACGGCGGAGCATCGCGGAGAAGCGGCGGATTGTGGAAGAGACGTTAATCGAAGGCGCGTCAGTGGCTCGCATCGCGCGAGCCCATGGAGTAAATGCGAACCAGTTATTTGGCTGGCGGCGGCTCTACTTGAGCGGAAGACTCGGGGAGCAGAAGGCGACGATGAAGTTGCTTCCCGTGCGGGTGAGCGAAAATTTGTCGGCGATCACGACCCATGCCAGTAAGCAAGCGCCGACGTCGGTCGCGGTTGCGAAGCCAAAGCCTATTGCGAGTACGATCCACATCAAACTGCGACAGGCAAAGTTGCGCATCGAAGGCGGAGCTGATCCTGAGTTGGTGCGGGTGTTGCTGGAGTGTCTGGGGCGATGATTGGGCTGCCCGCTAAGACGCGGATCTGGATCGCAGCAGGTGTGACGGACTTGCGTCGGGGCTTCACTGGGCTGAGTGCATTGGTGCAGACGAAGCTGGAACAGAGTCCGTTCTCGGGACACGTATTCGTGTTTCGCGGACGGCGTGGCGATCTGATCAAGGTGCTCTGGTATGACGGGGATGGTTTGTGCTTGTTTGCGAAGCGGCTGGAGCGCGGGCGTTTTGTGTGGCCGCAAGCGGTAAGCGGAACGGTTTGTCTAACGCGAGCACAACTGGCGATGCTGTTGGAGGGCATTGACTGGCGAAGACCGGAGCGCACCTGGGAACCGCAGTTGTCGGTGTAATAAAGGAGATTCTTTCCACAACTTTTTCGTGTCCGCGCGGGATGAAAACGCGCACATTCATGCGATACTCCGCGCATGCCCGTGAGTGCGCTGCCCGATCTGAACGTCCTTCCTGCGGAAGCGCTGCGGGCGCTGATCCTGACACAACATCAGGAGTTGATCAGCAAAGACGAGCAACTCCTCTCCCGCGAGCGCGAGATCGAGCATCTGAAGCTGCTGTTATCCAAGCTGCATCGTATGCAGTTTGGGCGCAAGTCGGAGAAGCTGGCGCGACAGATTGAGCAGTTGGAACTGCGGCTGGAGGAGTTGCAGTCGAATGTTGGCGAGGAAGAACCTAAGCCGCCGGACCCGGCTTCGGTCGCGGCTTCTTGGGGTGGGACCACAGCCGCCAAGCCGATCCGCCGTGCTTGGCCCGATCATCTTACGCGACAAACGCAGCGGCACGATCCGAAAGAAACGGTGTGCCCGCAATGCCAGGGCGAGTTACGGAAGCTGGGCGAGGATGTTTCGGAGATGCTGGAGTACGTGCCTGCCAGTTTCGTGGTGATCCGTCATGTGCGCATCAAGCTGAGCTGCACCAAGTGCGACTGCATTGTGCAAGCCGAGGCGCCGAGCCGCCCGATTGAGCGCGGAGCGGCAGGACCAGGACTGTTGGCGCACGTGCTGGTGTCGAAGTACTGTGACCATCAACCGTTGTATCGCCAGTCAGAGATCTACGCGCGGCAAGGGGTGGAACTGGAACGGTCGACGCTGGCGGACTGGGTGGGAGCCAGCAGCCGGTTAGTCGAGCCGCTGGTAGAAGCGTTGCAGGACTACGTGATGGAAGCTGGCAAGCTGCACGCCGACGACACGCCCGTGCCGGTACTGGCACCGGGCAACGGCAAGACGAAGACGGGGCGGTTGTGGACGTATGTGCGTGACGATCGACCCGCGGGCGACCGTGCTGCGCCGGCAGTGTGGTTTGCTTACTCCCCGGATCGCAAGGGCGAGCATCCCGAGCAGCATCTGGGCAAGTTTCGCGGGACGCTGCAGGCTGATGCCTACGCGGGGTTTAATCAGCTTTACGCCGATGGCCGCATCCAGCAAGCGGTGTGTTGGGCGCATGTGCGGCGCCACTTTTATGATCTGGAACAAGCGCACGCTTCCCCGATTGCACAAGAAGCGCTACTGCGGATCGTCGCCTTATATAAGGTGGAAGATCAGATTCGTGGTAAGCCGCCGGAGGAACGCCGCGCCCTTCGCCAGGCGGAGTCGAAGCCACTGCTGGACTCTCTGCGGCAGTGGTTGGAGACAACTTTATCGAAACTCTCGCGCAAGTCGGACACGACAGCTGCGATTCGCTATGCGCTCTCGCGTTGGGACGCACTCACCCGCTATATAGAAGATGGCCACATTGAGATTGATAACAACGCCGCGGAGCGCTCATTGCGCGGAGTGGCTCTAGGCCGGAAGAACTACTTGTTCGCAGGATCAGATGCCGGAGGAGACCGTGCAGCGGCGATCTATAGCTTGATCGGTTCGGCGAAACTCAACGGACTCGATCCCGAAGCTTATCTGCGGCAAGTCATGACTCGCATCGCCGACCATCCCATCAACCGGATCAAAGACTTGCTGCCCTGGAACATCCATCCCACGCATGCCGAAGTGTC
>DASYYI010000296.1:0-2044 GCA_035933995.1 Candidatus Acidiferrales bacterium | reverse complement strand
GATACCGCTGCTCAGCGCGGGTGCCGGAGGGGCGTTGAATTATTATTTCGTTCGCGCGTGGGGGCGTCGCGCGCAAAAACATTTTGAGGCGCGGCACCGGCTGGTTCGCGCGCAGAAATTCTCGCCGCGGCTGACGGCGGGGCCCATCACGCCTCCGTTGACGCAATAGAAAAGCGGTCGTTCGCGACTTCTCTACCGATTTCCCCTTGAACTATCGAGCTCTGGAAAAGCAAAGAGGATCGCCGGTTCCGCTTCGAGATATAGGTGAATATGAAACGGTCCAGAGAAAACATTGAAGCTAGGCTGAGGGAGCAATCAGATTTCTTGCGCAGATCCGCCGTCGCCTTTTATGAGGGCAATTTCGCAGAGAGCGTGAGAATTGCCGGAACTATCCGGACCCTTGTTTACGAGAGTGGAAGATGCAAACCCCTTCTGAAGCAGGCCCGGTCGAACGGTCTTGATCTTCAAATATCGGAGCACGTCAGTGAAGCGAGGCAGTCCGGTGAGGAACTATTCAATTTTGCCGCTGGTATCAGAATCGACCCCGGAATCGCCGTTTATCCCTCTGTGGACCTTGAATCATCGCACTATACCCGGTGTTCCATCGGCGCTTGGTGGAATCGACGCGTGTTCTCCTTCCGGTCAGATGGTAAGCAGATGATCTATACAAGAAGCAAGGTCATACTTACTCTTGCCAACATGGAGGGCGGAGCGCATGTAGACGATCGAGTGGATCCTGCGTATGCCAAATTGCTTACCGACCAGCCGTTGACCTTCGAGTCTGCCGGAGTTTTGATCGAGACACCCGACTTGGCTAGATTTCTGGCCGCCCAATCCGGTGTTGAAATGTTGGAATGCCTCAAACGCAATTTCTTTCCCGATTTAGATGTGCCTTCAAAGTGGGACTGCGGGACAGTCCCGCCTTCCTCTATCTCCGTGGAGCAGATCTCGGGAAGTATTGTCACCGTGCCGCCTTCAAGTTTTCCCAACCCAGAAATTCGGATCAAGAAGAGGTGAAATTTCGGGACGAACAAACGAAGGTATGCGGAAGGAGGGATTTGAACCCCCACGGCCTCTCGGCCACAGGATCCTAAGTCCTGCGCGTCTGCCAGTTCCGCCACTTCCGCACGGATTCCGCAGTATAGCCTAGAAAGGCTCGCCGGGCAGCGGAGGCAAAACTGGCGTTACTTTGCCCCAGCCATCGGTTTGCGCGGTCTTCATGTCCTTCACCAGTTGCGCCGGCAAATCCGTCTTCAAGTGCGGACGGCCAGGCTGATTGCCAAGCACCCAGGCGACTCCGGCAACGGTCCTCGAGACGACCTGAATTTCCTTGTAGTCGATTTTTTCCGGAGTGTCCGTGGGGCGGTGATAATCCACGTGCAGCCCGACAGTGAAAAATGCGATGGGGATGCCCATCTTGGCGAAGTTGTAATGATCGCTGCGGTAGAAGATGCGCTGGCCGTTCGGCTTCGGCCCGAGGTTATCATGCGTGGCGTCGGGAGCCGTCGCATCGTAGAAATGATTCAGCTTTAGCTTTTCAAAATTGCTGTTGACCGACTCGATTGTCTTTTCCAAATCGTCGCTGCTGATATTCGGGCCGACAACTAGGACTTCACCGGGGTTCACGAGGAAGTGAGTGGGATTGGGATCGACCGAATTCGGCGACTTGGTGCGGCCGATCATGTCCATATTGAGATCGGCGACGACTTTGGTGAGGTCAACGGGAGGGAACTCATTGAAGTAGCGCGAGCCCCACAGACCTTTTTCCTCGCCGCCATTCCACAAAAAAATGACGCTGCGCTTGGGGCGCATGCCCTTGGCCGCTCCTTCGGCATAGGCGCGCGCGATCGCGAGCAGGCCTGTCGAACCCGAGCCATCGTCGTCGGCGCCGTTGTTGACGTTGTGGCCGTTGGGCAGCGGCGCGCTCAGGCCAATGTGGTCGAGATGGGCGCTGATGACGACGTATTCATTCTTTAATATGGGGTCGCTGCCTTCGAGGATTCCGACAACGTTTTCGCCGTGGCCCTCTTCGCTGTGAATGGCG
>DASYYI010000274.1:0-22703 GCA_035933995.1 Candidatus Acidiferrales bacterium | reverse complement strand
TGGCTCCGATCGATTGACAAAAGCAATCGAAGTGGAGTTTCCGAAACAATTTGGTCGTCCCGTTGTAACGATTGAGGAAGACTTCGGAAAGTTTTCCCCGTCTGACTTGCAGAAACGTTTGGAGCCCAGAATCGCAGACTGGGAGAATCGTCGCCAACTCGCATTGGTCTATGCTCTGCTCGGCGATGAACGCAAAGCTGTGGTCGGTCTTGATGAGACGCTCGTTCTATTTCAAAAAGGAAAGATTCGCAATTTGGTTGTAGCGCACAATCTGAACGAAAGTCTGCGTCAGTGTTCAGAATGCGGCTGGATGGACCGTTCCAGCGACCCTGTCTGCCCGCAATGCGGCAGGGAACGCTTTGTCATCAACTTGCGTGACGTCTTGCCTGAGCTTGCCTGGAAAACCAAGACAGACGTCGAAGTGGTTGCCGGCGAAGCAGCGATGAAACTAAACGAATCAGGTGGGATCGGAGGCTGGCTTCGCGGAAGAACGCGGGTTGAACTGCGGTGAACTTGTCCCGATAACTTTCGCTCCGCTGGTCGAGCAGGTGGTTCAACGATCAATTTGGTCCGCGTGTTTTGTCACCAAAAACAAAACTCAAGGAACAATGACCGCCGCGCCGTCGATTGAATTTACGCCATGTCTGCCGCGTCCTCAGCGGAAGCGGCGAATTAGCAGCGTGTGCCTGCCAGAACGGTAAAGACCAACAACGTAAATTGTGGGGATGCCCTTGCTGGAATAAATAAGCTGGCGCATGCGAAGCAGCGGAGTGCCGCGCGGTATGGACAACAATTCCGATGTACGCTGGTCGGCGTCGGTGGCGTCAATTTCCTCGTCGGCGTACGTCAAGTTGACTCCATATTCGCGTTCGAGGACGCCGAAGATCGAGCCGCGCTCAAGGTTGGGACTGGCTATCCCTGGAAACTGTTGCGCCGGAAGGTAGCAAGTTTCGAGGGCGAATGGTTCATCGTCCGCTTGACGGACACGCTGCACAACGGCGAGCGCGCTGGCTGAGGGCAGCGAAAGACGCGCTGCAATTTCAGGATCAGTCTCGCTGGAACTCAGGCGAACGATCTTGGAGCGAGCCGATAGACCGCGGCTGGACATCTGTTCGGTATAACTCATCAGCTTGTTGAAATGAATCTTGGGTGGAGCAACGAACGTACCCGCGCCGTGCTTGCGCTCGACGATGCCTTCGCGGGCCAGGTCGGCCAACGCATGGCGCGCGGTCATCAGGCTAACCTTGTGTATCTTGGCCAGTTCGCGCTCGGATTCTACGATGTCTCCCGGGCGCAACTTGCCTGATTCGATGCGCTTGCGGATCACGTCCTGGATCCGCCGATAAGCGTATTGTCCGTTGCGGTGATTACCGCTCATTCGTTCTCCACGCAGTCTCTACACCAGGAAATGATTAAGCCAGCGTTACTGTTTTACAAGGATAGCATTACTATAGAGCACTTCAGTGGGCCGCAGCGCTCTATGTATACCTGTGCCACGCTAGGAACGTTCCATTGCAATTACCGTCGCGCCGGATTCATCTTTGCATTATGGAATGGCTACTCTGAGACAATTTTTTGGCGTAATCGGCCTGCTGCTTCGTTTGGATAGCCAGAGAAATGGAACGCTCTTTCTGCGCCTCAGCCGTGCGGCCCAGCTTTGCCAGAGCTGTTCCGAGCAGATAATGAGCCTCCGCATAATCTGGGTCGATTCGGATGGCTCTGCGCAGCGGGGCAAGCGCCGGCTCTGGTTCCCCCAATTTAATTTCAGCCTTGCCAAGGCCGAAAAGCGCTTCCTTATATTTCGGGTTCGCGGCGAGAGCTGCTTGAAACAACGTTCGGGCCTCAGCAGGATTGTCGCGGAGCATTGCTATCTGGCCGAGCAAGCAGTTCGAGACCGGATCTGACGGAAAGCGCTTCAGCTCCTCGCGAAACTCGGCTGCGGCTTCGTCGACATCGTCGCGCTTCCAATAGAGCAAGCCAAGTCCGGAGTGTACGCCGGCGAAATCGGGATTGGCTCGCTCGGCGGCCTGATATTCGGCAATAGCCTTATCCAAGTGAAATGTCTTGTCGTACGCCGTACCCATCATGACATGCGCTTCGGGGGAGTTCGGGTTGATCGCCATGATTCGCGCAAAGACCTGAGTGACAGCTTCGTAGTTCGCGGTACGCAAGTAAGCTTGTCCGAGCATGTAAAGCGTCACCAAATCGGAGGGTTGCAGCCTGCTCGCCTGTTCCAGATGACCCGTGGCTTGCGGATAGCGGTTAAGGCCGAAAAAACAAAGGCCGGCCAGGTCGACAGCTTGAAAATCCGAAGCGTTGCGCTTCGCAAGAGATTCAAAGAGGGGGAGAGCTTCGGTATAGTTCTGCTGCTTGAAGTAGTCGAGAGCGAGATTGCGCGTTGTAGCCGCGTCGCCGGGCTGTATCGTCAGGGCGCGGCGGTACAGGGGGACCGCATCGGCCAGCTTGCCTTGCTTGACGAGCGAAATCGCCAGATCGTTCAGAACCTCGATCGACCGCGGCGCGAGGACGAGGGCTTGCCGGAAATCTTTCTCTGCGTCAGAGCTGCGGCCACTCTGAAGCGCTTGCACGCCGTCGGCGAGCAGCGACTGTAATCGAGTCCTAGCTGGCGACGCTAAGTGCGCGCTCCGTTGCACCGCTGCGGGCATGTCCGCGGAGAACAAAAGCGCTGCTACTGCAAGGAATACAAGTCTACCGGGCAAGCGGGACCACCAGCGAAATTCTACACTATTCTGGGGACGCCCCGAAGGGCGTCCCCAGACGAAAGCGCTCAGTCGCTGCAATGGAGCTAGAAATACAACTTGAGGCCGAGCTGGATAATGCGCGGGTCGTGACCGGAAGTCAGCCGGCCAAACGAGGAAGAGTCCCTGTTGCTGCTGAATCCGGCATACGACACATGGTTGAACGCGTTAAAGAACTCCGCTCGGAATTGCATGTTGAAGCGTTCCGTCATCTTTATGTTCTTCGCCGCAGTGATGTCCCAGTTGTTTAGGCCGGGGCCCGTGCAAACACCGCGAGGCGCGTTGCCGAAATGCCCAGCTGCATCCACGAAAGCTCCGGTGTTGATGAACTGCGCCACGGTTCCTGGCCCAGAGCAACTCGCGCCCGCAACCATGTCGGGCCGAGGAGAAACCGGGCTGGGATCAATGCCGATGCCGCCCGGGAAGGTGTTTGCAGTGCCGGGCGCCCAATCGAAGGAATTGAACGGATCGTTGAACTGAGTGATTGTCGTTGGGAGTCCTTTCTCAAAGACCGAAATGCCCGTAACCTCCCAACCGCCGAGTACGTGCCCTACCAAGCCCTCCTGCGAGCGATAAAACGGCAGGTCGTAGACATAGTTGATCACCAAAACTTGCGACCGGCTGAAGCTGGCCGGACCGTAATCTGCGTTGAAATTGTACGTGTCGTAAGGTGCGCTGCTGCGATCGGTGGGATTGTTAGTCAGCGTCTTGGACCAGGTATATGCCACGCCGAAGTTCAGCCCGCTACCGACCTGCCTGTTCGCCGATATCTGCAGCGAATTGTAGTTCGAGCGAAATGCCGGCGCGATCGTCGTGATGACGTTGTAGCCAAGATAAGGACGGATCGCGTTGGTTTCCGCCGTCGCGTTGGCCGGGGCCTCCCGAACACTCAAAGGCACCTGGTTCAGGTCGTATTCACCCAGGAGGTGATTCGCCCGATTTCCTACATAAGCCACTTCGACCCGCGTATTGGGGACGATCTCTCGTTGAACGGACAAGCTCCACTGGTCGATATAAGGCACTTGAAACTGAGGCGTTCCTGTCACGTGGAGGCTCGCGGGCGCAGTCGGAGGCGTGGACGCCACTGCCGTGGGACCGTCGAAGATGTCGGTCGCGCTTGATGGAAACACGTTGATGTTGCCCACAAACGGCGGATTGGCAAACGAGTTTTGTTCCTCGATGCCGTTGAGCGTCCGGTCATAGTAAACGCCGAATCCGCCACGGACGGCCGTCTTGCCGTCGCCAAAAATATCCCACGCAAAACCCACGCGCGGCGCGAAAGTGTTGTATGTGGGGTTCACGCGGAGGTCATAGGGCGAACAGGTGGGGCCGAAAGGCGGAACCGAGGGCTTGAAATACAAATTCGGGTTGCAGGCGTTCTGGGCGATGATGATCCCGTTTGCATAGGTCTGCGGGCTCACGGTCTGGCCCGTCGCAAAGTTGCCGGAGACTGGGTCGATTACTGGCACGTTGGCGGGGTTGAAGGCCTGCGGTGAGAAATTGTCGAGAATCTGATTATTATCCTCAGGCGGTGCAAAATAGGCATAGCGAAGACCCAAATTGAGCGTGAAATTGCGGACAACCTTCCAATCGTCCTGGACATAAGCCTCGATGTTCGGGAAGTGCAGATTCGGAATGATGTCCCGGCTGGCCTGGCTGAATGAGCTGGCATCGCCAAGTAGGAAATTGGCGAATGCGGGATTACCAAATTTCTTGCCGAACGAGAAACTCCCATTTGTGGGATTGACCGCGTTCTCCGTCTTCTTCATGTACTGAAAATTCATTCCCGTGCGTATGGTGTGGCTGCCGTGCGTGATTGAAACATTGTCGTAGACGCTCTTGTCGACGTTTCGTTCAAAGTACGGCGACACGGGAATCCCGACGCCGGTTACTCCCGAAATGCCAACGCCCGGCACGCGATGGTACGGGTCAGTGAACGGAAGGCCACCCGTAAAAGTCAGGGCGCCGAGAAACGCGGGGCTTGTGATCAATCCGGTGATATTGCTGTTGATCGCTCCCCAGGTATCACCGACTTCGACTTCGTTCGTGACCGACGGCGAAAGCTCCATGGTAACGTGCGCTACCAGGTTGCGCCCCGGCGCATTGCTCGCAGTGGAGGAGATACCCGGCAGGCCCTGTCCAGCGAACAGGCCGCCCGGCTCAGTGGTCGGAACTTTATCCTGCATGTAGCGGGCAAAGATTGAGACCTTGCTCGTGATGTTCTCGTCAATGCGTCCGATTTCCTGGCGAAAATCGTTCGCGGCGCTTACGGGAACGATGAAGTTCTCGGTGAGCGCAGTGGGGCTCAGGGCGTTGTTGGGAGTGAACTTCGAATACACGTTCGCAATATAAACCTTGGCATTCGCACTGAAACAGGATGGGCTGATCTGGTTCCCCGTAATGCAGCCGGCAGGCGCTGAAGCAGGATTCAACGTCACGCCGGTTATTCCTGTGAAGTTTCCCGTCAGTTCTTGCGGATTAGGAAGGACCAGATTGAACGTCGTGGGCGTTCGCGTCCTGCGGAACTCCTGCGACCAGAAGAAAAACGTTTTGCTCTTGTCCGTGTTGTAGTGGCCGGGAATATAGATCGGCCCGCCTACGGTGTAACCGAAGTCGTTGTAGCGGAACGGTGGCCTGGCACGACCGGCGCCTTTGTTAAAGGCTTCGTTTGCGTTCAGAACGTTGTTGCGGAAGAACTCGTAAGCGTCGCCATGGAAATTATTCGTGCCGGATTTGGTGGCCACGTTCACTTGGCCGCCGCCACTGCGGCCGTATTGCGCATCATAGGTGCTCCGCTCGAGTGTAAATTCGGACAGTGCATCCACGCTGGGAACGTTCAAGAGCGTCAAGTTCGAGCCGCTATCATTAATGTCCGCGCCATCCACCGTCCAGTTGTTGGCGGAAGTACGAGCGCCGTTCACGGAGACGGAGTCTGTATTCGTGATCCCGAATTGGATCTGATCTGGCAGGGTCGAAGATACGCCCGGCTGTAGCGCGACGAGTTGCTCGAAATTCCGGTTATTGAGCTGCAGTTCGCGGATCTGCGTACCGGTGATCGTAGTGCTCTGCGCGGCAGACGATGTTTCGACGGGTATCGTCGTCGCCGTGACGGTAACCTGCTCCGACACTTGGCCGATTTCGAGCGTGATATTGAGCGTGCGATGTTCGCCGACGTTCAAGACGAGGTCGCTCGCGACATACTTTTTGAACCCATTTGCTGTGACTGTGACGCTGTAGCGTCCCTGCGGCAACTCGGTCGCGGTGTAGAGGCCGTTCGAGTCGGTTTTCACCGTAATAACGTCGACGTTCGTGTCGGCGTTGTGCAGCGTCACGGAAGCTCCGGGCACGACCGCCCCGCTCGGGTCGGTCACGGTGCCAGTCAGAAAAGCCGTGATGTTCTGACTAAAGCAGATGGACGATGCAAAGAGAACCACTAAGAACAACCCCAGCAATTTCGCTCGAACGCTTCTCATTTAGCGCTCCCCCTCAAGTTGGAGCAACCCATGCGGGCTAGTGCGAATGGACCTTGCTGCTTCCACCAACCATCCGACGCCAGAACAGAGTTGCTCCTTCGACTTGCACAAACCCCCAAAACGTCAGTTAGCTATATAGCAGCTCCGCAGGGCTGTCAACAAGAAAGTTGGTGGGGGGTCAGTTTGAATTTTCTTGGTCGTGACACTAAGAGTCAAAATTCAAACTGACCCATTACCAGAAAGTTGTCCGCGCAGATTCACAAAGAAGAAACTCAAGGAACAACCCAAGGATGACTCAAGGAACAATCACGGCCGCGCCATCGATTGAATCACTCTTTACCGCCGCAAGGGCTTCGTTGGCCTGCTCCAGAGGAAAGATGGTCATCTTGGGTTTCAGGCCGATTCGCGAAGCAGTTTCCAGAAACTCGCGGGCGTCCAATCGAGTCATGTTAGTGACACTTCTGATTTGGCGTTCTCCCCACAGCAGTTTGTCATAGTCAAACGCAGGCATCTGATCCAGATGGATGGCGTTGATGGCAACCACGCCGCCTTTTCGCAGGCTTCCGAGCGCCGCAACTACCACCTTGCCGCTGGGAGCAAACGTAACCGCTCGATCGAGTTCCACTGGCGGCTTTTCATCTTCCGTTCCCACCCATTTCGCTCCAAGAGAACCTGCCAGCCGCCGGTGCGATGCGCCGCGCGTAGATACATATACTTCGCAGTTCCACGCATGCAGAACGGAGATGGCCAGGTGCGCGGAAGCTCCGAACCCGAATAGCCCAACGCGCTCGCCAGCTTGCACGCCTGCGACGCGAAGGCTGCGAAAGCCTATGATTCCGGCACAAAGAAGAGGCGCTGCACGCGCGTCATCAAGGTTATCGGGCAGCGGAAAGACGAAATCGGCTCGCGCGGCCGCATACTCCGCGTAACCTCCATCAACCGTATATCCGGTGAAAGTCGGTTTGTCGCAGAGGTTTTCAAAGCCGCGCCGACAATAGGAACAACTCCCATCCACGCCGCCCAGCCACGAAACACCGACGCGCAGACCGGCCGGCAATTCATTTGTCATGCCCTCGACTATTTCCCCGACGATTTGATGCCCCGGAATCACTTGTTGCCGTTGCGCCGGCAATTCGCCCTCAACGATGTGAAGGTCCGTGCGACACACTCCGCAAGCTCCAACACGGAGCAACACCTGTCCAGGCTCCAGATTCGGCCGCGGCACCTCGGAAATGGCGAGCGGTCTTTCCGATATTTTTTTGGGAGATCTAAGAACAGTCGCTTTCACGCCATTCCCCCTGCTCGTGATTGAATGCGCAGCGCCAATCGCCGCGTCAGTGGCCGCCGATGGGATCCCGAACAACTCCATGCTCGCCGCCCCAGTGGTCCGTCATCTGACTGCGAATTTCCCACAGCTCCGGAAAGAAGCGCACGCGCAGGCCTTCATTCAGAAGATCGACCGAGCGGCCCTTCAACGATTTTGCCCCCAGGCCAATCGTGCGCATGATCAACTGCATGTGCACGGCGCGGAATCTTTGGAATAGCTCGTCGAATTCCGCGAGTGCTTCCGCGACCACGTAGGCGTCCGCGTGGCTGTATTCAGAATTGTAGATTTTCTCGATCGTCAGTCCATGGTTCTCGATGTAGCACGTCTTGAAGGATTGCCACAGCGGCGTGTGCATGCGGAGCAGCGTCCGGAACCCCGGCGATTCCTGCCCGCTGCCGTTTCCCAATCGCAAGCGAATTTCTTGATACTCTTTGGGCGACATCGTCTCCAGAAGCGCGAGTTGTTCAATCATTAGCCGTAAGGCGATGTGCACCCGGCGAAAGAGCGTTATGACGCGGTTGGTGTCCTCTTTCTGGATGTAATCATCGATGTCGAGCAGCGTATACCCGATCAGCTTCATCCACATTTCTTCCACTTGGTGAACGATTTGGAATTGCAATTCGTCCGCATTGCAAAAATCCTTGAAGTCTTTTTGGCAGGAAAGCAAGGTTTTCGTATTTAGGTAAAGCTCGTAGTCGAGCGTCCCTTCGCCGTTCATGATTGAGTAGAAGAAATCTCGATCCATCGATGTGACCTCCTAGAACGCGAAGGCGCTTAACTGTCTGGACCGAGGTCATCATATCCCACGCAAAGAAGCGCAGCTACAGCGTGGCTCTAGATTCAGCCGGTAGTCCAGTTGTTAGGTGGTGTCTCGTTTCCCGAGCACGACGCGGACCTGGTGCTCCAAACCGTCATCGGCAAGAGGAATGTTCGATGAGAGCGGCAAAGTTTTCCCATCTAGTTCGATGATAGCGACCCCGCGCGAAACATGTTGCGGATTTTCCACCGCGATCTTATACACGGTTGCGTGATACCGAAAACGAATCGAATAACTCGGCCATTCGCGCGGAATGCATGGATCAATTGACAATGCCTTGCCGCGCAACCGGAATCCAAGGATCCATTCCATTCCGGCGCGATGCAGCCAGCCTGCGGATCCCGTATACCAAGTCCATCCGCCGCGGCCCACGTGCGGCGGTTGGGAGTAAACGTCGCCTACAACGACGTAGGGTTCCACTTTGTAACGTTGCACACCGGCACGCGTGTTGCTTCGGTTGATCGGGTTGAGCATCCGGAAAAGCTCCGCGGCCCGGTCGCCATCGTTAAGCGCGGCGAAGGCAATCGCCGTCCAGATTGCGGCATGCGTGTATTGTCCGCCATTTTCGCGGATGCCGGGCGGATAACCTTTTATGTAGCCAGGATCATGCCCTGCATTATCGAAGGGCGGAGTCAACAGCAGGACGAGTCCCTCTGTGCGGCGTACCAGCAAGTGATCGACAGCCGCTATTGCCCGTGCCGCGCGGCCCGGTTCCGCTGCGCCGGTGATTACTCCCCAGGATTGCGCAATGGAGTCAATGCGGCATTCCGTGTTTGCCGCCGAGCCGAGCGGTGTGCCATCGTCAAAATAGGCGCGGCGATACCATTCGCTATCCCACCCATCGCGTTCGAGAGCCGCTTTCAGAAGGCTCACATGGACACGCCAGGCCTCCGCACGCTTGTTCTCGCCGCGCGAATCCGCAATTTTCGCGAACTCCCAAAGAATCGTGTGCAGGAACCATGCGAGCCAAACGCTCTCTCCCTTGCCCATCTCGCCCACGCGATTCATTCCGTCATTCCAATCGCCTGTGCCCATCAGCGGCAAGCCATGGCTGCCAACGGAAAGGCTTCGGTCCAGCGCTCGCGCGCAATGTTCGAACAGCGTCGCGCGAGTCTGCGAAACACGAGGTTGGAAATAAGCCTCCGTCTGGCCTTCAGCGAGGGTTTCTCCTTCGAGGAAAGGCACGATTTCGTCGAGCACGCCTGTATCACCGGAGGTTTCGATGAATTGCACCACCGCATAGGGCAGCCAGAGCAGGTCGTCTGAAATGCGCGTGCGCACGCCCCGTCCCGACGGGGGATGCCACCAATGCTGGACGTCGCCTTCAATGAATTGCCGTCCAGCGGCCCGCAGCAGTTGCGCGCGAGCCACGTCTCGCTTTGCAACGGTCAAGGCTATGATGTCCTGAAGTTGATCACGGAAACCGTATGCTCCGCTCAATTGATAGAAGCCTGCCCGCGCCCACACGCGGCACGCAAGCGTCTGATAGAGCAGCCATCGGTTTATCACCGCATCCATCGCCGGCTCGGGCGTGGCGACTTGCACAGCGCCGAGGACATCGTCCCAGCGGCGCTTGACTTCGAGCAGCACTGCATTTAAATCCGCCGCTCGGTAGCGTCCCAAGAGCTCGCGAGCCTGCTCTCTGTTTTCTGCTTGTCCGAGGAGGAATACAACCTCGGCTTGCGCACCCGGTTGCAACTCAATCGACGTCTGGAGCGCCGCGCAAGGATCAAGACCGGCGCCTGTTTTCCCGGAGAGTGGGCCGCCCCTCTCCAATGCCAAAGGGCGTTCGAGCGTTCCATTGCGCCCGATGAATTCACCGCGATCTCCCGTGAAAGAATTTTGCGCTCCTGCCAGATCCGCAAAAGCGATGCGTCCCCCGAATTCTCCGCCCCACGCGCTTTGCGCGAAAAGCGCCCCTGTTTGTGAATCCGTCTCCGTGAAAATGCACGGAGCCGAATCGCTGCGCGAATTTCCCAACACCCATTCCGCATAGGCCGTCACTGAAACACGGCGGATGCGCCCTGAGTTGTTTCTCAGCACGAGCCGGGAAATCTTCACCGGGTCTTCCGGCGGAACAAATTGCAGCAATTCGAGCAGAATCCCGCGCGAGCCATGTTGAAACCGGCTGTATCCCTGCCCGTGACATGCCACGTACATCGCGGTTTCGTCCCGAATCGGCAGCGCTGTCGGCGTCCAGACCTCACCCGTGCTTTCGTCGCGAATATAGATTGCTTCGCCGGCGGGATCCGTCACCGGATCGTTCGACCACGGAGTGAGCTGATTTTCGTGGCTATTGAGGGACCACGCGTGACCTGATCCCGACTCCGAAGCCAGGAAGCCAAACGACGGATTCGCGATAACGTTGATCCACGGCGCGGGAGTCCGCAACCCTTCACTCAGCACAGTTATGTATTCGCGGCCTTGTTCCGCAAATCCGCCAAGGCCATTGAAAAATTCGAGCGCGGGCAAAAGAAGCGGCAAATCCTGACGTTTGGCCGGGCGCCTGGGCCGCGCGATGGTCAGGGTTGGTACTTCTGGCCGCTGCGACCGAAGAACTTGTTCAGATAAGCTGCCGCGCCGGCTGAGTAACACAGCGCGCGCGATCGTTTGCAGCAGCGTTCGCTCCCGCGCAATAATAAGATCTGCCCGCAACAGGAAAATACCGCCGCGCGCTTTGTCTGTATCCGGCCAGAGTCGCAAACGGCTTCCCCGCACCAGTTCGTCGAGCGACTCCTGCAGATCCTGACCGTACGATGCCGGTTTTTCATTGATGATGACGATGTCCGCGAACAACTGTTTCATGCGCCAGTACTCATGCGCGCGCAGCAATTGGCGCACAATTCCAACATCTTCCGGATCGTCGATGCGCACCAGCACGATGGGCAAGTCGCCGGAGATTCCATGCGCCCACAGTGCCGAGCGCTCCAGCCCGCTCTGGCTTAGCACATCGGAGGAAGGCCGCAACGCAGGATCTGCGTACAATACAAAATTTGCCAGCCGCTGAAACAAATGCGCTTCTTCCAGATCGATGCCCAGATGATGGAGTTGCACTTGCGCCTGCGTCCACGCCAGCGACAGCGTTCGCTCAAACGCTTTCGTTGCCCGATACTTGTCCGCCAGATCCACAACCAGATCTCGCGAAGGAGCCACCACAGTCGAAAAAATAATACTCACGGCGCCCCCCGCAGGAATGCGCACCGTTCGGCGAAGGCTCATCACAGGGTCGAGCACTGACCCAACTGTATTCGAGAGCGGCCGCCCGTCGATCACCGATATCGGGTTGCGAATGTCGTGGCTTCGCCCGATAAGCCGCGCGCGATCCGTCTCATATTGAAGTTCACCAACTGTCTCGCCTTCCACCACGGCTACGTGCGCGGCCCATATAGTCGTTTCCTTGTCCGATTGCCGCCGCCGCGTCGCAATCAGCCCGTTGACCTCCGGCACGAATTCCGTCTCGACAAATAAATTAGAAAATGCTGGATGCGCCATATCGGCGCTTTGCGCTGCCAGACAAATCTCGGCGTAGGATGTAACCTCGATTTCACGCGCGCGCGTCCCCAGATTTGTTATCGAAACGCGGCGCACCTCCGCATCGTCTTCCGGCGAGACGATGACTTCGAGTGCCGTCGTCAGGGAACCGTCGCGTCGGATAAATTCCGCGCGGTCCTCAAAGAAAGAAGCCTCGTACGAATCTGCCTCAACGCCGCTCGGCTGAAAGCCCGCGGACCACACCTGGCCCGTCTGCACATCACGGAGAAACACGTAGCTTCCCCAGCAATCGCATGTCACATCCTCGCGCCAGCGCGTTATCGCAAGGTCCTTCCACCGGCTGTATCCAGACCCGGCCGCGGTGAGCATCACAACGTATCTCCCGTTGGAAAGCAGCTGAGTCCGCGGCGTCGGAGTGTGCGGAGTGTTGAAACGGCGCACGACCGGCGGAATTAGTTCGCGGACCTGCGCGCTGGCGGATACGTCCTGCGCCCGTGGCCGCGTCACCATCACGTCGCGCGGCGTCCTTTCCTGCAACAACAATTCCGTGGCCTGTACCATGGGTTCGGCGTGGAACCGGTTGCGCACCGCGCCATCGTTCAACACGTTCGCAAGCGCGATTAACGTCATTCCCTGATGGTGCGCGAAATACGTGCGTACCAGCGCAAAATCCTTCCCTTCGGGCAGGCGCGTGGATGTGTAATCCAGAGCTTCGTAGAAACCGTATGTTCCCGCCGCTCCCGCTTGTTCCAGGCGCACAAAGTTTTCCAGCGCGGCGACAGGACTGACCATCGCGGCGAGCGCAGTCGCGTAAGGCGCAACCACTAAATCGTCGCTCAGTCCGCGCTTAAGCCCCAGACCAGGCACTCCGAAACTCGAGTATTGGTACGTGAAATCCACGTCCCGCGCGTTGTAGGCAGATTCCGATACGCCCCACGGCACGCTCCGTTCAGCGCCATATTCTGCTTGACGCCGCACCACAAGCTCCAGCGTTTGACCCAGCAAACTGCCTTCCGGAGAGCGCATCACAAGCGCCGGCATCAAGTACTCGAACATCGACCCCGACCACGACGTCAGCGCGGAGCCGCCGTTCACCGGCGTGAGTGCGCGGCCCAAACGAAACCAATGCGCGGCCGGTGCTTCGCCTTTCGCAATCGCGATAAAACTTGCCAGCCGCGCCTCGGACGCCAGCAAATCGTAGTAATTGGGATCCGCGGCGCCGTCCTCGACGCGATATCCGATCGAAAATAGCTTGCGTCTGTCATCAAACAGAAAGCCGAACTCCATCGCTCCTGCCATCTCTTCCGCTGTTTGAATGATCGTTGACAGCCGGCGAATCAGCGCGACGGCATCCGTCGAGGATTGCTTTACGATTTCGATCAGTTCGTCCACGGGAACAGCCATGTCGTGCTTGGCTGCATTGCTGCCGTCCTGTCCATCAGCCATCAGCCGATTGCGCAGGGCGGAAAGCCGTCGGAGTGCCGCTTCGAATCGGTCCGGCGCGTCTGCGAGCGGCGGAACCGAATAAAGCAGCTCAATGTCGCTCGATTCCGACGCGTGCTCTCGGAAATAGTTCGCAACGCTCGCCATATCTTTGGAATTCAGTTGACTCAGCGGAATTAAAATTCTTGCATCTTGCGCGTGACTTTCAATGCAGGCCTTCAACGCATTGGCCCAGATCGGCAGATCTGAGTCGGCGGCATCTTCGCGCTCTTGCGTCAAAGTTTGCGCAATGTCCGCCACATTCTGCGTCAGTGTTTTCCACTGGACGAAACGATCGGCCCAATCCCACGCTCCGCTCGGTTGCTGTTCAAGCGAGGTCGCAATCGCATCCACGGCATTGCTCAACTGTTTTCGGGTGACCACTTGCGTGCGCGGAGTGGGCGGAATGCCCGCTAGAGCTTCGCGCAGCAACTGGCTGGTATCTCGCATCCCAGCGAGTACCCCGGCCTCAAAAGCCGCTTTCTCCATCATCTCGCGGCAACCGTTTGCCAGCGACAACAAATGGCCCGCAAGATTTCCGCTATCCACCGTGGAAACGTATTTCGGAGTCAGCGGATGAAGGTCGGACGTGTCGTACCAGTTGTAAAAGTGGCCACGAAACAAATCCATTTCGCGCATGGTACCCAGAGTAGCCTCGAGCCGTTCGACCATTTCTGCGAGGCCCAGCCAACCGAAATCATGAGCGCAAACGATCGACATCAGATACAGTCCGATGTTTGTTGGCGACGTGCGCTGTGCCACAACGCCCTTCGGACTCTCCTGAAAATTGTCAGGCGGTAGCGCGTGGCTCTGCGAAGTCACGAACTTCTCGAAGAAACGCCACGTTCGCCGCGAAATCAGCCGCAGACCTTCCCTGCCTTGAGGAGTCAATGCCTGTGCTTTTCTTTCCGGGGGCAAGCTGATCCACCACGCTATCGCCGGTGCTGCTGCCCAAAGCGCTAAAAATGGAACGGCAAACATCCAATTCCTGTGTGGCGCAAAAGTCATCGCGGCGATCGCAGCGGCGACAATCACAAATCCACCCGCCATGCGCTTGTACGTGCCCAGAAATGTCAAGTCCACTTGGGCCTTGGCCTGCGCTGCGGTAACCCATTCAAGCAAACGTCTGTGCGTAACCACCAGACGAACCAGAGTTCGGATGATTGCCGCCGACATCAGCCAGGTCTGGTATGCCAGGAATGTTAACGTCAATCCAATCTGAGACGCTCCGAGCATTAAGTCGCTAAACAGGCCCTGAAAATGGCTTCGCCACGAAATGCCCTTGCGCCGCGGAATGAAATCGAAAAGCCATGGCAGTAATACCGGTATCGCCAGCGCTACTACAATGAACAGCGTCCACACCCACGGATTGGGTGGTCTCAATACCCAGCCGGCAACCAGAGTCAGCAGTGTCGCCGGAGCGGACAACGTGCGGCGCAGATTGTCGAAGATCTTCCAGCGGCCGATTGCTGGAATCTTGATCGATTCGCCGCTTCCAGGCGCCACACGATGCACCCCCAAAAGCCACGGCAACAGTTGCCAATCTCCGCGCGCCCATCGGTCTTGACGTGCCGCGATCGCCGCATAGCGTGACGGAAATTCTTCGAATAATTCAACATCCGTAGTCAGACCAACTCGCGCAAAAATTCCCTCAAAAAGGTCGTGGCTCAAAAGCGAGTTTTCCGGCACTTTACCGGCCAAAGCAGTTTCAAAAGCGTCGACGTCATAAATTCCCTTGCCGGTATAGGAACCTTCTCGAAATAGGTCCTGATACACGTCCGAAACAGCCGCCGAGTAAGGATCAATCCCGCCCGGGCCGGAATATATTTTTTGAGCGAGCGAACCCTCGCGGCCGATGGGAAGCGACGGCGTGATCCGCGGTTGCACGATGGCGTATCCTTCCATCACGCGCCCGTCCCGCGCGCTAAAGTTGGGCCTGTTGAGAGGGTGCGCCATCGTTCCTATCAGGCGGGCAGCCGTTCCGCGTGGCAAACGAGTATCTGCATCGAGCGTGATTACGTAGCGCACGCTCTTCAGGTCTTCTACAGCCTGGCCGTTTGGGATAAATGTTGTGTCTGTAGCGCCGCGCAACAGTCGGTTCAACTCGTGCAATTTCCCCCGCTTACGCTCCCAGCCCATCCACTTACCTTCGCGTTCGTTCCACAGGCGCTTGCGGTGGAAAAGGAAAAAGCGTTCGCCGCCTCCCGGTGCAGGCCCATGATGCTGATTCAACTTCGATATGGCCTCTGCCGCGGCCGCCAGTGAATCATCGTCGCCGGGAAGGGTTTCGGACGGCGCGTCGGCCCAATCGGAAAGCAGCGCGAAACGCAAATCTCCGTCCGGATTCGCCAGATAATGCACTTCGAGGCGCTCAACCTGTTCTTGGACATCCGCCGGTGTAGTCAGCAGCGTTGGCACAACGACGATGGTTCGCAACTGCGGAGGCACCTCGCGCAATTCCAGCCGCGGCAGCTTTCGCGGACCCAGCGAATCCATGACTGCACGATTGATAAGCGCGATCGCCAGGTCCGACGCGGGCACTGCTGCGAACACTGCCAGCAGCAGAAGGCTCTTTTCACCCACGCCAGTCTCAAAGCTCAATAACAAAGGCAAAGCCAGCAGGATTCCGGTGAGCAAAGCAATCGTGCCCAGATAGCCCGGCACCGCGCCCCGAATATATAAACGCAGCAACCAGCGCCTCAACGAAACGTGAAAACCGAGCTCTCGCTCAAAGGCGGGACGTCCCCGCGAAATCAGATAATAACCGGGTTCGGTTTTGCGGTTGAGGTTGGGATCACCGCCGTTAGGCGAACTGTCGGAAGCTTTGGAAGCGGCTTGCAGAACTTTTCTAACGACACGCTTGGCGACTTCTATTTCCGAATGTTTCGATCCCCGCGAAAGATCTTCAATCGCATGACGATAATTGTCTCGCGTCGCAAAATCCATGTCCGCAAAATCCGTGTCCCGACGCAGGATTTCGTCGACCAGGCTGACCGCCTCGAAGAATTCTGGCCAGTCGAATGCCGAAATCGAACGCATGCTGGTGACGATATTTCGCACCGAAACGTTCGAAGCGCCCTGCTCCTGGTGTTCCGCGTGCACCACGTCATCCGCGTTTGTGCCCGCATCGGCCAGCCGTTTGTCCAGCCATTGCAACACCGGCGCGACTTTCGGGTCCAAATCGCGCAAACGCTGCACCAACTGCACAGCGAAGGCTGCTTCCATTGGACGATCTTCAAATTCGGCCAGCGCTGCCGCTAAAGCTTCGGGCCGGGCGCTCGCACCAAGCAATAGGTCGGCCAAACGATCCGCTTCCCGGCGTGCCGTGCGGCTGCGCACAATTCGTTCCGCCAGCCGCCGAAGATTCTCGATCAACACCACGCGAAGCGTGATGGCCACGGCCCATAGCTCGCCGATCGTCAGCGGTTGCACGCGCTGATACGCCGATACGAAACGACGCAGCGTTTTCGGATCGAAGCG
This sequence comes from Candidatus Acidiferrales bacterium, assembly GCA_035933995.1. Taxonomy (GTDB): domain Bacteria; phylum Acidobacteriota; class Terriglobia; order Acidiferrales; family UBA7541; genus DAHUXN01. The sequence goes on along the minus strand of DASYYI010000274.1, from coordinate 5,873 downwards.
GCTGTCGGTGTGCGCCACGAACGCCCACGCCACTCCATAAACTCGCGGATATCCCTCCAAGTGTCCCGAAGCTAGTTTTGGAAGTGTGTGGTAATAACCGGTCGGCAAATCGTCTTGAATCTCCCGAAGCTGCTCATCCACAATATGGAAGTTGTCGACCAGCCATTCAGCCGCTGGCGTGATGGAATAGCCTTCCTCAATGGCAAGCGAAGTGGCTCGATACGAATCAAGCAGGACGCGTCCGTTTTCCCTCACGCGAGGTATCAGCGGACGGCCGCGCATCGTTTTACTCGCGACAATCTGCGCCGCCGCCAGACTTTCGGCGTGCTGTTCCAGCCGCTCTAAGCTGAAAAGCTCAGCGCGAATCGGTTCCGCAATTTCGTGAAGCGTCGCGATCAATGGACGATTCTCTTTCATTCTAGAAATTCGATGGGCCTAAAGGACGTTCGTGAAGTTTACGGCGGCAGCTTCCCATTCTATTTCGAAAATCTGCAGCCCCCGATAGAAGCGCGCTCCCCCAGGGGAAATTATATCCTTATCGGACGGCGCAGTGGTGTTGGATAAACGACTTCCCGGGTGTCGCTGCTCGAGAATTACAGAGCGGACTTTCCGTGGCGTTTAATGCAGCGCTGTCCTTACATAGTGAGAAGCTTGCGCCGCGCGGGCTTCCGCAACGGCTGGCTGACGCAAAAATAGAAAATTGTTAGAGTCTCGCAGCCGCTTTACTGCTGAGGCTGATTCGGCGTCGCTCCGATCTTTGTTCCAATCACTTCGCCGGAGATAACGATTTCCACGCGCCGATTTTTCTGGCGCCCTGCCGCGGTGCCGTTATCCGCCACCGGCGAACTCATGCCGAGTCCCGTGGCCGTGATCGAATCGGTATCGAGCCCTTGATCCACCAGGTATTGTCTAACTGCTGAGGCGCGATGCTCCGACAACGTCTGATTGAACTCCTCGCTTCCTACATTGTCCGTATATCCCTCAACGGCTAATTTCAAGCCGGGATGCGCCAGCACGATGCCGCTGAGTTTTGCCAACCGTTCGCGCGCCTCGGGGCGAAGATCGTACCTTCCCGTGGCGAACAGCACGTCGCCGATATTGACAACGAGCCCTCTCGGCGTATCGCGCGTTTCAAGGATGCGGTTGAACTGCGCAAGTAATGTGGCGCGCAACTGTTGCTGCTCTTGTTCTGCCTTGCTCGCAGCGTCACGAGCCTGTTGCGCCTGCGCCTCCGCTTGTTGTGCTTGGGCCTGCGCTTGTTGCTGTTGCGCCTGAGCGGCGGCGCGCGCCTGCGCTTCCTGCGTTGCCTCCAACTGCGCTTTCACTTCGGCTTCGTGCGCCTGTTCCGCCGCAACTTGCGCCTGCTGCGCCTGCAACTGCGCTTGTTGCGCTTGGGCCTGCGCTTGTTGTTGTTGCGCTTGCGCCTCGGCTCTGGCCTGCGCGTCCTTTGCGGCCGCTAACTGTGCTTCGAGCGCCTGCTTCTCCGCTTCTGCGCGACGCTGGGCCTCAGTCGCTTGATCCGCTTTAGCTTGGGCCTCGCGTTGCGCGGCAGCTGCCCGTTCCTGCGCCAGTCGTTCTTCATCCTGACGCTTAAGCGCTATGGTTATCGCGTCTTCGAAACCCTGGACAGCGTCTCGCGCCGCCGTCGGAACCGACTTCCGCTGTTTCCGCGTTTCGTAATCCTCAGCGCGATTCATCGCGTCGGTGGCTTTTGCCCAGGAATCGGGAGCGTACTTGTCCGCTTGGCGCAGCTTGGCAATTCGCATGGCGTTGCGCGCTTCCAGCAAGTCGAGCGGCACATTGGACGAAGCCTCGAGCGGCGGCAGATTCGCATCGTCATAACGGCCACGCCGCAGCAACTCGTAGCTCGCCGCGACGGCGTCGACCTTGCCCTGCGTATCCGCGCGCACGATATTTTCGAGCACCACATCTTCGCTTGGCACCGTCACGCCAAAATCCGGCTCGGCCGTCACGATCAGCCCGAACGTCTGCAGCTCCGTCGTAGTCACCAGCTTGCTCTTGCTTCCCTCCAAGACGAGCTGGCCCAGATTAGTTGCGCGTCCTTCCGGCGTGATGGCCCACAGCACATAGGTCAGGTAGGGAGAACCAAACTGGGAAGGCGCGGACAAATTCTCGAATTTGGCGTCAATCGTAATCGCTCCGGACTTATTCCCGATTTTCGCCTCGCCCGTTCCTTGCGGCAACAGAGCCGTGCCGCGAAAATTGATGCGCGTGGAACCCTTGGTGCGGTAGTTGACCGCCTGGATGGTTCGCGTGATGTTGATGCTGATCACCGGAGCCTGTTGCGGGTGCTGTTGCGGCTGGTCTTGCGTTTGCTCTTGAGCCGGCAGCGGCCGCGCGAGCAATGAAAAGCCAAGCAGCAAGAAGTTCAGCAGCAAGGAGCTAAGCAGGAAGAAGCCTGGCCGCCCAATCAGCCGCGCTCCCGTTCCCCGCGCTCGAATTCTCAGCGTTCGATTCATCGAAATCTTCTCCTCATAACTTCTCGTCTCTCAGCTTTTCGATCCCGTTTATACTTTTCCGTGGCTTGGCGCAGCCGGCGACTGTTTCCTAAGCTACTTAAACACACTTAATGTACAGCCAACGCAACCCGTGAGCACGTGAAACGTGAGAGTAAACCCCGCATGCCGTGGCACAGGCCCGCCTGCCTGCGCAGACAGGACCCGACCCCCTGAAGAGCTACACGCGGGAATAGGTTTGGCGGCGAATGAACTGGCCGGCTCCGGGGCGGCCGACGAATTTTCCGGCGTCGATTACGGCTTTGCCGCGCGAGAAAACAGCTTTCGGCGCGCCCGTGGTGTGAATGCCCTCGAACATCGAATAGTCAACGCGCATGTGATGCGTTTTCGCGCTGATAATTTCCTCGCGGTTCGGGTCGAAGATCACAAGGTCAGCGTCTGAGCCCACCGCGATCGTCCCCTTCTGCGGGTATAGTCCAAAAAGTTTCGCGGGTGCAGTGGAAACAAGCTCGACGAACCGGTTGGCGGAAAACCGTTTCCCGTGGACGCCACCGGTGTAAATCAGGCTGAGGCGGTGTTCGATGCCCGGCCCGCCGTTGGGAATTTTCGTGAAGTCGTCCCTGCCCAATTCTTTTTGTTCCTTGAAACAGAAGGGGCAATGATCGGTGGAAACCACTTGCAAAGTGTCCTGCGCCAGCCCTTGCCACAATTTTTCCTGATGCCACTTCTCGCGCAGCGGCGGCGTGAAAACGTACTTCGCGCCTTCGAATCCCGGCACGTCGAAATTTTCGAGCGAGAGATACAAATACTGCGGGCAAGTTTCCGCGTACGCTGGCAGGCCGCGGTCGCGCGCTTCGCGGACTTTTTCGAGCGCCTCGTTGCAGGAAAGGTGGACGATGTACACGGGCGCGCCCGCCATTTCCGCCAGCGCAATCGCGCGCGAGGTGGCTTCGGCTTCAGCGGTGACCGGCCGCGTGAGCGCATGATATTTTGGCGCGCATTTTCCTTCGGCGAGCGCGCGCTGCACGATCACGTCGATGGCGCCGCCATTTTCCGCGTGCATGCAAATCAATCCCGCGTGCTTCGCCGCTTGCGACATCGCGCGAAAAATCGAGGCGTCGTCGAGCATGAACACGCCCGGATACGCCATGAAAAGTTTGAAACTGGTGACGCCTTCGCGAATGAGCTGGCCCATCTCCTCGAGTTGCGCGCTGCCCAGATCGGTGATGATGCAGTGGAAGGAATAATCCGTCACGGCTTTGTCATGCGCCTTTTTGATCCACGTATCGAAAGCTTCGCGAAGGCTTTGCCCTTTATATTGAATCGCGAAATCGATCAGCGTCGTCGTGCCGCCAAACGCCGCGGCGATGGTGCCGGTCTCGAAATCGTCCGCGCTCATCGTCCCGCCGAAAGGCATGTCGAGATGCGTGTGAACGTCGATTCCGCCGGGGATCACCAAGCATCCCGCGGCGTCGACGACTTTGCCGGCGTTTTCAATGGGAAGTTGCGCGCCGATGGCGGAGACTTTGTGGCCGCTGACGCCGATGTCCGCGACGCATGTATCGGTCGCCGTCACCACCGTGCCGTTTTTGATGACCATGTCAAAACGCATCTTTTTGCAAAGCCTCCCAATTCGTTGCGCGAGAGAAGTTCGCCTACTTGGCGTAGGCGGGCAAAACGTCGCGCGAATAAATATCCAGAGTTTTCTCTTCGTCGCCGCACATCAAATAGATATTGAACTGCGTCACGCCCGCTGCGCACAAAGCTTCCAACTTTTTGCGATGCGCCTCGACGGGACCGACCAAGCAAAAGCGGTCGGTGATTTCATCGGTAACAAACGAGGCGTTGTCGCTGCCCATTTCGCAGTGATGAAGGTAATCGTAACCTCCGCGATTGCTCACGTACGAGACAAGCGCGGCAGGCAATTCCTCCGCTTTGTATTTTGCGATCAGATCCACCACGTGATTCGAAACCAGCGCGGGAAACCAGCGAACGCGGTCGCGCGCGACCTTCAAATCGTCGGAGACCCACACCGGCGCGGCGGACATTATTTCGATCTTCTTGAAATTGCGGCCCGCCTCGCGCGCTCCTTCGCGCACAAATCCCAGGCACCATGCGATCAGATCGGGATCGGCAAATTGCAGAATTATTCCGTCGGCAATGCGCCCCGCGGCGCGCAATACCTTTGGTCCGTATCCAGCGACCCAAACGCGCGGCACGCCGGCCGTCGCCCACGGAAAGCGTGTGCTGGTTCCTTCGTAATCGATCTCCTCGCGGGAATTCAATGCGCGAAAAACTCTTACAAACTCCTCGAGATTTTCGATCGTAGTGGGTTTCTTGCCCAGCACACGACGCGAGCTGTCGCCGCGTCCGATGCCGAGCTGCATGCGTCCACGCGACGCCAGATTCAATGTGGCGAACAAGCTCGAGGCCACCGTGACGTCGCGCACCGCCGGATTTGTGACGCACGTTCCCAGCCGCATGGTTCGCGTGTTCGCGGCCATCAGCGTCAGCAGCGGAAACGGATCCATCCAAATCACATGCGAATCGAACATCCAGCCGTATTTGAATCCGCCCGCCTCGGCCTGCTTCGCGAGACTCACGATGCGTTCGATTGACATGTCCGGTTTGATTGTGATGCCGAAGTCCATGAATTGCTCCTCTTTAGTTTGCCGCTTCGTTGAGCCGCTGGAAACTGCTCATCAAAACGAAATACGCGGCGAAGCTGACTGCGAATCCGACGAACCACGCGTAGTTATACAAGACGCGCAGCGGCGGAACAATCAAACCAATAAAAGCCACGCCCACACCCAGAGCCAGCGCAACGATTGCCTGCCAATTAATTCCGCGCGAATATTCGTACTGGCCACCGCGCCTGTAAAGATCCTGCGGTGCGAGCACTTTGCCACGCAACACAAAATAATCGCAGATCAAAATTCCCGCAATCGGTCCGAGAAATCCGGAATAACCCACGAGCCAGCCGAAAATATAGCTGCCATAATTCGCCATCAGCTTCCACGGCTGCATCGCGATTCCCATCGCGCAAGTAATCAAACCGCCGGTGCGAAAGCTGATGCGCCGCGGAGAAAGATTCGAGAAATCGTTCGACGGAGAGACGACGTTTGCGGCGACGTTGACGTTGAGCGTCGCCACGAGCAGCGCAATCATCGCCAGCACAACGGCCCAAGGATGGCCGAGCCGCGCGAGCACTTTGACTGGGTCCCACAGGGCCTCGCCAAAAATAATGGTGGTCGCGGAAGTGACTGCGATGCCGATGAACGAATAAAACGTCATCGTCGCCGGAAGGCCGAGCGCCTGGCCGACAATCTGGTCGCGCTGCGAGCGCGCGTAACGCGTGAAGTCGGGAATATTCAGCGAGACGGTGGCCCAAAATCC
>DASYYI010000239.1:0-32943 GCA_035933995.1 Candidatus Acidiferrales bacterium | reverse complement strand
TGGGTCAACGAGCCCCCGCCCTCCGGTGATGAATTGCAGCCCCGCATTCACAACGCCGCGCCACAGCCCTTTGCGAAATCCCTGATGAAAATTTCGAACGGCCCAAAGCTCTGGCTTGATCCAACTCGCTTCGATCTTCTTCTGAAACCCGCTCAGCGTTTTGGACGAAGTATCTCCTGCGACGAGCGCCTCGTAAATCGTTTCGGCGGCCAGCATTCCGCTCTTGATTGCGGTATGAATGCCCTTGAGCCGCTGCGAGTTCAGCAGACTTGCTGAATCGCCGATGATCAGGCCGCCATCGAAATAATTTCGCGGCATCGAGTACCATCCGCCATAGGGAACTGTCTTCGCCCCGTAGCGCACCAGCTTCCCGCCTTCCAAAATCCGCCGGATGTACGGATGCGTCTTGAATTTCTGAAATGCTTCATGCGGATCGAACAGCGAATCTTTGTATTCCAGCGCGATGACCATTCCCAAAGAAACGCGATTGTCGCGCATTCCATAGATCCAGCCGCCGCCATATTTATCCGAATCGAGCGGCCAGCCCACCGTATGCGCCACGAAGCCTGTCTCGATCTTCCCCGGCTGCACGTCCCACAATTCCTTGATGCCGATGCCATAGGACTGCGGGTTCACGCCGTCGAGATGCAGATGATTGACGACTTCCTTTGTCAAAGAGCCGCGCGGTCCTTCGGCGAGCACGGTAATTTTCGACCGCAGTTCATAGCCGGGCGTGAAGTTGTCTTTGGGCTCGCCGTTCTTATCGACGCCTTTGTCTCCCGTAATCACGCCCGCAACTCGATTGCCTTCGTAGATCAGCGAGGCGCCCGCGAATTGCGTGAACACATTCACGCCGGCCTTTTCAACCAGCCCGCCGAGCCATTTCACCAGCTTGCTGAGCGACACCACATAGTTGCCATGATTTTTGAACGGCGGCGGAGTGATGGGTAGCTTCCACTCGCGGCTCCCGGTAAAGAAATAAAAGGCGTCGCCGGTTACGGGCGTGTCGAGTGGCGCCGACTTCTCAAAATCCGGCACAAGCTCGCGAAGCGCGCACGGGTCCATGATCGCGCCGGAGAGTTGGTGCGCGCCCAGCTCGCGCGCTTTTTCGAGAACGTAAACATTGTCAGGAGAGAGCTGCGGCGAGCGACCTGCGGAATTGTGCTGCTCGATCAGGCGTGAAAGATGCAGCGCGCAGGCAAGTCCCGCGGGTCCGGCGCCGACGATGAGCACGTCGGCTTCAAGCGTTTCCCGTTCCACAGGCATACGCGATTATTGTAGCAGATGGAAGAACCCAGACTGCCGCGACGGTCTTACACTTCGTCTTTGGTCCTTGGCCTTTCGACTTTCGGCTATCAACTGTCAACTTTCAACTATTCGTACCTCAGCGCGACGATCGGATTCACACGCACTGCCCGCCGTGCCGGGATGTAACACGCCGCGCCCGACACGATCCCTAGCAGAACCGCCACCGCAACAAATGTCAGCGGATCATGGACGCTCACGCCGAAAAGCAAACTAGACATCAGTCGCGCCAGAGTCAGCGCCACCACGATGCCGACCACTCCTCCAATCGCCGTGAGTTGCGCACCCTGGCCCAGAACGAGGCGCAGAATGTCCGCGCGCTGCCCGCCCAGCGCCATGCGAATTCCGATTTCCCGCGTGCGCCGCGCCACTACATACGACAACACGCCGTAAAGCCCCAACGCCGCCAGCAGCGCCGCCAGCAGCGCCAGCGAAATCGACAGAATCGCAACCAGCCGGTCGCTGAACATCGAGTCGCCGACCTGCTCGTTCAGCGTCATCATGCCCTTCACTGGCAGATTCGGATCCAGCTGCGCGACACGCGCTCGCAAAGTTGCCGCCATGGCTGCAGCGCCGCGCTCCGTCCGCACGTAAAACGTCAGAAAGCTCAACTGCGGAAATTGCGAGTACGGCTGATACATGAATGGCGAAATCGCGGCGCGCGGTCCGTCCCATTTGCTGTCCGCCACTACGCCCACAATTTCCATGTCGGGATGAACACTGTTTCCGGCCCCGAACGCGATGCGCAGTCCAATTGGATTGCGCCCCGCGAAAAATCGTCGTGCGAGCTTTTCGTTGATGATGATTACGTTTTGGCTTTTCGCCGTGTCCGCTTCAGTGAATTCCCTTCCGGCGATCAACGGAATGCCCATGGTCGAAAAGTAATCCGGGCCGACTGCATTTGTCAGCACGTTAGTGTCTTCGTCGGGATGCACGGCGTAGCCTTCCGGCGTGATGTTGGAGGAAGAATCGCTGTTCGAAAACAGTGTGAGGAACGATGCGCTCACCGAACGCACCCCCGGCAGCGCGGCAAGTTCTTGGCGGGCGCGATCAGCGAACGCAATCGTCTGCGCGGGCGATTCGCCGTTCAGTCCCGGCGCGACGCCAAATTGCAGGACGTGATCTGTCTCCACGCCGAGATTTGTGTGTTCGAGATTTGACAGTGTGCGCGCCAAAAGCCCCGCCCCCGCCAGCATCACCGCGGTGAGCGCCACTTGCGCAATAATCAGGATCTTGCGCAGCCGCACGTTTGAGCGGCCCTCGGAAACGCTCGACCCTTGATCCTTGAGCGTTGACTGCAAATCGACGCGCGTCGCCCGCAGCGCAGGCACAAGCCCAAAAAGCATGCTCGTCAAAATCGCCAGCGCAATCGCGAAGAGCAGCACGCGAAGATCGAGGCTGCGCGCGAGGCCCAGCATTCCCTGGTCCGGCGGAATCGCGCCTACCATCGCGTTCAGGCACCACAAGGCCAGCGCCACTCCGGCCGCGCCTCCCCCTATGCCGATCAGCAAACTCTCTGTCAGCAGTTGCCGAACTAATCTCCTGCGGCTCGCGCCCAACGCCAGACGCACCGCGATCTCCCGCTGACGCGCTTCTCCGCGCGCCACCAGCAATCCAGCCAGATTCGCGCAGGCAATCAGCAGCACCAAACCGACCATGCCCATCAGCACCAGCAGCGGTTCTTCGGCATCATGCTGCAAAACCGCTCGACCGTGCGAGCCAGCGGTCAGTTGCAATGGCCGGGCAAGATATAGCCTCAAATCATTGCCCGAAAGCTTCAACAGCTTTGCGTCCTCTTCGAGAAGCGGCGCGTAAATGGGTTGCAATGCCGCCTGCGCTTTTTTGCGCGAAATTCGCGGATTCAGTCTGCCAAGAATCGCAATCCAATGGTCAGTGCGCTGCGCGAGCGATAGTTGATCGTCCGGCGAGATTTTCGCCTTCATGGTAAGGGGAACGAAAATGTCCGGCGTGTAGCCGACTTGCACGCCGTCAAATCCCTCGCGCGCTACGCCAACCACCGTAAGCGGAATTCCGTTGACGACGAGAAGTTGGTTCAAAATCGACGGATTCGCGCCGAACTGCCGCGTCCAGTAGCCGTAGCTCAACACCGCGACAGGATTTGCTCCCGGTGCCGTCTCATCGCTCGCCGTGAACACGCGCCCCAGCGCCGGCCGCACTTCGAGCGTCTCGAAAAAATTCCCGCTAACCAGTTCACCGTGTGCGCTCTGCGTCGAGCCGTGCCCGGTGATGTTCACATCCACGCCAAAACACGCGAGCAACCCAGAGAAAACGGAGGCGCGGCCCCGCAAATCTCTATACATCGGATAGGAAAATGCCTGGGCGCCATTATCGGTATCGCTCCACGTGCGGCCATGAACGCGCCCCGGCGAACGCAGCACCACGAGCTGCTGCGGATTCGGCACCGGCAAATTGCGCAGCAGGATTTGGTCGGTGAAAGAAAAAATCGCCGTGTTCGCCCCGATCCCGAGCGCCAGCGTCAGAATCGCAATCGCCGTGAATCCCGGCGATTTCGCCAGCATTCGCAAACCGTATCGTATGTCCTGCAGCAGCGTGTTCATTGAACCTCCCGAATCATTCGTACCGCAACGCCACCATGGGATCCACTTTCATTGCCCGCCGCGCCGGAATGTAGCACGCCGCCAGCGCAATCGCCGCCAACAGTACGGGGATTCCTGCAAAAATCAGAGGGTCCGTGGCTGAAACACCCATCATCAAGCTCGATAGCAGCCGCGCCGCCGCAAACGCGATCGCCAAGCCGATGCCCAGGCCGATTCCCGCCAGACGGATTCCGCGTCCCGCAATCCAGCGCAGCACTTGGTGTGGCTCGGCTCCCAAAGTCAATCGAATTCCGATTTCATGGGTTCTCTCAGTCACTGAATGCGCCATCACGCCATAAACGCCGGCGGACGCGAGCGCCAATGCAATCAGTCCGAGGGCTGCCATGATTCCCGCAACGAAGGAAATCCCGATCAGCTCTTCATGAGTGAGCCGTGCCAGCGTCTTCGGTTCATAAATCGGCTGATTCGCATCCACCTCGCGAATTTTCGCTCGCACCGCCGGAACGAAGCTAAGTGGATCGTCTTTGGTGCGCAAAAGAAACGACATATTCGCGAGCACCTCTTGCGTGTACGGAACGTAGACGGCGCCATCGATGTCTTGCCAATATGGATTATATTTTGCGTCGGAAACCACGCCGACAATCGTCAGCCACGGCTCTTTCGAATCGGGCCGTCCCCGCTTAATGTGTTTCCCGATGACATCCTCACCGAACCAGTAACGCTCTGCCAGCGAACGGTTGATGATCGCTACGCGCAAGGAAGTTGCTCCATCGGCATCCGTGAATTCGCGGCCGCGCAGCAGCGGCAGACGGAGTGTGCGGAAGTAATTCGGGCTGATCGACTCCTCGAGCGCAATATGGCCCATGTCCTGCGTCCAGAGTTTGCCTTCGCCGGTGAACGGGTGATAGCTAAAATTGTCGGAATCCGGCACAGCAGTGACGACCGATGCCGATTCCACACCCGGAATCGCCGACAGTTTTCCCAGCGCCGCCTGATAAAACGCGACGAGCTGCGGCTGGCCCGAGTATCTCGCTGGCGGAAGGCCAATATTCATAGTCAACAAGCTCTGCGGCGAGAATCGCTGATTTTCATCCAGCAAGGCGCGAAATCCTTTCACCAGTAATCCCGCTGCGACCAGCAGCACCAACGAAGCGGCGACTTCTGTAACCACCAGCACACTGCGCAGCCGGTGCGAACGGCGGCCTGTACCGCCGCGACCTCCTTCTTTCAAGGCGTTGGAGATATCCGGTCTTGAGTGCCCGAGCGCTGGCGCCAGCCCCGCGATGATCCCGGCCAGCACGGCAATCACCGTGGTGTACACAACGGCGCGCCAATCGAGCGCGATGCGATTCCATCCCGCAACATACTGCGAAAGCTCCGCCGGCATTTTTGAAACAATCAGTGCGACCGCCCATTGCGCCAGAAATAAACCCCCTATCGCCCCCGCCAGAGAGAGCATCACGCTTTCGGTGAGCAACTGACGTACTACGCGCCAGCGGCTCGCTCCGAGCGCCGCGCGTAATGCAATTTCACGATCGCGTCCCGCGACGCGCGCCAATTGCAAATTCGCCACATTGGCGCAGGCAATGAGCAGCACAAATCCAACGGCCGCGAGCAGCAGGAGCATGAAATTATGGGTCTGCTCGTCGGTCGCGTACGTACGGAATGCAACCGTACGAATTTCCATTTTCCCATCCGTTCTCGGAAATTCTTTGGCCAGCCGCTGACCGATTCCCGTCAGTTCCACAACGGCTTGAGAAACTGAGACTCCGGGCTTCAACAATCCGATTGGGAGAATGTAATTGTTGCTGCGATCAGACTTGTCGGCGTCGACGAACGCAATTGGCGTCCAAAGATTCGTGGCCGGCGGATAATTGAAATCTGTGCCCATCACACCGATAATTGTGAAACTCTGCCCGTTGATGTGTATTTCTTTGCCGATAATGTTCGGGTCGCCGCCGAATTTGCTCTGCCACAAGCCGTAACCGAGTACGGTTTCATCATCGCGCCCGGGGGCGCCCTCGTCCGCAGTAAAACCGCGCCCGAGCAGCGGTTTGACGCCGAGCATGTCGAAGAAATTCGTGGTCACCTTGGCCGCCTGCTCACGCTCGGGATTGCCCTGCCCGGTGAGGCTCACGTTGCGATTGAAGTAGGCGCCCAGCTGTTCGAACGAACGGCTTTGCGCCCGTATCGCCTCGTAATCGGCCGGATACATCTCGTTCTCATTGGTGAGGGGAGCAACCCTGTTAAACATCAGCACCAATCGCCCGAGATTCGGAAACGGCTCCGGACGGAGCAGCAGCGCGTCGGCCACGCTGAAAATTGCCGCGTTTGCGCCGATGCCCAGAGCAAGCGTGATGATCGCGATGGCCGTAAACCCCGGCGCTTTCGCCAGCATGCGCGCGGCGTACCGCAAGTCTTGAAATAGAGTTGACATATCGTCTCCTGAACTCTCGACTTACCTGCCAGCACGTTGTAAGCAAGCCGGGAAACACCCCGCCTTGAGCACCATGCAGATGGCTTGCCACCAACTCAGCGGGAGAGCGCTTTAGATTCAGTTATTTACGTTGTGCAAGATGAATGTCACGTTGAACAGATGCCCGCTTGCGGAAGGGATGTCGCGAAAATGGACACTGCGGCTGCGGCTAGCTTGACTTGGACTTTTCGACTTCCTCGGTCAGCGCTGGAACAATTTCGAAGAGGTCGCCTACCACGCCGTAGTCGGCGATCTCAAAAATCGGCGCGTTCTGATCCTTATTGATCGCAACAATCGTTCGCGAGCCTTTCATCCCCACGACGTGCTGGATCGCGCCGCTGATTCCCAGCGCCAAATACAGTTTCGGCGAAACGGTCTGCCCGGAGCTCCCGATTTGCCGGTCCATGGGCAGCCAGCCTTCGTCGCAAATAGGACGCGACGCGGACAATTCGCCTCCTATTGCTTTCGCCAGTTTTTCCGCCAGCGGAATATTCTCCGGCGCTTTGATTCCGCGTCCGACCGAAACCAGAATCGGCGCCTGCGTCAGATCCACCGCCTGCTTCGCCTCGCGGAAAAGTTCGAGCGGCTTGGTCCGAATCTGTTCCGGCTTCAACTCAACGCTCACGGGCTTCATCGCCGCTTTTCCGTTCGATTTTTTTGCAGCGAGGTCGGCGCGAAACGCTCCCGCCTGGAACGAAGCGAACCACGGCGCGTCGCCTTGAAACACAACATCGGCGGCCGTGCGTCCCTGAAACATCTGCCGCACGAAAACCAGTTTGCCGCTTTCGTAACGACATGCCACGCAATCGCCGATCATTCCCTTGCCCATCGACGCCGCAAGTTTCGGCGCAAAATCGCGCACTTGATACGTGTGCGGGAATAAAACCAGATCGGGCTTGGCTTGCTCGATCACCTGCTTCAGCGCAATCGAATAACCGTCCGGCGTATATCTTTCGAGCAACGCGCTCTCGACAAGAAGCATTTCATCGAGCTGATACCCGGCCAGTTCATCCGCGAGCGCACCGACCCCTTGTCCAATCACCACACCCGAGAGGGAGCCCTTCGTCTCCGATGCGATTTGCTGCGCCGCAGCCAAAGTTTCGAAGCTGACTTTGTTCCACTTTGCGTCGCGCTGTTCCGTGATGAGCAAAATTTTCATTTCACAGTCCGCTTACAGCACACGCGCTTCGTGTTTCAATTTTTCCACCAACTTGACCGCGATTTCTTTCGGCGTTCCAGTGATGAATTCCGTTTTTTTCGTTTTGTGGGGCACGTAAATGCGTTCCACGCGTTGCGTCAACTCCGCTGGCACGCCCAACGATTCGCGCGTGACCGCGGCAATCTCTTTTTTCTTCGCCGCCATGATGCCCTTGAGCGTCGCATAGCGCGGCTTGTTGATGCCCGACTGAATCGTCAGCACAGCCGGCAGCGGCAGCTCGACCCACTGAAACCATCCTGCTTCGAGTTCGCGCTTCAGGCGCAAATGATCGCCCTGCGCTTCGATCGACATAATAATCGTCGCGTGCGGCAGCCCAAGCAATTCCGCCAGCAGCACTCCCGTCTGGCCGAAGCCGTGGTCATCGCTCTGCAAGCCTGTGAGAATCAAATCGAATTTCTCTTTTTTGATTGCCGCGGCCAGCGAGCGCGCCGAAGCCAGGGGGTCGAGCGCGTGGAATTTATCGTCCGTGACGTGAATGCCGCGATCCGCGCCTTTGGCGAGAGCTTCCTTGATCGTCTGCTTTACTCGCTCGGGGCCCATCGAAATCGCCACCACTTCCCCGCCGTGTTTCTCCTTCAACCGCAGCGCTTCTTCCAGGGCGAACGTGTCCGGCTCATTCGTCTCGAAGCTTATGTCCGTCTCGCGAATCCACGTTCCGCTCGCGTCAATGGCAAGCGGCGCATCCTTCGCGGGAACTTGTTTCACGCAGACAACAACGTTCAACGAAGCCTCCGAAAACTCTTTCAGCGGCCTTCCCAAAGCTTGAAAACGAGCGACGCGTTCGTGCCGCCGAATCCGAATGAATTCGACAGCACGTAGCGAATATTCGCTTTACGCGCTTGGTTCGGAACGTAATCGAGATCGCACGCCGGATCAGGATTTTCGTAATTGATCGTCGGCGGCAAAATCTGGTCGCGCAGCGCAAGCACGCTGATGCCCGCCTCCAAGCCCCCGGCTCCGCCGAGCACATGCCCCGTCATCGATTTCGTCGAGCTGACCGGGATTTTCTTTGCCTGGTCGCCAAACGTGCGCTTGATCGCCACCGTCTCAATCGCGTCGCCAATCTGCGTCGAAGTGCCGTGCGCGTTCACGTAACCGACTTCTGCTGGCGCGATTTCCGCATCCTTCAAAGACGCGAGCATCACGCGGTAGGCCCCATCGCCATTTTCCGCTGGCTGCGTCATGTGAAAAGCGTCCGCCGTCATTCCGTATCCCACGATTTCCGCCAGAATATTCGCACCGCGCCGCTGCGCATGTTCGAGCGATTCAAGGATCACCACGCCCGAGCCCTCGCCGATTACGAAGCCGTCGCGCTGCGCGTCGAATGGCCGGCTGGCCCGCGCCGGCTCGTCATTGCGAGTCGACAGCGCTTTCATCGCTGCAAATCCGCCCACGCCCATCGGCGTTATCGCCGCTTCCGAGCCGCCCGCGATCATCACTTCCGCGTCGCAGCGCTGAATGATTTTGAAGGCGTCGCCGATCGCATGTGCCGACGCAGAGCACGCCGTCGCCGTCGCCGAATTCGGCCCCTTGGCGCCATAGCGAATCGAAATTTGCCCCGAGGCCAGATTGATAATCGCGGAAGGAATGAAAAACGGAGAAATCTTGCCCGGACCACCTTGAATCAATTTGCTGTGCTCGCGCTCGATCACGTCGAATCCGCCGATGCCCGACGAAATATAAACGCCTGTGGCGTCGGCAATCTCTGGAGTGATTTCGAGCGCCGCCATCTTCATCGCGAAATCCGTGGCGCCAATGGCCAGATGAATAAACCGGGCCATCTTCTTCACTTCTTTTTTCTCGATCCACTGGAACGGATCGAAACCTTTGACTTCGCCTGCAAAGGTGCAGTCGAAACCTGTGGCATCAAACTGAGTGATGGGAGCGATGCCACTCTGCCCGGCAAGCAGATTTTTCCAGACTTCTTCCGTGCCAATCCCGCAGGCGCAGACCAACCCGACTCCTGTGACGACAACCCGGCGATTCAATGCGGAGTTTTCTCCTCGTGGAGCTCTGAGGCCCGGCGAGTTATTTTTTTTCCTTGGCGTGCTTGTCGATGTACGCGATGGCGTCCTTCACCGTGGCGATCTTTTCTGCGTCCTCATCGGGTATTTCGATGCCGAACGCTTCTTCGAAGGCCATCACGAGTTCGACGATGTCGAGCGAATCGGCGCCGAGATCGTCCACAAACGAAGCCGTAGGCGTCACTTCGCCTTCATCCACACCGAGCTGTTCGACGATAATCTGTTTCACGCGTTCTTCGACGCTGGCCATTCTGTTTCTTCCTCCGCTTTCGGCGTTCGTTTATTCGAATATGAGCCAACCGGGCGGCTTCCCCCGGCGTTTCAAGCCCGAATCATTCTATGCGGCCCGCCAAATCAGGTCAACCACAGAGCCGCCTAATGTACGCATTCACGCAGGTATTGTCTAGCGGGAACGCAGTCACGCCGCGGTCAGCAACAACGGCGCGCCATCCGTGATCACCAGCGTGTGCTCGTAATGCGCTGAAAGGCTTCCATCCGCCGTCTTCACCGTCCACCCGTCCCCGCTGTCGACTGGTCTTCCAGACCCCATCGCAATGATTGGCTCGACCGTAATCACCAGGCCTTCCGTCAGCCGTTGCGTCACGCTCGGGTCGTTGAAATTCGGCACGCTCGGAAGTTCGTGAATCGTGTGGCCGATGCCGTGCCCGCCCAGCTCACGAATCACGCGAAAACCGCTGCGCCGCACCTCCTGCTCCACCACGCGCCCAATTTCATTCACGGGACGGTTTGCGCGCGCCACTTTCATCGCCTCCCCAAACGCGCGTTCCGCACATGCTACCAGTCTGCGCGCTTCGTCGGAAACTGGCTCGACCGGCACGGTGACCGCTGCGTCCGCCATGTAACCGTTTTTCTCGAACGTCACATCCAGTTTCACCAAATCGCCCGCTCGAATTTTCCGTGAAACCGACGGAATCCCGTGCACCGCTTCGTCATTCAAGCTGATCAGCACATCGCCTGGAAAACCGTAAACCATCCTTGGCGCCGATTGCGCTCCATTCTCTCGCATCACCTTGCCGCCGATATCGGCCAGCTCCGCCGTCGTCACGCCCGCGCGCACGCGTTCAGCCATCGCCTGCAGCGCCAGACGAACGATGCGCCCCGCTTCTTTCAATGCCAAAAGATCCTTGTAACTTTTGATCGACACTTACTTGCCTTTCCCGCGCTCTCTTGTGCCCCAACGCATTTCAAACACTACCCCATCCGCATTCCGCCGTTCACGTCGAGAACGTGCCCCGTGATGTATCCAGCTTCCTCGCTTGCTAAAAAAACAATCGCGGCGGCAACATCATTTTCGGTTCCGAACCGCCCGAGCGGAATGCGCGCCTTCAATTCATCCTTCACTTTGTCCGGCAGCGGCGCGGTCATCGGCGTCGCAATGAATCCCGGCGCCACCGCATTCACCGTGATATTGCGCGAAGCCATTTCTGTGGCAATGGCGCGCGTCAGGCCGATCAGTCCAGCTTTCGCCGCTACGTAATTCGATTGCCCGGCGTTCCCCGTTTCGGCCACCACGGAAGTAATGTTAATGATGCGTCCCCAACGCTGCTTCATCATCGTCGACAGCGCCTGCTGCGTGCACAGATGCGCGGCGGTCAAGTTCGTGCGCAGAACCGCCTCCCAATCCTCCAACTTCATGCGCAGCGCAAGCCCATCGCGCGTAATAGCAGCATTGTTGACCAGAATATCGAGTCGCCCAAACTTCGCCAGCGCCTGCTGAAACCCGGCCTTGATCTGCTCAGGCTCCGCCACGTCCATTTTCACCGCCAAGGCTTCGCCGCCGGCGGACTCGATCTCCTTAACCACTGCCGCGAGTTTCTCTTCGCTGCGTGCCGCCGCGGCAACGCGCGCGCCCGCCGCCGCCAGCGCTACCGCCGTCCCGCGTCCAATCCCTTGCGACGCGCCCGTCACAATCGCAACTTTTCCTTGCAACGAAAACATTTTGTTAATCCTTAGGTTTGCAGAATTCGATCACGCTTCGGAAATCTCCGCGCGCGCCTTGGCAATCTTTTCCAGCGTGGCCTGCAGACTCGCCGAGTCCTCAACATTAAAGCTCCGCACCGAACGGTCGATCTGCCGCAGAAGCCCGCTCAAAACGCGTCCCGGCCCCACCTCCACGAATATGCGCGCGTCCTGCGCAATCATTTCGTGAATCGATTCTTCCCAGCGGACCGCCGAGCATACCTGACGAATCAGCGCCTCGCGTGCTTCATCTCCCGTCGTAATCGCTTCCGCATCCACGTTCGTGATCAGCGGAAAGCGCAGCGCCCCAAACTGTGTCGCGCGCAGATCGCGTTCCAGCCGTTCCTCGGCTGGCTTCATCAACTCGCAATGGAACGGCGCGGATACCGGCAACATCACCGCGCGCTTGGCCCCGCTCTGCGAAGCGATCTCCACCGCGCACTTCACCGCCGCGGCGTTTCCGGAAATCACCGTCTGCTCCGAGGAATTCAGGTTTGCTGGCGCAACAATTTGCGTGTCCGCCGCTTTTTTGCAGATCGTCGCAACCTCCGCGGGCGCGAGTCCCAGAATCGCAGCCATCGCGCCCTCTCCCGGCGCCACGGCCTCCTGCATGTAACGTCCACGCTCTCGCACCAGCTTCACCGCCGCGCTGAAATCCAGACTCCCGGCCGCGACCAGCCCCGAGTACTCTCCCAGGCTGTGCCCCGCCACAAAATCCGGCGTCACGCCACTTTCTTCCAGCACGCGAAAAGCCGCGATCGAGACAGCCAGGATGGCGGGTTGCGTGTTTTCCGTGAGTTTGAGTTCTTCTTCGCTGCCCTCGAAGCAAATATGCGAAAGAGAAAATCCCAGCGCTGCATCCGCCAACTCAAACACTCTGCGGGCAGTTGAAAATTTCTCCGCGAGATCGCGGCCCATGCCCGGATATTGCGAGGCCTGTCCTGGAAAAAGAAATGCGATTTTACTCATGCGCGTCCCATTTTGCGATACATCCCGGCAGACAACCCTTAGGCCGGTTCTATCTCTCTTTGGATGGAATGTCCAGCCAGCCCGATTTGCTGGTTCAGGCGCGAACCCCGGCCCCTACTGCGGAAAGCTCCTGTTCGATCTTTTCGTTCACTTTCGCGCGGCAAAGCTCGCCCGCCACGCGAATGGCATTCTTGATGGCGTTTGAATTCGAGCGGCCGTGCCCAATCACCGTGATTCCCCGCACGCCCAACAGTGGCACGCCTCCATACTCCGAGTAATCAATTTTCTTCCGGAACTCATCGAATGCGTGCCGCGACAGCACATAACCCACCTTCGCGCTCACGCTGCTTT
The DNA here is from genome assembly GCA_035933995.1 of Candidatus Acidiferrales bacterium. Taxonomy (GTDB): domain Bacteria; phylum Acidobacteriota; class Terriglobia; order Acidiferrales; family UBA7541; genus DAHUXN01. The sequence continues at coordinate 20,040 of DASYYI010000239.1, read as the reverse complement.
TCAACGCTTTCTTCAACATTCCCCCAACATGTTCCACAAGCCCCTCGCTGATCTTCAGCACAATGTTGCCGATGAAGCCGTCGCAGACGATCACGTCCACGTTGCCCTTGAAAAAATCCTTGCCCTCCACGTTTCCCGTAAAGTTTAAGCCCGTCTGCTTTAATCTGTTCGATGCTTCGCGAGTGAGCTCGTTACCCTTCATCTCCTCTTCGCCAATCGAGAGAATCGCTACCCGTGGCCGCCGCGTGCCGAAGATCGTGCGGTAGTAAATCTCTCCCATGATGGCGAATTGCTCCAGTTGCTCGGGCTTCGAATCCACATTCGCACCCACATCCAGCAACACCGCGGGATTGCCTTTGGCCGTCGGAAACGCGGCCGCCAGCGCCGGACGGTCCACCGAAGGCAACTGGCCCAGCACAAAGCGCGCAATCGCCATCACCGCTCCGGTATTCCCCGCGCTCACCAACGCATCCGCCTTTCCATCTCTGACCATCTTCGCGCCCACATGGACCGAGCTGTCGCGTTTCTTGCGAAACGCGTGGGACGGCGAGTCCTCCATCGTGATCACTTCCGTGGCATTGACGACCTCGATGGAAAGCCCGCGATGGGAATGCCGATTCAGCTCGGCGCGTATTTTGGACTCGATACCGACCAGCACGATGCGCACGCCATACTGACGTGCGGCAAGCACTGCGCCTTCGACTTCGGCGCGAGGAGCGTGGTCGCCCCCCATGGCGTCCAGCGCAATCGTAATCATCGGATCACTGCTCAACAGTAGCAGGAATATAGCAGGAACTACCCGTGTTTAAATCAAGCCGAGGTATCCACCACTGCGCGGCCCTTGTAGTATCCGCAATGCGGGCATGCGCGATGGGGCAACTTGGGCTCGTGGCAATGCGGACACTTTGAAATCGTCGGCGCTGTCAGATGGTCGTGCGCCCTCCGCGTGCTGCTCCGTCTTTTCGAGTGACGTCGTTTCGGATTCGGCATTCCTGCTCCTATTGGCGGGGACGCACAGCGTCCTGCCTGAAAAATTCTTCCTAAGGCCTCTTTTATTGCTTTTTCGACCAGTCTTGCTTTAGGCGTGCGAGCGGCGCCAGGCGTGGGTCGGCGGCATGGGTTTCGCAGCGGCACTCTTCCTGATTCAAGTTCACCCCGCAGTGCGGGCAAAGCCCCCGGCAATCACTGCGGCAAATCACCTTCATCGGAAGCGACAAATTCACCTGCTCGGCCAGCACATCGGCTAGAAACAATCCATCGCCCTCAAAAAAAGCAATCTCCGTATCATCTAGATTCAAACGGAATTCCTCTTCCCTGCTCACCGAATTCATGGGACGGTAAAACAGATCGAAATTCTTGCTCACTTCCTCCACCACAATCTCCAGGCATCGCGCGCACACCATTTCCAACCGCGTGTGAAACGTGCCATAGATCCGGATTTGGTCGTCAACTAGTTCCGCCGTCGCGCGCACGTCCAGCGGTTCCACCTGATGGAATTCGCCTGAATGGAAATCGAGTGTGCCCGGAGCGTAATTCTTCCGGATGCGGATTTTCCTTGTGGCGAGTTCGTGTACGTCGAGAAACATCTAAAATTCCCAGGGAAAGAGTGAAAAGCCATTATAAGGTGCGGTCGCGCAATGTCAAGGAAGCCGCCCCAAAACCGCGCTTATGACGCGAATCGGATACTCACCGCCCAAAGACCAGTGTCGGGCGCTCGCCCACTTCTCTGCTGAGAATCTGCATGGGCTTCAAATGCGATATGCTCATCCCATGGACTCGGGCGCTCGCGAGAACGAGTTGTCGCGCGTCGGCCTCTGCGCCGATTGCATTCACTCGCGCCGAATCAAATCCTCGCGTGGCTCCCTATTTTTCCTCTGTAAACTCTCCGAAACCGATCCCGCCTTCCCCAAGTATCCGCGTGTCCCCGTGCTCTCCTGCTCAGGATATACGCCAGAAGGTGATACACATGCCTGACGGAGCTTTTATTTATCGCGCAACGCGCGGCTTCAATCTGCCGAATTCCTTTTCGTGCTGCTGCAGCAGGTAGTTGTCCGTCATCCCCGCGATATAATCGCATACGACGCGATGGAGCGATTCTCGACGCGCCTCATCCGCGTAAGCGCGCGGCATCCGCTCCGGGTGCTCCATGTACAGCACAAAAAGCTCGTCGAGCGCCGCGACGCTGCGGTCGCGATCCTCGATAATTGCGGGATTCTCGTACAGTCGAGTCCGCAGGAATTCCTTGAGCGCCGCATTCTGCTTCATCACCAATGATGAAAAAGCGGCCAGCCGCTCCGGACGCCGGCGAATATCCTCAACGCTGGTGGCTCCCGCGCGAACAACAGCCTCGCGTGTCTGCTCAATTAAGTCGGTCGCGAAGATATCGAGAACGCTTTTCAGCGCCTCATTGAATTTCAATTTCCGGCGTCCACCCGGGTAACGCGCGTCTACATCTTTGTAAGCCTCGCTAAAGACGGGCACGGTTGCCACCAGGTCGTCCAAATCCACAATTCGCGCCTCGAATCCATCGTCCAAGTCCGCTGTGTTGTACGCAATCTCGTCCACCAAATCAATCAGCTGCGCTTCGAGCGGTGGCCGCTGATCCAGCAGATATTCCGTCAGCTCGGGATATTCCGAAACCGAATAGTCTCGCGAATGCTTGATGATTCCTTCGCGCACCTCAAACGTCAGATTCAAGCCGGGAAACTCCAGGTACCGCTGTTCGAATTTTTCCACGATATGCAGCGCGTGCAGATTGTGATTGAAGCGGCCGCCATGCTCGCGCATTCGCGCATCCAGCCGATTCTCGCCAGCATGCCCAAACGGCGGATGCCCAATATCATGGACCAATGCTAGCGCCTCGACGAGATCGCTGTTCAGCCGCAACGCGCCAGCCACCGTGCGCCCAATCTGCGCCACTTCGAGCGTGTGCGTCAGCCGGTTGCGGAAATGGTCCGAGAAGCGCGTGGTGAAAACTTGCGTCTTCGCTTCGAGCCGCCGGAAAGCCCGCGAATGCACCACGCGGTCGCGGTCGCGCGCGTAGTCGTTGCGGTACGGATGCTGCGGCTCCGGATATCGCCGCCCGCGCGACTTGCGTACATCCATCGCGTACGCAGCAAGATTTGCGGCGGCGTCCATCCAGCCATTGTAACTGGTCTCGCCACGCCCCACTAGCCGGTCACGTGTCACTCCCAGCTCTTCAATTCGATTTCAATGCTAGAATCCCGCCCCGGCCCTTTGATTCCCATGGTATTCGACGAATGACACTCGCGCTAATTTGGCCGCAGCCGCTCGACCCCTTGCACTCGATGGTGCTGTCTGCGCTTGTCGCCGTGGTTCCTCTCGCCATTGTTCTCACATTGATGGGAGGCTTCCGCAAGAGCGGCCTGCTTTCCACCGCGTGCGGTTTGCTTTCCGCTGGAGCCCTCGCCGTTTTTGTTTGGCGCATGCCCTTCGTGCTCGCGCTGTGGAGCGCATTCTACGGCGTCATTTATGCCCTCTGGTCGATCATGTGGATCGTTTTCGCGGCTCTGTGGCTTTACAACCTCGCCGTCGAGACCGGCAAATTCGATCAGCTCCGTAGCTGGATGACGCAGCGCGCCTCGGGCGACCCGTCCATTCAAGCCATTCTCGTCGCTTTCTGCTTCGGAGCGCTTCTCGAAGGCACCGCGGGTTTTGGCACGCCCGTCGCGATGACGGCATTTCTTCTCGTTGGCATGGGTTTCAAGCCGCGCCGCGCGATTGTCGTCTCGCTAATCGCTGATACGGCTCCCGTGGCCTTTGGAGCTTTGGGCATTCCCATCGTCGCGCTCGCCGGAGTCACAGGCCTCAATCTGATGAAGCTGTCCTCCATGGTTGGCAGGCAGCTTCCGTTCATTTCCTTCATCCTGCCCGGCTATCTGGTATTCGTGGTCGCGGGACGCAAAGGGTTAAAACGAACTTGGCCCGCCATCCTTGTCGCGGGATTCAGCTTCGCTTTCGCGCAATTCCTGGTCTCCAATTTCTGGGGTCCTTGGGCAGCCGACATCATCGCGGCATTGGCGTCCATTGCCGCGCTCGTGGCATTTCTGCGCATCTGGAAACCTGCGGGAGAAAAATCCTTAGCCATCGCGATCGCGGACTCCATTCCTCTCACCGCGCGCGAAGCTTTCACCGCCTGGCTCCCCTGGATTTTGCTCTCTGCCGTAATGGTCCTGTGGTCTTATCTGAAGCTTTTCAACCTCAGTCAAATCACTTTCGCGATTCCTCGTTTGCACAACGCGATTCTCATCACGCTGTACCAGAAACCCTACGCCGCGCTTTACGCCTTCCAGCCTTTGGCGACCGGAACGGCGGTCCTAGTCTCTACGGTGCTCACGGCAATCTGTCTTCGCGCGCGCCCAAAAATCTTCGCGCAAGCCGGCGCAAGAACATTTCGCCAACTGCGCATTCCCGGACTGACGGTCGTTATCATCGTCGCCCTGGCCTATCTGTACAATTATTCGGGAATGGCTTACACGCTCGGCGCGGCGCTGGCCCGCGCTGGCGGATTTTTCCCTCTGGTCAGCAGTTATCTCGGCTGGATCGCCTGCTTCTTAAGCGGCAGCGACACGGCAAGCAATCTTCTTTTCGGCAATCTTCAAGTCGCCGCTGCTCATCAGCTTCATCTCAACCCCGTGCTGCTCGCTGCGACGAATTCCTCCGGCGGTGTCACCGGCAAAATGATCTCGCCGCAGAATATCGCCGTGGGTGTCACTACCGTCGGCCTGATTGGCGAAGAGGGCAAAGTCCTCCGCTCCATGTTTTGGCACAGCATCATTCTCGCCAGTGCCGTCGGCCTCCTCGCCTTCGCTCAGGCTCACTGGCTTTCCTGGATGGTCCCCTAGCATCGCCCAACGCGCTTACATCGCGGGCTTCGACAGCGCAGCCTTCGAAGGGATCTGCTTCTCCATGTCGCCGGCAATTTGCTTGGCCTTCGCGGTCATACTTGCTGCGGTCTGCCCCGCTTCGAGTTTGAATTCAACGCCGACCGCGCCGATCGCCTTCCCTGACGCATCATGAAGCGGCAGTGAAATGTCGTATCCGTCTTTTTCTTTCTCCACGTAAGGCTTCCCCGTCTTCATCGGCGCGCTGTCCTCCGCCTCGCATTTTTCTCCGATGTCTTTGCTGTCAGTTGATGCAATCGTCCGGCATCCGCGCGGGGATACGGTGACAATGCCAATCTCCGTCGCCTCAGGATGCTGCGCGTGCGTGTCCTCCACCAGTTTCTGCGCCATGCTCTTTATCTGGTGCGTCGCCGTTTGTGCCGTCGTCACAGCGGACACAAAGCAAATCCCAAACGCCGCGATTCCCGCAATTCTCACGACGCGCTCGAAATATATCCATCGATTCATCGTTTTCTCTCCTTTGTTCCTGCACGAAGGGCCGGTCAACTCTCAGCATACGCCCGCTAATCGCGCGCAGACTTAAACCACAATTAATTTCCGTTTATCTTCGGTTCAAATCTTCTCGCTGCGTCGTGCTTTATGGTATGAAAAAGAAAGCATGCGAATCATGGGAGGACAACAATGAAGAAGCTGATGGCAATATCTGTGACCGCTCTCTTTGTGTTGAGCCTGGCGGGCGCAGCCAGAGCAGCGGACCCGTTGAAACTCGTGGCGAAATACAAAATGCCCAGCGACGTCAAGGGCCGCTTCGATCATCTCGGCGTGGACCTTCGCGGGAACAGAGTATTCCTCGCTGCCGAGACGGCCCACGAAGTTCTCGTCTTCAATCTGCGCACTGGCCAGTACATTCGCGCCATCACCGGCATCGGCATTCCGCACGCAATTTTTTGCCGCGCAGATATGAACCGCATCTACATCACGGACGGCGGCGCCGGTGAACTGAAAATTTACGATGGAAAATCCTACCGCCTGCTGAAGAGCGTTAAACTCAAAGTCGACGCCGACTCCATCGGCTACGACCCCGCCACGCATGATCTTTATATCGACGACGGCGGCGGCGACGCGCACGAAACTTTCTCCATGTTCAGCGTGGTCAACACAACCACTGGCGACAAAGTCGCCGACACGCAAATTGACGGCGACACTCTCGAAGCCATGGCGTTGGAAAAATCCAGCCCGCGCATTTACGTCAACAATCGGGCGAAAAATCAGATCTCCGTCATCGATCGCAAAACGCACAAGCTGATCGCCAGTTGGCCCGTCACCATGGGCAAATTCAACGTCGCTATGGCCCTTGACGAAGTGTCTCATCGTCTCTTCATTGGCTGTCGCGGCGGCCAAATCGTCGTCTTCGACACGCGCACCGGAAAGGAACTTCAGGCTCTTCCGATTCCCAAAGGCATCGACGACCTGATTTTTGACTCCGCGCACAAACGCATTTACGCCGCGTGCGGCGCCGACAAAGGTGCAATCGCTGTTTACGAGGAGACTGATCCGGACCACTACAAATCGCTCGGCGAAGTTCCCTCCGCACCCGGCGGGAAAAATGAAGTCCTCGTTCCCCAGCTCGGCCGTCTTTACCTCACTATTCCGCCGCAAGCCACCGCGGCAGGCGAGGTCTACGTCTACCAAATCCAGTAGACAAACTGCATTTCGAGTTGCGTGTCGTCAGAAGTTATGGCGTGCCCGTCAGTTAAATTCTCCCGAACCTCTGGCTCTTGCATGCGCGTAGCCGTACACTAATCATGCTCATCTAAGAAGTGCCCCTAGGAAGTGAAGGTTCAAGGAGGAAACATGGCACGCAAAGCTACGGCAGTTTGGAACGGTTCGCTGAAGGAAGGCAAAGGCAACATTTCAACCGAGAGTGGCGTTCTCTCGAAATCGCCCTATTCGTTCAAGACGCGCTTCGAAAACGAGCGCGGCACCAACCCCGAAGAATTAATTGCCGCCGCGCACGCTGGCTGCTTCACCATGGCGCTTGCGGCGGAACTCGGAAAAGCCGGGATCACACCGGAGAGCCTCGAAACCACGGCTTCCGTCACCCTTGAAAAGCAGGACTCCGGTTTCAGCATCACCAAAAGTCATCTCGATGTGACCGCGCGCATTCCCAACGGCGACAACGCTGCGTTTCAGAAAGCTGCGCAAGCGGCCGAGGTCGGCTGCCCTGTTTCCAAGCTTCTTAAAGCTGAGATAACGATGACCGCGAAGCTCGAAGGCCAGCGCGCCACTGGCGCATAATCACCGGGCATGCTGTGCGTTTGGTCTGCGGCGGATTTGCGCTGCGCCCTAAGATTTTCCCGTTGGAAGAAGGGCGAGTTGCTGATCCGCCTGGTCGGCGGCGCCCGTATCGGGATACTCGGATTTGATTTGGTTGAAAATCCGCGCGGCTTGCGCGGGATCCGACTGCCGGTAGTGTTCAGCGAGCGCCAGCATGACCATGGGCTTCGGCGCCAGCACCGAAGGATTCTTCAAGAGTTCGTTGTAGAGCTGCACAGCCTGGGCCGCATTTCCTGAATGGTCATAAATCTGTGCGAGTTCGAAACGCGCCATCGCCGCGAAATCAAGATTCGAGCTATTTTGAATCTTGGATAGCCACGCGATTGCCTGCGCATTTTGATTGAGCCGTTCGAGGCACAACGCGGAATAGTAATCAGCGAGCTGTCCGGCGCGCGTGCGCGGATATTGATTCGCAACACCTTCGAACTTCTTCAGCGCATGCTCATATTTTTTCGAACTATCCGAGTAGCTGATTTCATTCGGCTGCGGTGCCTGGCCCGGCGCAAGCGTCGGCGCCTGAAAAATCTGCATGGCATCATTGAATCCAGCTGATGCTTTCACGGATTGCCGCTGCGAATAAAATTGCCAGCCGAAAACTCCCGCCGCGATGATCAGCGCGACAACGACAACGTAAATCAGCGCCGTCTTGTGCGACAGCACGGCTTCAGCGCTGTGCGACAGAGCTTCCTGGACTTGGTCTGTCTTCAATTCCTGACGGGAAATATGCTTCGCCACTTTTCACATCTCCGGAAAATTCGGATTTCCCAATGCTAGCACGGAACGCGGGATCCTGTTCAAGCGCGAGAAGAATTTCGACCTCGAACGGGAATAATGCGCGAGCGTTACTTAATTTCGGTGACTTTTCCGGCAGCGCCATTGCTCGCCGCGGAAGGAAACTTCTTGCTCATCACCAATTCCGTGCCGCCGTTCGGGCCGCACTGAATATCGAATTCGTCCATGAACGCGCGCATCAGAAAAATTCCGCGGCCCGAAGTTCGCAGAAGATTTTCTTCCGCCAGAGGATCCGGAACGTCCGCGAGGCAGAAATTCTTGCCCTCATCCAAAACGTGCACCACCAGTTTGCGCTCTTCCAGTTCGAGCGCGAGTCCAATTTTGCGGCCGCGCTCTTTGCGATTGCCGTAACTGTAGGCGTTGATGACCGCCTCGCGCACGGACATCCCGATTTTGTGGCAGTCCTCGTCGCCGAAGCCGGCCTCCGCGGCCACGCGCAAAGCAATGTCCTCGGCGAGATCAACGCTCTCGAGAAGCGTTTCGAGCGTCACTTCAATGCGCTGGGCGCGGGTTGCCATTCATTTTCCGAATGAAAATAAAAGAACGATATGCTCGCATGGGCGAAGCGGGTAAGTCAATCAATCGCGCGGCGTTATCATTCGTCATCGACATCATCGCTCATCGTAGCGCATCGTGGCGCGGCGCGCTATGGGCGCAAGGTACTACGCCCAGTAGGTGCGATCCAGAGTGCGGTATTGGATAGCTTCGCTTAACTGGCGGGATTGAATATCAGGAATGCCGTCGAGGTCGGCTATCGTGCGCGCAACTTTCAGAATGCGGTCGTGCGCGCGCGCGGAAAGACCGAGTTTTTGAATCGCGGTTTCGAGCAATTTTTCGCCGTCAGCGGAAATGCCGCAGTATTTTCGCAGAAGCTTGGGCGTCATTTGCGCGTTGGCGTAGATTTTTTTTTCCGCGGCGTAGCGATCGAGTTGGAGGCGCCGCGCGTCCATCACGCGCTGACGCACCGAGGTGGACGGTTCCGCATCCGTGGCGCCGCGCAGTTCTTTGTACTTTACCGCCGGAACTTCGACATGAATGTCGATGCGGTCGAGCAGCGGGCCGGAAATTTTTGAGACGTAGCGCTGAATTTGCATCGGCGTGCAATGGCAATCGCGCGTGGGATCGCCGAAAAATCCGCAGGGACAAGGATTCATCGCGGCGGCGAGCATGAAGCGCGCGGGAAAGCTCACGGAAAGCGCGGCGCGCGCGATGCAAACAACTCCGTCCTCGAGCGGTTGCCGCAAGACTTCGAGAACGTTGCGCTGAAATTCCGGCAGCTCGTCAAGAAACAGCACACCGTTGTGGCCGAGCGAAACTTCGCCAGGCCGGGGAATCGCGCCGCCTCCGATGAGTCCTGCATCGCTGATGGTGTGGTGCGGTGAACGATACGGGCGCATGGCGACGAGGCCGCGCGAATCGTCGAGAACACCAGCGACGCTGTGAATGCGCGTGGTCTCGATGGCTTCATCGAGCGACATCGGCGGCAGAATCGTGGGGATGCGTTTGGCGAGCATCGTTTTGCCCGCGCCCGGCGGCCCGATGAAAAGAAGATTGTGTCCGCCGGCGCAGGCGACTTCGAGGGCGCGTTTCGCGGATTGCTGGCCGCGCACGTCGCGCAGATCCACCGAATACTGACCGGCTTCCGAAAGCATTTGCCGGCTGTCGACGCTGACGGGCGCAAAGGATTCGGGCGAGTTAATCAGGTCCGCGGCTTTGGGCAACGACTTGACCGAAAAGACGCGAATGCCTTCAACAACGGCGGCTTCGCGCGCGTTTGCTTCGGGCACGACCACATTTTTGATTCCGCGTTCGCGCGCGGCCAGCGCCGCGGAAAGCGCGCCGCGAACCGAGCGCACGCTTCCATCGAGAGAAAGTTCGCCGAGAAAAACATAGTCGTCCAGAATTTTGCCGAAGAATATTCCCTGACAGCCCAGCAGCCCAAGCGCGACCGGAAGGTCGAAGGCGGAGCCTTCCTTGCGCATGTCGGCGGGCGCGAGATTCACCGTGACGGCAAGGTGCCCGGGAAAATCGAAGCCGCAATTTTTCAGCGCGGCCTTGGTGCGTTCGCGGCTTTCCTTCACGGCGATATCCGCGAGACCAACGACATTAAAATTGCCGGGCTGGCCGGGGCCGATGTCGACCTCGACTTCGACAAGGTAGGCGTCGATGCCGTACACGGCGGCGCTAAATGTCTTAAAGAGCATCGCGAGAGGAAGGCGGGGCTTTTTCGCCACATGCAAGATAACCTAAAAGATACTTCCCCGCCACAATAACAAGCGAGAGGCGTGCTGCGCACGCCTTCGGTCCGATAACGCCGATTCTTCGCCAGAGCTTTGGACAAGTCGGGCCCTACAAAGGCATTGCGTCGCTCAGGGGGCCGGAGCCTGCCTGGGCAGGCAGGCTTTAGTTCCGACATAAATAGGGTCAAGAGTTTTTCCTTCCTTTCGTTTACCCTGACGCAGGAAGGGCACGTTTTATCCGCGCGATGTTTTCGTTTTTCGGCGAGCGAAAAACGGAGCGGCGCGTAATGAAACTCATTACCGCTCAAGAAAATGGAAGTAGTCATGTTTTCAGCCATTTGGCTTCTCGGAACCGTGCGTTTGATTACCGATCAAGAGAATTCTGAAAAGATTATCGAGGAGCGGAGAAAAACTAGTCTCTGGGAAAAGCCCCACGCTCACAAGACGAGCATGGGGCACCCGAAAACGCTGAGGCGTAGCCTGAGCCCCTTTGCATCGAGTGAAAGCGGCGTCGAGCCCTGCCTGCGGCAGACAGGCGCCGCACTCAAAAAGAAAAAGCGCCACCCGCACAGAACGAGCATGGGCGCCCGAAAATGACAAGACTGCGGTATGCAGGGGCAGCGACCCTTGGTTGCGCTCAGAGTAAACGAGCGAAGGATTAATTCCGCCGCCCCCGCGGGGGAGGACGAAAGTTGAAGCGGCACGAGCGTCGCACTCCAAAAGAAAAAGGCACACAGGCTGAAGCCTGTGCCACGTTGCGCTGCTGCGCGGGCGGCTGGCGACATGGGATAACGGTGACGCTTTACAAAGGTGCGGGTACTACGTATGCTTGCGCCCAAAGGCGCACGAGGCCGGCGCGTGAAACTGGGCCCGCACGTTGCGAGCCGGAAATTGACTCTGTGGAGGAACGGACATGGGCTGGATTTTGCTGGCGATCATCGTGATCTTCGTGATCGTGGTGATCGGAATGTACAACGGGCTGGTGAAGCTGCGGGTGCAGTGCGACAACGCCTGGGCGGACATTGATGTGCAACTGAAACGGCGCTACGACTTGATTCCGAATCTGGTGCAGACGGTGCAAGGTTACGCAGCGCACGAAAAAGGAACGCTGGAAGGAGTGGTGGCGGCGCGAAACTCGGCAATGGCGGCGCAGGGGCCCGCGGCGAAAGCGGAAGCCGAAAACATGCTGACCTCGGCGCTGCGGCAGGTGTTCGCGCTGGCGGAAGCGTATCCGCAATTGCGCGCCGTCGAGAGCTTCACGCAATTGCAAACCACGCTAAGCCAGTTGGAAGACAGCATTCAAAACGCACGGCGCTATTACAACGCCGTGGTGCGCGACCTGAACACGAAGATCGCGGTTTTCCCGTCGAATATCATCGCGAATATGTTCGGCTTCAAAACGCGCGAATTCTTCGAAGTGGCGGCGCCGGCGGAGCGGGATGTACCCAAGGTGAGTTTCCAGACGGGTGCTCCGCAGTAGCGTGACGGGCGCGATGCGAAGTTTTCGCCGTGCGGCGATTTCCATTCCTATAGCAATTCTGCTGGCGTTGGCGGCCATGCTCACATGCGCCTCTACGGCGCACGCGCGGCAGCTTACCCTCAAGAGCTTCGACGAGCAGGTCGTAGTCCATCCGGATTCCACCATCGAAGTGACGGAGATGCTCGAAGTGCGATTCGAGGGCTCGTGGAATGGGATTTACCGGACGATTCCGGTGGAATATCGCGGGTCGCTGGGATTGAATTACACGTTGTTCATCGAGCCCGAAGGCGTGACCGACGAGGACGGTCAGCCGCTGAAATATGAAGTGAGCCGCGAAGGCCAGTACAAACGATTTAAGATTTACGTGCCGGGCGCGGTGAATACGACGAAGACGGTGGTGGTGCGCTATAGGGTGCTGGACGCGCTGCGTTTTTTTCCGGACCACGACGAGCTGTATTGGAACGTGACCGGAAACGAATGGCAGATGGCGATCGAAAACACGACGGCGCGAATCGAGTTGCCGGCGGGAGTGACGGGGCTTCACGCCGAGGCGTTCACGGGAGGATACGGACAACGCGGTCAGGAAGCGGAAGTGAAAGTCGAGGGAAACGTAGTTCAGATCCGCATGCAGCGGCCGCTGTTTTTTCACGAAGGGCTGACGGCGGTGGTGGGGTGGGACAAAGGGTTCGTCCATCCGCCAAGCACGATGGCGAAAGCGATACTTTTTCTGCGCAGCAACTGGCCGCTGTTCCTTCCAGTGCTCGCGTTTTTCATCATGGGCTGGCTGTGGTATTCGAAAGGACGCGATCCGCGACGGAATCCGATCACCGTGCAATACGAGCCGCCCGAAGGTATGAGCCCCGGCGAGTCGGGAACGCTGGTGGATAACGAAGCGGCGATGCGCGACATCACAGCGACGATTGTGGATTTGGCGGTGCGCGGATTCTTGACCATCGAGCAAACAGACACGAGCCAGATGTTGGGTATGGTCCATCATAAGAATTACATATTCCATCGCACGAAGGCTCCGGCCGAATGGGCCAACTTGAAACCGCACGAGCAAGTGCTGCTCTCGGCGCTCTTCGACGGGGGCGGCAGCGATTCCGTGTCGCTGACGGATCTGCAGAACCACTTCTACACGCACCTGCCGGCGATCCGGAACCGCATTTTCGACGGGCTGATGAGCGACGGATTTTATTTGCACCGACCGGATAAGTTGCGGCAGGGATTCGTCGGAGCGGGATTCGTTATCGGCATCGGGCTTTTCTTCGCGGCCAATTTCCTTTCGGCGACGATGGGAATTTCGTCAGTGACGACGATTGCCGCGGGAATTCTTACCGGGCTGATTGTCGCGGGCTTTGGATATTTCATGTCCGCGCGAACCGTGGCGGGCGAACGAGCGCTGGAAAAAGTGCTGGGATTCGAGGATTTTCTGGGCCATGTGGAAAAGGACCGAATCGAGCGCATCGAAAAGACTCCGGAGATGTTTGAGAAGTTTTTGCCGTATGCGATGGCGCTGCACGTGGAGAAAAAATGGGCGAGCGCGTTTCAGGACATCTGCAAACAGCCGCCGCAGTGGTATTCGGGGCCGTATGGGTCGGGCTTTGCGCCTTATCTGTTCGTGAATGACCTGAACATGATGTCGATGCAAACGGGCAGCGCGATGGCGTCTTCGCCGCGCAGCGCGGGTGGTTCGGGATTCGGAGGAGGAGGATTTTCAGGCGGAGGGTTTGGCGGCGGAGGCGGCGGAGGATTCTGAAACAAAAAAGCGCTCGCTGAATTGTTGCGCTGAGTTGAAATTGAATTCGAACCGTATGGTGCGTTTTCGCGAGCAGCAAGCTCTTGGAGTTGCTCCGATGCTTGTTCCCGCGTCGTGGTAATTTCTCCTTCTTGCTAAGATGAAAAAAGCAGTTGCGGCAGGCCCTCTTCACGGTCTCACCACAGAACAAGCGCAGGAGCGGCTGCGCGAATTCGGTCCCAACACGGTAGCTGAACCGAAGAAACACCCGCTGCTCGCCTTTCTCTTGAAATTTTGGGCACCGGTGCCGTGGCTGCTCGAAGCGACCATCGTGTTGGAAGCGCTTCTCGGCAAAACGACAGAAGCGATCATCATCGGAATTCTCCTGATTTTCAACGCCTCACTCAGCCTGTTCCAGGAACGCAAAGCGCAGAATGCGCTGGCAGCTCTGCGCATGCGGCTGCCCATCGGCGCGCGCGTGTTGCGCGACAATCAATGGAAAATTATCGACGCACAGGAAATCGTGCCGGACGACGCGATTCATGTGCGCATGGGAGATTTCGTTCCGGCCGACATGCGCGTCGCCGAGGGCGAAATTTTGCTCGATCTTTCCGTGCTGACCGGTGAATCGCAGCCTGCAGAGACCGGCTGTGGCAAAACTGCCTATGCGGGAGCGGTTGTGAAGCGTGGAGAAGCTACGGGCGAGGTGATTGCCACCGGGCGGCGCACGAGTTTCGGCAGGACGGCGGAGCTGGTAAGCACGGCAAAAACGGTGAGCCACCTCGAGAAAATTATTTTCACGATCGTCAAGTATCTGATGGTTTTGGATTTGTGTCTAATTGCGCTGTTGCTGGTCTATTCGTCTTTCGCGTTGCTGCCACTGCGGGAGATGCTCCCGTTTGCGCTAATCCTGCTGGTCGCGTCGGTACCCGTGGCTCTGCCGGCGACGTTCACGCTGGCTACGGCGCTGGGTTCGTTGGATCTGGTCAAGAGCGACGTTTTGGTCACGCGGCTATCCGCCATCGAGGAAGCGGCTGCGATGGACATTCTCTTAAGCGACAAGACCGGAACGATCACCGAAAACCGGCTCGCGCTGTCGGCCTTGCGGGTTTATCCGCCGCTCTCCGAGTCCGATTTGCTCCGCCTTGCATGTATGGCAAGCGACGAAGCTACCCAGGATCCGATGGACTTGGCCATTCTCAATGCGGCGCGCGGCAGGCAGATTGATTGTTCCCGTTATGAGCGAATCAGCTTCGTGCCGTTCGAGCCGGCAACGAAACTTTCGGAAGCGACCGTAAAGGACATGGGCAAGGAAATTCGCGCGCTTAAAGGAGCGCCGCAGGCAATTGCCGCGCGAATTGCTGCTGCGCCGGACTGGGAAAATGATGCGCAAAGACTGGCAGAGCACGGCTATCGCGTCCTCGCGGTCGCCAGAGGAGCGGAAGGCAATCTGGGTCTGGCGGGGCTGCTCGCATTTCAGGATCCCCCGCGTTCCGATTCGCAGAGGTTGATCGCCAGCCTGGGTGAACTCGGCGTGCGCACGTTAATGGTCACGGGCGATGGTCCAGTTACCGCGAAGTCCATCGCTGCGCAAGTCGGTCTTGGAAGCCGAATCTGCGGGCCGGAGGAGTTGAAAAAAGCAAAAGGCGACGGAATCCTCAATTATGACGTTTTTGCAGGCATATTTCCGGAAGATAAGTTCGAACTGGTGCGCTCCGTGCAACAGGCGGGACACGTCGCCGGAATGACTGGCGACGGGGTGAATGACGCGCCCGCGCTGAAGCAAGCTGAAGTAGGAATCGCCGTCTCCAGCGCAACCGACGTTGCAAAAGCGGCAGCCAGCGTGGTTCTGACGAATCCGGGCCTTAGCGACATCGTCGCAGCCGTGAAGGTCAGCCGCGAAATTTATCAGCGCATGCTGACCTATACGCTGAACAAGGTGATCAAGACCGTCGAAATTGCCGTATTCCTGACTCTGGGAGTTCTAGTGACGCGGACTTTCGTGATTACGCCGCTGCTCATCGTGCTGCTCCTTTTCACCAACGACTTCGTCACCATGTCCATCGCCACGGACCATGTTTCATTTTCTTCCCGACCGGACCGCTGGGATATTGGCACGCTGATTCGCACCGCCGGAACGCTGGCTGCTTTAGTGTTGATGCTCTCGTTCTTCGTTTTCTTCGCGGGACGCGACCTTCTCTGGCTTCCGCTGCCGCAGCTTCAAACCCTCGTTTTCGTAATGCTGGTGTTCACGGGCCAGAGCAACGTTTATCTGGTGCGTGAACGGGATCACCTGTGGCGCTCGCGTCCCAGCCGGTGGCTGGTATTGAGTTCGGCTGTCGACGTGATTGTGGTGAGCTTACTGGCGACGAAAGGAATTTTGATGGCCGCCATACCGTGGACGCTGATTGTGGCGCTTTTTGTAGCAGTGTGTGTCTTCACGCTCATAATTGACAGCCTGAAGATCCGCATCTTTCGCCATTTCGGCAGCAGATAAACAAGCCGCGGTTTTTAGAAGGCTCTTACCTAATGCGCACGCAGTTCTTCCACCCGCTGGACGATGCGATCTTCGACGCGGCCTGCGGGCTCTTCAAGATAATTGATCCTTACTACGTCGCCGACGGCGATTCCCGGTTGTGGGGCGGCCAGCTTAAATTCGAAGCGCTGGACACTGTCCTCTGCCGTGACGTCGAGTTCGATTTTCGTTTGCGTGAGTTCAGCGATTTTACCCACAAGAATGCGGACCTGCGCGGATTTCTGGTATTCGGCGGTGCGGAGAATGGCGTCGAGCCAACCGTGTTCGCGGAGGCTTTCGTCTTCGATCTGGCGCGTCCATGCGCTAAGAATACTCGAGCGGTTCAAATAGCCGGCGAGTTTGTGTGAGCCGTCGCGGCTGACGACGGGCAACCGGCCGATATTGTTGTTCAACATGCGATAGAGGGCGTCGAAGGCGCGCTCGTCGGGATAGGCGACGATCAGGGACTGGCTTCCCGCGTCCAGGACTTTAATTTTGCCGCTTGGGTCGAGTTTCAGCGCGCGCAATAAATCGCCCTGCGTGACGATGCCGACGAGTTTTCCATCGGCGTCGCAAATGGGGAGCCCCTGCGTCATATTGAATCCCGGCTCGCCGCGCCCCATGCGCTCGGCTAGTTCGCCGACGGTCATCTGGGGTGGGATGGTGGGAACATCGGTGCGCATCACTTCGCTGACTTTGACGACTTGCAAGACGCCCACTTCAAAATCCGTGGGGACAGTCAAACCGCGGCGCGTCAGTTTTTCCGTCATGATAGAGCTGGGCAGAAAACGGATGGCGATCATGTCCGCGATGACGCAGGTGAGCATCAACGGCAAGACCGAATCGTAATTGCGCGTGATTTCGAAGGCGAAAACGATCAACGCGAATGTGGCGCGCGCGGCAGCGCCGAAAACGGCGCCCATCGCCACCAGGGCGTACGCTCCGGGGGGGAGATGCGCTCCGGGAATAAAATGGTTGATGCCGATGGCGAACGCGCCGCCGAGCGCAGCGCTGGACATGAACATGGGCGCGAGCAAACCGCCGGAAGTGCCGGAGCCTAGCGATACGACGAGCGCCAGCGCTTTGAAAATCATCAGAAGGAGCAAGACTTGCAGGGCAAGATTGTTGTGAAGAATATCGGAGATCGTGTCGTACCCCACACCCAGGACGCGCGGGATGAAGAATCCAATCACACCCAGGAAAAACGCGCCGATGGCGGGATGCCAGAGGTCGTTGATGGGCAAATGGTCGAACAAATCCTCGACCCAGTAGAGAAACTTCGTGAATCCCACGGCGACGAAACCGCAAATCACGCCGAGAAGCAAGTAATACGGCAGGCCATGAATCGGGTCGAAAAGGACATGCGGGTCCATGGAGAACATGGAGTGCTGGCCGAGCAGGAACCAGCGCACCGAAGTGGCCAGCGTTGTTGCAATCACAAGAGGAATGAAGGAGCGAGCGCGAAATTCGAAAAGGAGCAATTCGATGGCGAGGATCACGCCGGCAATGGGCGTATTGAACGTGGCGGCCATGCCCGCGCCTGCTCCGCAGGCGAGCAATACTTTGCGCTCGGATGCGGTGGTGGCGATGAACTGTCCGAAGAGCGAACCGACCGCGCCGCCCGTCTGGATGATGGGGCCTTCCGCGCCAAACGGGCCGCCCGTGCCGATGGCGATGGCTGCGGAAAGCGGCTTTAGGATCGCGACCTTCGCTTCAATCCTGCTGCGAGAGGTGAGAACGGCTTCCATGGCTTCAGGAATACCGTGACCCTTAATTTTTTCGCTGCCGTATTTGGCCATGAAGCCGACAATCAAACCGCCGACAACAGGAATGAGAATCACCCAGTAGCCGAGCGTGTTTCCCTCGGGGCTGCGAAAATGAACCGACCAAGTGTGGTAGTACGAGAGATTGGTGAAGAGGCCGATGAGGTCATACAAGAGGTACGCGATGAGGCCTGCCGCGACGCCCACAAGGCCGCCGAGAAGCGAAATGTAGCCGAGACGAAAGGTGGCGGGCTCGATTGGCTGGTGCGATCTGGAGTTTGCCTTACTTTGCGGCAATCAATCCTCGCTATTCCCGTGCATCCCGGCTCTTAGACGCGCGGTGATTTCGTCGCGAATGCGCCGGCGTGCGCTGCGAGGCGCGCGGATGGCCGGCAGCACGCATCACGGCTTGGAGCGCGTAAAGCAAAGTGGCGCCAGCCGCGCGCAGTTCCACAAGATGCGGGAGCGAAAGCTCCTTCAGTAGCTTCGTGCCGCGCGGTGTAAGCGCCAACAAAACCTCGCGGCGGTCGGCGCGGCCGCGAGTGCGCTTCAGCAAACTGTGAGCTTCGAGGCGGTTCGCCAATTCCACGGCGCTGTGATGTCGAATTTGCAGCCGGTCCGCAAGAGCGCCCACGGTGGCTTTTTGCGCGCGCGGCAAGCCCTTAATCGCCAGGAGCGCCTGGTGCTGCTGCGGTTCAATTCCGGCGTCACGGGCCGCTTGTTCGCTGAAATTTATAAACCGGCGAATTTCGTAGCGAAACTGCGCGAGCGCCTGATAGTCGAATTTGTTTTGCGCGCGCTTATTCACAGACTCTTGTAAATTATATCGTAAGACGATGTAAAAAGGCAGGTGGAATGCGAAAACAACGTGTGCGTGTGTTCAAGAACTACATGGTTCGCGGCGAACACGAAGACGTCTAGAACAACCAGGGGATGAGGGCGGGAACGCGGCTGCGATAAACTTCGAATTCGGCGCCGAATGACTGACGGAGCAAATTTTCCTCGCGGCGGACGCGGACCCAGGTTCCGCAGAGAAAAAAAAGAATGGCGGCAATGAGCATGGGCCAGCGGCTGGCAGCCAGGCCCGTTGCGATAAGGATGCCGAACATGCCGGTGTAAATCGGATTGCGCACTAGGTTGTAAGGCCCTTCGGTGATTAGCGTGTGACCTTCGATGATGCGTGCGACGTAGCCCCATTGCTTGCCCAGCACAATAATGGCGCGCCACATCAGCCAAAGTGAAAGCGCGGCAAGGATGATTCCCGCGGCAGCAACCGCGATCTCCACCCACTTCGGCATTGGCACAATGGGCGCAAAATTCGGCCGCGGAGCAATCCACGCGAGCGCGTAACCGATGGATTGAAGAAGAAGCCCGTCGAGTGATTTGGTGTCGCGCGCTTGCTCCGCTGTTTTTGGCGGCTTTTTCCGGAGGCCAAAAATCAAAGCGAAAACGGTCCACAGCGCGACCATCACGAAGAAAAAAACGAGTCCAATCAAATCGACATGTGACTGCATTTTGCCTCACGAATCTGAATAAGGTACGCCTCTTTACAATTTTTTGCGAAATGACTTCTGCGTTTTGTTGACACGGTAGCCTAGATTTTCGTAAAAGCGATGCGCGCCTTCGCGAATAACGTTCGAGCGCAGACCGCATTCAAAGCAGCCCTTTTCACGCGCCCAATCTTCGGCGCGTGCCATCAACATCCGGCCGATATTCTGGGAGCGCGACTTCTCCTCGACAACCAATCCGGCGATTTCCGCGCGGACATCCGAGGCCGCGGTGCGGAAAAGAAACACGTCGACGTAGCCGACGAGCTCGCCATTTTTTTGCTCGGCGACAAAGATAGTGTGCTCGGAATCCGCAAAAATTCCGGGAAGGCGCGCGGTAACTTCTTCGGGAGTGGAAGCGTAGCCAAGCTGCTTCGCCAAGGGCGCGAGATTGGAAGCGTCAGAAATCCGTGCCTCGCGAACTGTGATCCTCGACGACTCATTTTCGCCGGACATGGGCCCTCCCCGCACGGAGTCAGAAGAGTCTACCGGAATCGAGGAGAATGGTCACCGGGCCATCGTTGGTGAGCTCGACGGACATGTGCGTTTGAAAAACGCCGGTCTCGACGCGCACGCCCAGCGCCGCTACGGCACGAACGAATTCCTCATAAAGAAGCTTTCCCTGTTCCGGCGGCGCTGCTTGAATAAAGCTGGGCCGGCGGCCACCGCGCGCGTCACCATAGAGAGTGAATTGGGATACCGCAAGGATTGCACCACCAACATCGAGAAGCGAGCGGTTCATCTTTCCCTGATTATCGTTAAA
>DASYYI010000235.1:0-14989 GCA_035933995.1 Candidatus Acidiferrales bacterium | reverse complement strand
TTCCGACATCGTCACGAACTTGACGCTCTCTGACATGGAGACGTGTTACAAGGTGTTTCGCAAGGAAGTGATTCGGGGAATGAGGCTTCGTTCGAATCGCTTTGGCTTCGAGCCGGAAGTGACGGCGCGCGTGGCCAAGGGACGATGGCGCATTTACGAGGTGCCGATTTCTTACGCGGGCCGTTCGTACGAGGAAGGCAAGAAAATCACCTGGCGCGACGGCGTTGTGACGCTCTACGCAATTTTGCGATACCGCTTCTTCGATTGAAAACGCTCAGCGGGGCCAGTTCCTTTTCACCTTCTCGTAACTAGATATGCGTAAGCGTTCCAGTGATTTTTGTCCGACGGAGCGCCCACGCAAACGTTAAAAAAGACACCGGCAATAAGACTGCCGCAAAGATCAGCAACGCAATAATCGAAGGCCACAGCAGACGAAATGGCGCTCCAGCCAGCAAAGCGGAGCGCATTCCTTCCAGCGAATACGTGATCGGAATTAACCGCGCGACATCCTGCAAGTACTTCGGCAAAATCGAAACCGGATACATCGTCCCGCCGAGGAATCCAGAAAGTCCCAGGAGAATCCATTTTGCGGGATTGCCGCGCTTGAATAGCAGCGTGTAGCTGGTCGAGAAAATTCCCAGGCCGGCAAACGCCAGGATTGAAGCCAGCAGGATAAGTATTGCGCCAATCCAGTTTGCTGAGCGGACTGAAAACCCGAATAAGAGGACGCCCCATCCGAGATACACCACGGTGCGCAAGGAAGTCAGAACAAACGGATAGATCACGGAACCAAGCAACATCACGGGAAGCGAGGTTTGTGTTACGAGCAACGCTTCGAGCGTGCGATTCTGACGCGCCTCCTCGAGGCTGGAATCAAATGCATTGAAGGCCACGCCCAGATAATCGAAGAAGGCGAAGCCGATCAGCGCAAATGCAAAGTAGTTACCACCTTGGGGGAGGGCGCTTGAAAGTTGGGGGCTCTCGACGAATCGTGAAAGATAATAAAACGTGGCGACACCAAACAACGCCTCGCAAACCTCCAAGATAAAGGCGCTGCGATATCCGCGTGCGATGGCAAGGTCACGACGAAAAAAAGCCCACAACTTTTCAAACGTAATGTGCATGTTCATCTGTTGCGTTCCGTCGAGGAATGGGGTCCCGTTAGGCGTTCGAGAGCTCCCTGTAGATGGGCTGCGCCTGTCTGTGCACACAGATTGCGCGGCGTATCGAATGCAAGGATGCGTCCTTCGGCAAGTAACACAACTCGACTTGCCATTTCTTCAACTTCGCCGAGGGTGTGAGAAGCAAAGAGCAGCGTCGTCCCAAGCCGGCCTACGATGTCGCCTTTCAGGAAGCGGCGAAACTCGGCGGCCGCCACGGGGTCAAGGCTGCGCGTGGGTTCGTCGAGAAGTAACACTGCCGGCGCGTGTAGAAGAGACCGCGCGAGACCCAATCGCTGTAGCATGCCTGTCGAATACGTGCGCGACTGGCGGTCTAATATCTCGTCCATGCCGAGCAGTTCTGCCAGTTCGTCAATTCTCCGCAATGCTTCACGACGCATTAAATTATTCATTGTGGCGAACAGGCGCAGATTCTCTCGTCCTGTCAAGCGTCCATAAAATCCTTCGTTGCCACTGGTGTAGTAGCCAAGTTGCTTGCGTGCGCCTGCTCCATCGCTCACTACATCGCAACCGGAAATTTCGGCCTGCCCGCGTGAGGGCAAAATTAACGTGGCCAGCACTCTGAGAAGCGTGGACTTGCCGGCGCCATTTTCACCGATGAGCGCGACCGCTTCTCCTGGCTCAACCGAGAACGAAACTCCCGCCAGCGCACGCAGCGTGAGACGCGCTACCGGTTGCATCAGGGCCCGCCATCCCGAATAGGAAGGTGGGAAGTACTTCTCGAGATTCCGAACGATGATTGTGCGTGCGGACACCGATTGTCTTTATAACCGAACTTGCTGCCCGGAATCCAGTTCGGCGTTGCCGGAGCCGGACGAATCCAAGTAGAATTACAAAGGCGTCTTCACGCAATCTCTAGGGGTCGCGGTCCCCACTACTCCTGACGTTGAAGTCGAAGAATATACATCTACCTCCGAGTCGTGTTCGGAAAGGTTTCAATGGACAGTGACTTCAGCAACGATGCAGTTCTTGTGGCAACGAAGCAGCAGGTTTCCTGTGACCTGGGCGAGGAAGCGGCGATCCTCAACATGAAAAACAGTGTCTACTATGGGTTGGATCCAGTCGGCGCGCGCATTTGGCGGTTGCTCCAGCGGCCCACAAGCGTCAGTGCGATTCGTGATGTAATCGTCCAGGAATACGATGTCACTCCGCAGCAAGCCGAAAGCGATCTACGCGGCCTGCTTGAAAAATTGCTTCGTGAGGGTTTGGTGGAGTTGACTGGTGATTCTCGCTGAAGCTTCGCGCCTACAAATTATTGCCGAAATCAATTCTGATATTCTCCGCGTTAAGGGCTTTTCTGCGGTCATCGCATCTATAGTAATAGGGAGCCAAGCGCGGCTACGGTGGACGCTGTGAATGCTACTTGGGTGCGCTTTCGTAAACTCTCCGGCCGAGAGCGCCGCGATTTTTGTCTGGCATTGCTATTCCTTCCGACTGTGGTGATCTGGTTGCGCGCATCCACGTTTCAAAGCGTTCAGCACAAATTGGAAAAGTGGCACGGCACCGCTGCCTCGGCAAATCAGCGTGATGGCACCCGGATCTTCACCGAGTCCCAGTCCGCGAGCCGCATGTTGGACGCTGCCTCCCGCCGCGGTATCGTTCGGGGAAACTGCCTTTCCCGTTCTATGGCGCTGTGCTGGCTACTTCGACGGCGGGGAATTCCGACGCAATTGCGAATTGGGGCAAGAAAGATTGGCAATCAACTGGAGGCTCACGCCTGGGTTGAGGTCGCCGGGCGCGCGATCAATGACTCGGACGACGTACAAACCCGCTACGCACCTTTCGCGGGTCCCGTCACCAGCAAGATGGTTGAGCAAAAATGAGCGGGATCGTTGGCATAGTCCACTTGGAAGGCAGGCTCGTCGATTCCGATCTGTTACGCCGGATGACGAACTGGCTTTCCTTCCGCGGCCCGGACGCCCAGGAAATTTGGACCGATGGTCCTGTTGGACTGGGTCACGCACTACTTTCTCATGCGAGTGACTCCGAGCACGAACGCCAACCCGCGACCCTCGATAGGCGCACCTGGATCGTGGCGGATGTGCGTCTCGACGCCCGAAGAGAACTCGTCGATGCCCTTCGTTCAAGCGGCGGGGAAGTAGACTCTTCCGATACGGATCCCCAACTTCTTCTCCGTGCTTATGAGGTATGGGGTGAGACCTGTCTCGATCATTTGCTCGGGGATTTTGCGTTCGCCATTTGGGACGCAAAGCGCGGCCACCTTTTTTGTGCTTGCGATCATTTCGGCATCAGGCCGCTTTATTTTGCCGACGTGGACGATTCTTTTATTTTCAGCAACACACCCGATTGCTTGCGGCTTTATCCGGCGATTTCCGACCGGTTGAATGACGCAGCAATCGCGGATTTCCTCCTGTTTGGCATGAACTATGATCCATCATCCACTTCGTTTGCAGATATCTGCCGGTTACCGCGCGCGCACTCGCTACGGTGGTCTGCTTCAGGTTTGCAACTGCGGGAGTACTGGCGGCCGCCCACAGACGGCGCGATTCGCTATCAGCGGCGTCGCGAATACATTGAGCACTTTGGCGAACTATTTAAAAGCGCCGTTGAAGACCGGCTGGCAACGAACAAACTCGGAATTCTTCTGAGTGGCGGGCTCGATTCTTCAAGTGTCGCGGCTGTGGCTCATGAATTGCGCAACGAAAAATACCCAGCGTTGGAATTGCATGCGTTTACGTCGATTCACCGGAACATTTCATCTGACGGCGATGCAAGCGCTGCCCGCACTGTGGCTTCTGCTTTTCAGATTCCGCTTCATTTTTCCGTGGTCGACAACCTGGGAATCCTCGAAGGCCGCGATGGTCTCAATAGGCATTGGCCCGAGCCCATTGCCTACCCCTTCCCGAGCAGCTTGACGGGTGAATTCAAAGCGATTGCGGCTGAAGTGAAGGTCTTGTTTTCCGGCGAAGGCATCGACAATCTGATGGAGTTTGAGATGGCAGAGCATTTTCGCTGCCTTTGGCGCGAAGGGCGTCCCGGTCGGGCACTTGCGGATTTGGCTGAGCACGTTTTGCGTAGGTTCGAGGCGCCCGATGGCCTGCGAGGCCCTTTGCGCAGAATGGGGCGCTTGTTTTCGCCACGGGAATCCCGCGCGTCCTTTCCTGACTGGATACAGCCTGATCTGGCAGCGAGCTTGAATCTCCAGGCTCGTTGGAGCAGCCCGCTCGACAACCTTCCCTGGAACACTCATCCACGTCATCCTCGAGGCTATGGCTCGCTTTTTTTGCCTCAATGGGATTTCCTGTTTCGGATGGAAAATGCGGCCACAACACGTCAGCCAGTTGAGGTCCGATACCCGTTTCTGGATGTCCGGTTGGTCAACTTTCTTCTGGCCATACCTTCGATGCCGTGGTTCTTCCGCAAGTACCTGCTGCGCGAAACAATGCGTGGAAGGCTCCCCGAGGCAATACGATTGAGGCCGAAGATTCCATCCCCTTTTCACCCCTTACTCGCAGCTCTGCAACGCGAGGAGGCAGAACCCCTGCTGAGAATGCAACCTGCCCATCAGTTGAAGCATTATATTAGCGAGGGTCGGGTGCCGTTGTTGGGGCCAGATATGAACGCGGAAGAAGCAGAACTGAAAATAAATCCCGCATCCCTCAACTTCTGGCTGGTGTCGCTTCTCGAAAGGCAACATGGAACAAATAGAAGCAACCCGCGCCGCAGTTGTTGAGTTTTCGAGGTGAACGGGGCTAGTAAATGTAGCAGCGCTGTTTGTTCGAGGCGTCCGAAAACTTTATGATTGCAGTGGTGCTCCCGAATTAGTATAGAATTCATGAGGTGGTAGACCATGCAGCCGGCGAGGTCTGATGTGCCGAAGAAGCCATATAAACCTCCGGTCTTGATCGTTCACGGTACGGTCACCGACCTGACCCGCCGCATTGGAACACACGGCAGTTTTGACGTTGGAGGGGGAAGGGGCCGCATCAAGACAAGCCCTTAGAGTTTTTATCACTGTTAGATTTCGTTCCGGTATTTTTCTAAGAAGCGTGGTTTCACGACGAAGCCGGATGCAGAGTTTTTAGCACGATCAACCCGACCTGATTGTTTGCCGCGTGTCTAAGAAACCATACAAGTCTCCTGTCTTAATCATTCATGGAACCGTCAAGGTCCTGACGCAAAAAGTGGGGCACACAGGCGCTCCTGACGCGGGCAGGAGTAGGCAACACAAGACGAGGCTTCCGTGAAGTGGCCCTTTTCTTATGTCATTTACGGCCTTCGGTTAGCGTCCAACCAACCTATTCCCAGGCTTGACCCAACTGAGTCAACTCCAAACACCCCCCAAGATATCTCGGTAAACTTTGACGCGGACGACCAACAGTCTACGCAGGACGTCGCCGAAGAAACGCCTTGGTATGTGAGCGAGATCTGCGACGAGAACGGCAATCCGGCCCTGAAAATCTGGAAACGAAATAATAGCGGCGGATATAGGATCCACTATAGTCACGGTCTGACGTTCGACCTGAATGCCAGCTTGACCGACATCAGCGTACGCTGCGCTGGGCCCATGGAAGTGTCTGATGTCGCCGATTTTCTACTCGGCCCGGTGCTCGGGGTTGTGCTGCGTCTCCGCGGAGTCATATGCCTGCATGCGAGTGCAGTTGCATTCAAAGGTAAAGCGATAGCGTTTGTGGGTGTGCCGGGCGCTGGGAAATCGACCACTGCCGCATTGTTTGCACGAAACGGCCATTCCATTCTGTCGGACGATATCGCTTCCCTCGTTGAGCGTGGGCGTTCCTTCTATGTTCTTCCCGCTTTTCCTTATCTGAATCTCTGGCCGGAGGCGGTATACATGCTTACCGGGGAGGATAAGCCCGTCTCTGAATCGCTCGCCGTGGATAAGCTTCGCGTGCCATTGGAAAGCAGCGGTTCGAGATTGGAACGCGAAGCACTTCCGCTGGCAGCGATTTATATATTGGCGGATCGTTCGGGCGATTCACGCGCGCCTTTTATCGAGGCTCTCCCTCCGCATGCCGCTCTGATGAATCTGGTGGCCAATACCTACGGCAACACAATTCTTGACACGACGATGCGAGCTCAAGAATTTCGCGTACTGGGCCAAATCGCGGAGTCTCTGCCGATTCGCAACCTGTTCGCCCGCGATGGTTCCGCGCAATTAGGGCGGCTGTATGACTTAGTTTGCGAAGACCTCGCTCGCAACCTCAGATGACATTCTCACCTGTTCGGCGTGCCTGCCTGTAAAGCGATGCCTTCAATTTTGTCCTTGCGTATCAACTCGGCTTCATAGGAGATTACAAAATCGTGAGGTCGAATTTCGAAGCTTCCGGGACTCGTTGGGCGATCCTTTGCTTGGCCGTGGCAGTCTCCGCAACGATGGTTTATCAAGCGGGCAAGTTGAGCTTGGCTTGGTATTGGGAGAACTCAGGCCAACCTGCGAAGCAAATTCGCGCGGCCGAATTGGTTCCTGGAAATGCCGAAGCGTGGGCGCGACTGGGTGAGTCCACGCAGTTCTCTCTCGATGAAACCAACCCCAGCCTCGCGATATCCTATTACCTCCGCGCAGTGCGCATAAATCCTTTGTCCGCGTCACATTGGATTGCGCTGGCAAATGCGTATGAAGCCACGGGAGATGTCTCGCACGCACAGGAAGCGTACAAAAACGCAAAGCGCGATTACCCGATTTCCGCGGACGTGGCATGGAAGTATGGAAATTTTCTTCTTCGTCAGGGCCAAGCGGCACAAGGTCTTTCGGAAATCCATCAAGCCCTCCTGAATGATCCGAGCCTGACAGCGTTGGCGATTCGAAGTGTTTGGAATTTTGATCCAGATGTGAATTTGATTTTTGGCAACGTTCTTCCGGCAAACGAGGATGCGAACCTTACAGCGTTGGATTTCTTTCTAGGTATTCATGAAACACAGGATGCGCTCGAGGCCTGGAAACGCATTGTTGCGCTCTCTCGTCAACAAGTCATTGATATCAGAAGGACGTTTCCATTACTGGATGGACTGATTGCTGAGGATCGCGCCGATGACGCGCGTCGCGTATGGCACGAAGCGCTCGAAGCGTCACGCTGGCCCGTTGCGGCGCCCATGGATGACTCCATTGTCTGGAATGGGGGATTCGAAACCCCAATAGCGAATGGCGGCCTCGATTGGCGCTTTCAGCAGCTTCCGGGAGCGTATATCAGCACCGATTCTTCCGTTTATCATTCTGGTTCGCAATCTCTGCGTGTGGGTTTCACCGGCGGCGTAAATATGGATTTTGCTCACGTGCAGCAGATTGAACCAGCTCAACCGGATGCTACTTACGACTTTCAAGCCTATGTGCGAACTGAGTCTATTTCCACGGACAGCGGTCTTCACTTCGAGCTCTTCGACCCACAGCACGAGCGCGATGTCTACGTGTTGACTCCGAACATTGTGGGAACGATGCCGTGGACCGCGCTGCACGCGAAAGTCACAACCAGCCCGAACACTCATTTTCTTGAAGTTCGACTCCATCGTTTTCCCAGTCGTTTATTCGATAATAAAATTAGCGGCGCAATCTGGATTGATGACGTCACGCTGGTCAAACAGGCGTCTCAGTCTAACCGCCCTTAGTTATGAGACTTCTTCGAATAGGAATCTGCCTGCTGATCGCGTTCAGCGTGCTGGCTTTCGGCACGGTTGAGATTTGGTCGGAATCCATTCTGGAAGCCGGCGCGGCCGTGCTTTTTCTATGGTGGGCGATTCTGATCTGTCGCAATCGCGAAATCGAAACCCATTGGAGCCCCGTTTATTGGCCCCTTTTGGCTTTCCTCGGAATTGCGACGTTGCAGCTGGCGTTCGGAGCGACGGCGTATCCGTTTCTCACTGGTGTCGCACTGTTGAAAATATCCGCTTGTTCGCTGCTGTTTTTCCTAATTGGGCAAGCGTTTCACAATCCGCGCGACTTGAGATTTTTAACATGGTTTCTAATGTGTTTTGCGTTTGGTGTCGCTGTGTTCGGCATTGCGCAGAATTTCACGTCCCACTATGTGTTGTACTGGCATCGGCCGTTGTCGAATGGAGGCAATCCGTTTGGTCCGTACGTGAATCGTAATGATTTCGCGGGGTTGATGGAGCTGCTCGCGCCCGTCGGTCTCTCGCTAGTCCTCTTCCGTGGCGTGCGCACTGAGCAAATGCCATTCGTCGGTATACTAACCGTGGCGCCCATTGCTGCATTGCTGCTGACGGGCTCCCGCGGCGGGATCGTGAGCTTCGTCTTTGAAGTAGGTGTTCTTGCGCTGATCATCTACGTTGCACGTTCCAAAAAATCACAGATGGTGCCTTTTGCAATCGTGTTGCTGGCTGCTCTGCTTGCAGTGGGTTGGTTGGGAACGAATCGCATCTTGGATCGTTTTAGTAGCCACGCCGACGAACTCACCGCGAATCGCCGCGTAACCATGCTCAAAGGAACGTGGCATGTATTCTTGGCTCACCCACTCATCGGTTGCGGGCTTGGCACCCTGGTCGCTGTGTATCCCCGTTATGAACCCTACTATGACGGAAAAATCGTGGGTCACGCGCACAACGACTATGTTGAAGCGTTAGCCGAAACTGGCATTGCGGGCGGCATTTGCGGGCTGGCTTTCCTTCTGCTGTGGCTTCGAGAAGTTAGAATGCGCCTCGTTCGAGAGCAAACCTTTTTTTCAAAGGCGATACACGCTGCCGGAGTAACCGCATGTGCCGGCATGGCCGTGCATAGTCTTGTGGACTTCAACCTCCACATTCCGGCGAACGGATTAGTTTTTTTGGGGATGCTTGCCTTAAGCATTGCCCCGGTACTAGAACGCAAGAAAAACGCACTGCATCCTTAGGGGATCGTACACGACTTCCGGCATTGACTTTGGGCTAGACCATAGTTCATAGTTTTCGCCGGGGTCTCTGTCGATTCAATGGCTTCTACGGTCCAGAAGGCACTGGACTGCGTAAGGGCGCACCCTATCTGGTTGATCCTTTTCCTTTTGTGCGGCGTTCAGGCCTGCTTCAGCCAAGATAAGGTGCAAACTTCGCAGCAGGCGAACGCTAGAATTCACGAACTGGCGCAAACGGCGCGCCCTCCGATGGGAGATATCCCGATCGGTGCGGGAGACGTTATACACATTGACGTTTTCGATGTGCCTGATCTCTCTCGTGATGTTCGCGTGGATCCAATCGGACTTATCTCACTGCCCCTAGTTCCCGAGCGCATTCCCGTAGCCGGGTGCACGCCGTTTCAACTGGGTCAAAGAATCGAGAAACTGCTTCAGGTCAACGGACTGGTAATGCATCCGCAAGTCTCGGTCATGGTCAAGGAACAGAGCAGCGACCCAATTTCGGTAATTGGCGCCGTAGGACATCCCATCGTTTTTCACGAAGTGCGACCGACAAGTTTGCTCGAAGTGCTCGCTTCAGCGAACGGCATTGCCGACGACGCTGGCGATTCCGTCCTCATCACGCGCGAAACAGGACCGACGGCTACCTGTGGCGAAGCTGATCCGCCTGTTGATCCACCCAATGACAAGCCTACAATAATTAAGATTCGTGTATCTGACCTGTTGCGGTCCGGCGATCCTGCTTTCAATATTCCCGTGTACGGCGGAGATGTGATCACGGTACCTCGGGCGGGTATTGTTTATGTAGCTGGTGCCGTCGTGCAGCCGGGAGGCTACACCCTGAACGATCCGGGCGAAGCAATTAATACAATGAAGATTATAGCTCTGGCGCACGGTCTTCAGGGTACGGCCAAAGCGAACAACGCTGTGATATTGCGCAAGGATCCCGCCACTGGCGAAACGAAGCAAATCAACGTCAAATTGAAAAAAATAATGGACCGCAAGGCTCCGGATGTTCGGCTGTATGCGAGCGACGTCTTGTACGTCCCAGATAGCTCCGCAAAGCGGATTCTGGGCAGGGCTAGCACGGCGGCCCTTGGAATTGGCACTGGCTTGGCGATTTATCGAATCCCGTAGCCGGAAAGCGAAAGATTTTTCTGATGGAAGAAGCGCCAAAACTCGCACCGATTGAACGACGGAGGGATTCTCTGTCCGTTGTGTCGCCGACTCCGCCTGTGAATTGGGAGCCGATTGCCCGTGATCCGAATCTGCTCGACTACCTCATCATCCTACGAAAACACCAGTGGATGATCCTCACTTTTCTCTTGACCGTCGTCACAATCGTGACCATTGCATCTTTTAAGATGAAGCCCGTGTATGTGGCGTCGGCACGAGTCGAAGTCGACCGCGAGAGCTACAATACCCTTCCGTTCGAGGACAATAATTCTTTTGACATGTCCGTCGATCTGGACAATTACATCGAAACGCAGATCAAAATCCTGGAGAGCGAAACTCTTGCGATGAAAACAATTCGCTCGATGGATTTGCCCCGCTACCCGGAATTTGGTGGCAATCCTGGCGAGCTGGTGACCCTCGGACCCAATCAGAAAGAGCCGCCTATTTTGGGTGCGTTCCTTGGCGCACTAAGCGTCATTCGTGTGCCCAACAGCAGACTCATTGAAGTGCAGTTCGCTGCGCAAGATCCGCAACTCGCGGCTCAAGTCGTAAACGCTCATGTGCAGAATTTTATCGAGGCAAATTTGCAGAGTCATTATGACGCGACAATGCGCGCCTCGGACTTCCTCCGCTCCGAATTAGAAGACCTGCGTGCCAAGATGGAAAAGTCGGAACAAGACGAAGTCGTATATGAGCGCCAGAACCAAATCTGGATGGTCGACGCAAATCAAAATACGACCACGCAAAAGCTTGCGGACCTGAGCAAGACTCTCACCGACGTTCAGACCCAACTTGCACAAAAGGAGGCTACGTACGAGTTGGCTCATTCCGCAAACGCCGAGTCCTTGACTGCTGTTTTGGGAAACTCCGCCGTGCAGGATCTTATCAAGAAAAAATCGGATCTGGATGAACAGTATATTGAAGCGCTCAATCAGTTTGGACCAAATTACCCCAAAGTTCAGCGGCTCAAAGCCGAAGAAGCCGATCTGCAGAAACAGTTGGATAACACGAAGCAAGGAATGATTCACCAAATCGACACGGATTATCGCGAAACGCAGGCTCGTGAGGCTCTGCTCGAACGTGACTTAAACCGCCAAGAGGTTCTGGCCGATAATATGGCCCAGAAATTGGTCGAATATAACCTCTTGAAACATGACGCGGAATCGAACAAAGAGCTCTACGATGGATTACTCCAGAAATTGAAAGAGGCTGGGATTTCCGCCGGCTTGCGTTCCAGCAACATCCGCGTCGTGGACCCGGCGCTTGTGCCCTCCGCGCCGGCGCGTCCACAAAAATCCCGAAATATTTTGCTGGCATTTCTTGTTGGAATCGTCGGCGGAGTGGGCATCGCATTTTTGCGGGAGTACCTCGACAATACCGTCAAGTCGCCCGACGATATCCTGCACTTGACTGGGTTGCCGTCTCTCGCCGTGGTACCGGCTTTCTCGAACGGGAATGGCAGTCGCCCACTGGTGCGAATTTCTCGCCAGTCAGGAATCAAAGCGGATGGCGCTGATTCGCGCATCGAGTTAATTTCGCTGCAACAACCAAAATCAGTCGTTTCGGAAGCGTTTCGAGCCTTAAGAACGTCGCTCTTGCTTTCGCAGCCCGACCATCCGCCTCAAGTCATTTTGGTTACTAGCGCGCTGCCACGCGAGGGAAAGACAACGTCTGCGGCCAACTTGGCCGTAACGCTCGCTCAACTGGGAGACCGCACCCTCCTGGTCGATGCTGATTTGAGGAAGCCCGGAATCAGGAGAGCGTTGAACCTGCCCAATGGCCACGGGCAAGACATCGGACTTAGTTCGTATCTTGCTGGAGTTGCGACCTTGCACGACGTGGTCGTTTCGCATCCGGCGATTCCGAACATGGACGCGATCTTGACCGGACCGATTCCGCCGAATCCGGCAGACCTCTTGTCCTCGCACCGAATGTCCGAGGGCATCGAAGATCTGCGCCGCCGCTACAAGTTTATCGTTATGGATTCTCCCCCTATTATGGCGGCTACCGACGCCGTGATTCTCTCGGCCGTCGTCGACGGCGTGTTACTCGTTGTTTGGAGCGGAGAGACGCCGAAGGAAGCGTTCGGCCGCACTCGGGACTTGCTTTCCGCCGTGAAAGGTCGGTTACTCGGAGTTATTTTGAATGCTGTAGATTCTGGCGCTCCGGATTACTACTACTCGTATCGCTATTACCCCTACTCCTATGCCTATGGGGAAGACGAAGAGGCAAAGACGCCCGGCAAAATTTCATAATCTCTAACGGAGGATATTCATGCGCTCACTCATCACAGGCGGAGCTGGATTCATCGGGTCGCACCTGGCGGAACAATTGATTGCCCGCGGTGACGACGTTTTTATTCTGGACGATCTGTCGACTGGCAGTGTGGAAAATATCCGCCACCTGAAAAGCAGCAGTAGATTTCATTATGTGTTCGACTCGCTTCAAAATCGCCATCTTCTGGCTGAGTTAGTAGACGAATCGGAGGTTGTCTTTCACCTGGCCGCGGCAGTCGGCGTACGGCTAATCGTCGAAAGTCCGGTCCGTACCATCGAAACGAACGTCAATGGAACGCAGATGGTTCTCGAAGCCGCCAGCAAGAAAAAGAAACTTGTTTTTACGGCGTCTACCTCGGAAGTGTACGGGAAAAGCGACAAAATACCTTTCCGCGAGGATTCAGACCTTGTCCTCGGCCCCACGACGAAAGGTCGCTGGAGTTATGCGGCGTCGAAAGCGCTCGATGAATTCCTGGCTCTTTCGTATTGGAAAGAAAGAAAATTGCCCGTTATCGTCGCGCGTTTCTTCAACACCGTAGGCCCCCGGCAAACAGGCCGGTACGGAATGGTCTTGCCGAATTTCGTGGCGCAAGCGCTGGACGGGCCCGCCATCACTATTTTTGGATCTGGGCAACAGTCTCGGTGTTTCTGCGATGTTCAGGACTGCGTACAGGCCGTCCTTCGCTTGGTGGATAGCGATCTGGCTGTGGGGGAAGTCGTTAACATTGGTAGCAACCAGGAAGTGACGATCGAAGCCCTCGCCCAAATGGTCAAGCAAAGAACCGCAAGCTCTTCTCCCATCACCTACGTCCCCTACGACGAAGCATACGAGCCCGGCTTCGAAGACATGCTCCGCAGGGTGCCTTCTCTAGAAAAGCTTCAAAGGATCACCGGAAGTCGCCCCATGACGCCTCTCCACTCCATCGTAGACAGAGTCGTCGCGTATTTCCGTAACAAACGCGCGGGGACTGTCGTCGAGGCCGAGCAGCCTGTGCCGTTGTTCGTAGCGGCGAACACAGAAACCGAAGCCGGGGGAACGGTGGCTCTGTGAGAATTAAGGGCGTGTCTAGCCGAGAATGTAATGTTTTCGATAGCGCTCGCGTTGCGGAATTCCGGGACCGGCAGCGCATTCATGGAATGCTTAGCCGGTAGCCTGGCCAACGTGAACGATCCGTTTGTCTATTCCGGAACCGAGTTGGACGCGATGGCTGAGGCCCGGAATTATTGTCGCTGGATATTAGCCTTCTTTGCGCCGTATCTCGGTGAGAAAGTCGTCGAAATCGGAGCTGGTGCAGGCACTTTTTCCGAATTGCTGTTGCGAACTAATCGCATCTCGAAACTTGTTCTTTTTGAGCCGAGTGCCAATCTGTTTCCCTCATTGCAGAAGCAATTCGGTGACAATCCGCGGCTTCGCCTTCACTCCGGCGCGTTTGATCCCTCTGTGCTGGAGGAGCCTGCCGACTCAGTCGTGCTAGTGAATGTTCTGGAACACATCTCCGATGATGACGCTCTTTTGTTACAGATACGGGAATCGCTGCGTCCTGGCGGCCACGTGTTGCTGTTCGTGCCCGCTCTCGAATGGAATTATGGTTCGCTAGACAAGGCCTTCGAACATCACCGCCGTTATAGCAAGCAGGTGTTAAGGAAGAAGCTCGAAAAGGCAGGCTTTCGCGTCGAACAGGCCCGTTACGTCAACTTCCTCGGCATTGCTTCTTGGTTTCTCGCTGGCAGAGTACTTCGGCAGAAGACACTCAGTCCGCGCCAGGTGCGTTGGTATGACCGCTGGATCATTTCGTGGAGTTTTAAACTCGAGCGAATTTTGGAGCCGCCTGTCGGTCAGAGTTTGGTGGCGATAGCAGTAAAGTGAAATGATCCTGCCGACTCAAAGAGCGACGCTGACGGGATACGACAAGATACTTATTCTGATTTTCGTCCTCACCTTGCCCTTGGTGAATCCCTGGGTGCGCGGCGATGGGGTCGGCTATTACGCCTACGCGCGAGCCATCGTCGTGAATCACAATTTGCAATTCGAGCCGGACTGGCTCCGCGCGAATCCGAGTTTCTATATGGGTAGAATTGATGCCCCTGGGCATCTTCGGGCCGATCAATATACACGCACCGGCCACTTGGACAATCATTTCACCATCGGGCCGGCGCTGATTTGGATCCCGTTTCTCGCTGTGACACACATGGCGGTCCTCGCTGCGGATCATTTGGGCGCCCGTATTCCTGCCGACGGTTTTTCCTGGCCTTACATCGACACTATGGCGTTCATTACCGCATCAGCCGGGTTCCTTGGTCTGTTCCTTTCGTTTCGCCTCGCACGGAAATACTTTTCGGAGCGCTGGGCCTTTCTCGCAACGCTCGGCATCTGGTTTGCCAGTTCTTTGCTCGTTTATATGTACTTCAATCCGTCGTGGTCCCACGCGCACTCCGCGTTTATCGTCGCATTGTTTCTGTGGTATTGGGATCGCACGCGTGCCACGCGAACCTTGTCGCAGTGGCTCCTGCTCGGACTGATTTCCGGACTCATGCTCGA
>DASYYI010000226.1:0-8353 GCA_035933995.1 Candidatus Acidiferrales bacterium | reverse complement strand
GTCTTGCCCCCCGGCGCGGCGCATACATCGAGAACTGATTCTCCGGCTTTCACGTGCAGCAGCAGCGGAATGATCTGCGAAGCTTCGTCCTGAAAACTGATCCATCCATTCTCGAACGCTGTCGTCTTTGCCACATCCCCGCTTCGTATTGTGATTGCGTCGCACGCCAGCCTGCCGGGCTCAAAGACTACATGCGCATCAGCGAGCGAGCGCAACACTTCTTCGCGATTTTCGTGCCTGAGGATGGCGCAAACTCTCCGCGGCGCCTCGTTATTTGCTTCAAGGAGCGCGACGGTTTTTTCACGCCCAAACCGTTCGAGCCACCGCTCGACGAGCCATGTGGGATGAGAATGGAGCAGCGCCACGGCGTCCGCCGATGCTGATTCCCATGGCAGGAAGTCGCGCGCGGGCTTGGCGCTTTCGGCGGCAGCGCGTCTCAGGACTGCATTCACCAAAGATGAGGCAGATTGTTTTCGCGCGCGTTTGACCAATTCGACGGATTGGTGCACGGCCGCGCTCGCCGGAACGCGAGAAAGAAAACGCAACTGGTAGATCCCCATTCTGAGTGCGATCAGGACTTCAGAATCGATGGCTGCGATTTGTTTGGTCGTGTAATGCTGGATAAAAAAATCCAGCAATCGTTGCCATCGCAACGCGCCCATGACGATCTCGGTCACCAGCGCCGCATCGCGAGCGCTCACCTTCGCGTTGAGCCGCGCATGGAGCACCTCGGACGCGTAAGCCGCCTCGTTCTCCACGCGCAGCAGGGCATCGTAGGCAATTGTTCTGGCGGTGCTGATGGACATTTAGAGTCTCACACAGACTGTTAGCAGGGCGTACCTCGACGTAAACTCAGAAAGAAGCAGATGCAGATTCCTCGTCGCGGTCGCTCCTCGGAATGACACTTATGCTTTTTTGAACGGCCATCTAGATAAATCGTTCGGCGGAGGAGATTCGCGCGCCGTTCGTGAATTCGCCCGCGCTCATGCGTTTGCGTCCTTCAGGCCGGATATACTCGACGCGCAGCCACGTTTCTTCACCGCACGCCACAAGCATTTCCCCGCGGCTTTCGACGATGGACCCAGGCTCATGTGCGCCCATGCCGGCCGGACTTTCCGCCAGACGTCCCCATACGTGACACAATCGCCCGCGAAAGTGTGTGTACGTGCCCGGCCATGGCTGGAAAGCTCGAACGCGGTTATAAATCTGACGTGCAGAGCGGTTCCAATCGATCAGTCCCTCTTCTTTTTTAAGCGGTGGCGCAAACGTTGCGAGCGCATTGTTTTGGGGTTTTGGACTGAGTTCGCCAGTGGCGAGCTTTTGCAGAGTGTGAATGAGCAGCGGCGCCCCTACATCGCCCATCCTCGCCATCAATTCGGGCGCAGTTTCGTCCGCTCCAATTTCCATTTCGAGCTGCTCGAGAATTGGACCGGTATCGAGTCCTGCATCGATGCGCATCGTCGTCAAACCCGTGCGCGCGTCTCCGTTGAGAATCGCGCGCTGGATGGGAGCCGCGCCGCGATATCGTGGCAGCAATGAACCGTGCAAATTGATCCAGGCAAGTTTGGGAATTTCAAGCAAGCCGCGCGGAATAATTTGTCCATAGGCAATGATGACGACGGCGTCCGGCGCGATTCGTTTCAAGAATTCGGCCGCATCCGCCGACTTGATTTTCTCTGGTTGATAAATTGGCAGCTTGGCTTCGAGCGCGGCATTTTTGATCGGTGAATGCGCGGGATTTTGACCTCTTCCGCGCGGGCGGTCAGGCTGCGTGATCACCGCCTCCACGGAAAATTCCGGGGCAGCCAGCAGCTTCTTCAAGGAAGGTAAACCGAATGCCGGCGTGCCGCAGAAAACAATTCGAAGCGGCACGGTTTTCCTACCACTCCCCGGTTTTCGTCAGTTTGCGGATTTTTCGTTTGATCAGGTCGCGCTTCAACATGCTCAAATGCGTCAGAAAAAGCATTCCGTGGAGATGATCGATTTCGTGGCAAAACGCGCGGGCCAGCAGACCTTCGGCGCGCATTTCGTACTCTTTCCCGGTGACGTCTTGTGCGCGCACAGTCACATACTTGGGCCGCAGGACGTTTCCGCGAAATCCCGGAACGGACAAACAGCCCTCTTCTTCGCGCTGTTCGCCTTCGGTGCGAATGATTTCCGGATTTGCGAGCACGAGTTTCGCTTCCGGATTCTTGCCGACGGTTACGTCGATTACCGCTATGCGCAAGCCCAGGCCAATCTGCGGCGCGGCCAGTCCCACGCCCTGAGCGGCGTACATGGACTCGAACATGTCCTCGGTAAGCTTCGCCAAGTCCGCGTCGAATTTTTCGATTGGCTTCGTGGGCTGGTCTAGCACCGCGGCTGGGAACTTCGTTATCGGATGGATCATTGTTTACGTGCCTCGTTTGCGTGCCTCATTTGTATGTCTCGTCTCTTGCGCTAGAATTCGTCCAATTGCTTTTGATAGCCTTGAAAATTCCGCCGCGTTTCTTCGAGCGAATCTCCGCCGAATTTTTCCAGGAATGCCTCGGCGAGCACATATCCAACCATCGCTTCGCCGATAACTCCCGCCGCGGGCACCACGCAAATGTCGGAGCGTTCGTACGCGGCCTTGATGCTTGCCTTGCTGTTCAAGTCGGCGGAGCCCAGCGCGCGCCGCAACGTTGAAATGGGCTTCAGATAGCCTCGCACGACCACATTTTCGCCGTTCGCGATTCCGCCTTCAATTCCACCGGCGCGATTCGAACTTCGTTGAAAGCGCTTCTTCTCCCCATCATACCGAATCTCATCCTGAACTTCCGAGCCGTAGGAAGTCGCATTCGCGATTCCGGTGCCGAGTTCAACGCCCTTTACCGCTTGTATCGACATCACCGCGCGCGCCAGCCGCCCATCGAGTTTCTCATCCCACTGTGCGTGGCTGCCAAGCCCCGGGGGAACGCCTCGCGCGACAACTTCGAAGATGCCGCCGACAGAATCGCCCGCGCGCAATGCTTTATCGACTTCCGCTTTCATGCGCGTTTCCGTCTCGGCGTCCACGCATCGCAGCGGCGAGTCCAAATTCGCGCAAACGGACTCAATTTCGTTCCACTGCGCCGCGCGCTCCAGTTTTACTGGTCCTACGGCGATTGTGTGGCTCAAGACGCTGATGCCAAACTCGCGCAAGAGTAACTTCGCAAGTGCACCCGCGCTCGTGCGCGCCGCTGTTTCCCGCGCGGAAGCTCGCTCCAGTATGTATCGCGCGTCGTGAAAATTAAATTTTAAGGCGCCCGCCAGGTCCGCATGCCCCGGGCGCGGCGAAGTCAGGCGCCGCTGCGCATCATGGCCACTGTCGTCGGCGCCGTCAGCATCCTCGACCGGCAACGCTTTCTCCCAATTTTTCCAGTCGCGGTTCTCGATGCGAATAGCAATGGGCGCGCCGATAGTTTTTCCGTGGCGCACGCCGGCCAGAAATTCAGCCTGATCCTTTTCGATTTTCTGCCTTCCACCGCGGCCGTATCCGAGCTGCCGGCGGTGCATCTCGCGATTCACAAATTCCAGCTCGACCGGAACACCCGCGGGCAATCCGGAGATCCAGGCAATCAGCGCTTGCCCGTGAGATTCGCCGGCTGTGAAGAATCGCAGCATTTCGTTGGGTATTCGTGTGTAGTCGAAAGACGCACGATTCTACCGGACGCTCCACCGCTCGTAAAGCAATCATGCGTTTGGAAATTCGCTCCGAGATGCCTTGACGTCCTCCATAGTCAACGCTACGCTGTCGAAGCTCTAATTTGCACGATGGCGACGCTCACCCCCAAGACGCCGGAGTCCACCAAACCTTCGCCAATCGCTGGGCTGAACGACGCGCTCAAGCGGCAAATCCTTTCATTGCAGAGCTATTCCTATTTGGTGGGCGACGCTCTGGCGAAAATGTTCAGCGCGCCGCGCTACCCGGAGGACGTGCTCGAGCAAATGGACGCGATCGGCGTGGGCTCACTGCCGATTATTTTACTGACCGGCTTTTTCATCGGCGGCGTGATGGTTTTGAATACTGCGGCGCAGTTTCAGCGGTTCGGTGAAACGGCGCTGACAGGCGACACGGTTGCGATTGCGCTGGTGCGCGAACTGGGGCCGACGATTGCGGGGTTGCTGGTGACGGGGCGTAACGGGTCAGGCATCGCCTCCGAGTTGGGCTCCATGGTGGTTACGGAGCAAGTGGACGCGATGCGCGCGCTGGGCACGGATCCCGTGCGGAAGCTGGTGGTGCCGCGGCTGATTGCGACGGTTCTCACGTTGCCGCTGCTCACTGCCGTCGCGGATCTGGTGGGCCTCATCGGAGGCTACATCGTCGCGCACTTTACGCTCGGGTTGAGCGCGGTGGAATTCTGGAATCGCGCCGTCCAGGCTTTGGCGTTCGGCGATCTGGTTATGGGTTTGGCCAAGCCTGTGGTGTTCGCGATCATTATCGCAACTGTAGCCTGTTTCTACGGGCTGCGAACGCGCGGCGGCACGCAGGGTGTGGGCCGTGCCACCACGACGGCCGTAGTTGTCGCTTCCGTCGCGATTCTGGTGAGTGACTTCTTTCTTGGCAAACTGCTGCTCTACTGGTTCGTCTCCTGAGATCTCGCGGCCGCCGTTTTTCCTCCGGCCAGAATGGCGAGTTTCCATCTATAATCGATTCACGCAATGGAATTGAGGGCGATGGCGTCAAAGTCCACAATTGACAGCATTCCTGGCGGGCCGCTCATCCGCTTCGAAGACGTCAGCATCGGCTTTGATGAGGGAGAAGTGCTTCGGGGAATCTCCTTTGAAGTTGTCCCTGGCGAAACGAAGGTGATTCTTGGCGAAAGCGGCTCGGGCAAGACTGTGCTGCTGAAAGTTGCGGCTGGTCTGTTGCGTCCGCAATCCGGCCGCGTGGTGGTGATGGGCCACGATCTGACGGAAATGAAGGAAGTCGATTTGCTCGATTTTCGGCGGCGTATCGGTTTCGTTTTTCAAGAAGGAGCGCTCTTCGACTCGCTCAACGTGGCCGATAATGTTTCTTTCCGTCTGCGCGAGGAGTCCGTGGCATTGGAAGAGACTGAGCCGCGCGTCCGAGAGGCGCTTCGTTTCGTCGAAATGGAGGACGCCTACGACAAATTTCCCGATGAACTTTCCGGCGGAATGCGCCGCCGCGTTTCCATCGCGCGCGCGCTGATCGACCAACCGCCGATCGTTTATTACGATTCGCCGACGGGCGGCCTGGATCCGGTGACCAGCCAGACCATCATCACACTCATCTTGCGTCTGCGCGATTTGAACGGCGTGACGTCCCTTTTGGCCACCCATCGTCTTCAAGATGCTTTCGGCTTGGCGAATTTTGCGTTTGATTCGAAGGCGGATCGCGTCGTTCCCATTTGGGAAGATGGCAAAGGCCGGCACTTTTCTCCGACGAATTTTTTAGTGCTTCGCGACGCTCAAGTTTATTTCCAAGGCGAGACACAGGAATTATTGAAATCGGCGGATCCCTATTTGCGTGAGTTTCTGTCTTGAAAGCATCTGGCTCTATTGACATCCTGAGCGGGGGCCGCCAAAGAACGAAAAGCAGATCCCTCGCCGCATGGCGGCTCGGGATGACAAACTCCCGGCGAGGCGTTTCGGGGATCATGATGTCAACAGAGCCAGAGCATCTGTTGAGTGGCGGGCACGACGAAATTAGACTCAGATCACAGGAGGGAATAAATGGCGCAGCGCAAGCAGATTACCTGGACCGAGCTTCGAGTGGGACTGTTCGTTCTGGCCGGATTGGTGCTTCTGGCGGTTGCGGTTTTCTACGTGACCGGCGTGAACTGGGGGCCGAAGTACTCATTGAAGACGTTTCTCCCTGAGGTCTCGGATCTCCAGGTTGGTGCGCCTGTGAGCTTGGACGGCGTAATGGTCGGAAACGTGCAAAAACTGACCATCAATCCACATCCAGGGGATCACACGCAGAACATCCAAATCGACATGCGCATCGATAAACGCTACCAGAACCTGATTCGCACCGATTCGCAGGCCAGCCTTGTGACCTCAGGCCTTCTCGGGAATCGTTACGTCAATATCTCGCGCGGCTCGGGGCAGGTGGTCCAGAACCAAGGGACGATCCCCGGAATCGCTGGAAACAACATGCAGGAAATCGTCGAGCGCGGCGTGGAGCTGGAGGCGAATCTCGGCCAGCTGACGCAGCAAGTCGGCGACATCATCGGCGCGGTCCGCAAAGGGCAAGGCACCATCGGGAAATTCATCTACGACCCGTCGATGTACAACCACATGAATGCAACGGTCGCGAAGGCGGAGTCAATCGTCTCCGGCGTTCAGGCGGGGCAGGGATCGATCGGGAAGCTTGTGGCATCCGACGAGCTGTATAACAAAGTTGACGCCACCATGGGCCACGCGGAAACGATTTTTGGCGATATCCAGGCGCAGAAGGGAACTCTGGGCAAGCTCGTCTACGATCCCGTCGTCTATGATCAGACAAAACAATTCCTGACGAATTCCAACGCGCTGCTCGCAGGTGTGCGCGATGGAAAGGGAACGCTCGGGAAACTGGTCACCGACGATTCCGTCTTCACGAATTTGCGCGACGCATCCGCGAACGTTCGTGACGTGACCGGAAAACTGAACAACGGGCAGGGCACCATGGGTAAGTTCTTCACCGATCCGCAGCTTTACAACAACATGACCGGGCTTACAGGCGATATGCGCCTGATGATTGGCGATTTCCGCCGCGACCCGAAGAAGTTCCTGCACATAAAGCTGTCAATCTTCTGAGACTGGCGAGGAAGAGTTGACGTAGTTAAGAGCGGAATTGTTCGGAGAATTTCGTCACGCGTTGATGTTGGGCTCGCTTCTGTCATCGCAGGAGTATTCCATTGCGATTTGGCGAATGGCGCGCAGGTCCAATTTCCCCGTGCCGAGCTGGGGAAACTCCTCGACGCGGAAAAATTGATTCGCGCGCGGTGTCCAAAGATTTGGCAGGCCCGCTTTGCCTAGTTTCTCCAGAATTTCCTGCAATTGTTCCTCGTTTAGCCGGTGTAGCACCACCAACCGCTCGCCCTTCTGGTTATCGGGAACTCCCGTCACGACGAAAGTTTGTTCGGTCGCGCCGGCAAGTTCTTGAAGCGTGTCTTCGATTTTAATGTGCGGCACCATTTCTCCGCCGATCTTGCTGAAACGCGACAGACGGTCCGTAATCGCGAGAAAACCGTCTTCGTCGATGGATGCAATGTCGCCCGTTACGTACCAGCCATCGCGCAAGACTTCGGCAGTCTTCTCCGGACGCCCCAGGTAGCCTTGCATGATGTTCGGACCGCGAACCAGCAGCAGACCCGGCTGATCGGTTTCCAGCGCCGCGCCCGTGTCCGGCTCGATAATGCGCACGCTCACTCCTGGCAGCGGGTGTCCGATTTTTCCCCGTTTTGCGCCGACCTGCCGAAAGCCCGGAGCGCGATAATCTCGCGTGTTCACGGCAACTGCAGGGGAGCATTCTGTGCAGCCGTATCCTTCGAGCGGGCGGATGCCGAAGCGGTCCTCAAAAGCCAGAGCCACTCTTTCAGACAGTTTCTCCGCTCCTACGAGTACAAACTGGATACTGCCAAAGTCTTCCGGCGAGCAGCGGCGCAAGTAGCCCTGCAAAAACGTGGGTGTTGCGAGCAGAAACGTCACTTCGTATTTGCGTACCAGTTCGCTGATGGCCGAGAAATCGAGCGGACTCGGATGGTAGACGACGCCCACGCCCAACACGGCGGGCAGCCACAGCGTCACCGTAAATCCGAAGGAATGAAAAAAAGGAAGCACGCCAAGGAGACAATCGCTGTCGTCAAGCATGAACGTCTGGCCAAGCTGCTCGATATTGGCGGCGATATTGTAATGGCTCAGCATCACGCCTTTTGGTTCGCCCGTGCTTCCGCTCGAAAAAATTATCGTGGCAAGGTCATCAATAATGGGAGCTGCTCGCTTGGCGTAGACGCGGGCGAGCCACGATGTCGGCAACCACCAGAGACAAAATGCAAACAGTTTCTCGCTGACGCGAGGATTGGCCGCTGCCTCTTCGACAAGAATTGTTTTCGCCGGAACTTCGATTTTCAGCCGATCGAGCAGCGCGCCGGACGTGATGACGGTTTCAATCCCACATTGCTGCACGCTCGACTCCAAAGCTTCCCGCGACGCCGTGTAATTCAAATTTACCGGCACTTTGCCGCACAGCATGGCGGCAAAATTCACCAGCGCCCCGGCCACGGAGGGAGGCAGCAGGATTCCGATTTTTGATTGTCCTTCCCACACTTTCGCAAGCCGCCGCGCCAGGAATAGCGAGCGAGCAAGCGCCGCTCCGAATCGCAGCCGGGGCGTCCGCGCATCC
>DASYYI010000204.1:0-3532 GCA_035933995.1 Candidatus Acidiferrales bacterium | reverse complement strand
TCCTCGGCGCGTGGGTGATCGGCGGCACGATTGCTTTGGCCGGCGCATTTATTTATTCGGAGCTCGCTGCGCGAATGCCTAAAGTCGGCGGTCAATATGCTTACTTGCGGGAGGCTTATCATCCGGCGCTGGCGTTTTTGTATGGCTGGGTATTGCTGCTCGTGATTCAGACGGGCGGAATGGCCGCCGTGGCCGTCACATTTGCAAAATATTGTCTCGAACTCACGGGGCTTCACGTGGGTGAAGGACTGATCGCGACGCTTGCGCTCGCATTGCTGACCGTTATCAATTGCCTGGGCGTCCGCGTGGGGAGCACGGTACAGAGCACGCTAATGCTGCTGAGGATTTTCGCGATTGCGGCCTTGGTGAGCTGTGGAGCATGGTTCCTGTTGCGCAGCGGAACACCGGCACCAGCCAAGTCTGCGCTCCTCGATCGGCCTGTGTCGTTCGACCTGGTGACTGCGATGGGCGTGGCGCTCGTGCCAGTACTTTTCGCTTATGGCGGATGGCAGACGGCAAATTTCATCGCTGAAGAAGTGCGTGAGCCGCGCAAGAATCTGCCGAGGGCCTTGGTGACCGGCGTGATTGGAGTGGTGCTGCTGTATCTTTCCGTGAACATTGTATGCGTTTACGTGCTGGGGCCTGCGGGGCTCGCGGCGGCGACTACCCCTGCGTCCGCCGTGATGCGCGTGGCATGGGGACCAAGGGGAGCGGCATTAATTGCCGTGGGAATTGGCCTCT
This sequence comes from Candidatus Acidiferrales bacterium, assembly GCA_035933995.1. Lineage (GTDB taxonomy): Bacteria > Acidobacteriota > Terriglobia > Acidiferrales > UBA7541 > DAHUXN01. Next base: position 2,791 of record DASYYI010000204.1, on the reverse strand, counting down.
CGGCGTTGGGATTCCTGAGCCAGTCGATTTTGACCGCGCCGCGCGTATATTTCGCCATGGCGGAGGACGGATTATTTTTTCGCTCGGTAGGCTGGCTCGATCCACGGCGGCGAGTACCCGTGGTGGCGATTGCGTTGCAGGGAGTCGCTTCCATTATCATCGCGCTTTCCGGCCGCTACGATCAAATCTTGAGTTATGTTGTGTCAATGGATTTTTTATTTTTCGGCCTGACGGCGACGTGCCTGTTTGCATTTCGCCGCCGTGATTTCAAAGAGGGCCGTCGAACTCCCGAAAAAGGCCTGGCGCGAATGCCTGGGCATCCCGTGACTACTTTTCTGTTCGTCGCCGCGTCTTGGCTGGTTGTGATCAACACAATTTTCAAATACCCGCATAACACGGCAGTCGGATTTGGGATTTTATTTGCGGGGATACCAGTGTATTTTTTTTGGAGCGCGCAAAAGAGAAAGCGGGAACAGGAAACGTGAGCACGCGAAGGGAGATTCGTTCGACGTATCTGGAATGGGCAAAACTGCGCTCGCATGCCAGATTTAATCTGGCTACCAGCGGGATCGACGGCTATCCATTGGCAGAACTGCCCGTAAAAATCGATGATCTGGAAATTTCCGCCGCTGGCAGTTACGGCTATCCTCCGCTGCAAGAGCGCGTAGCGAAGAAAAATGGCGTGGGACCAGAGTGCGTGGTGGCCGCGAACGGAACGTCGATGGCAAATCATCTGGCGATGGCGGCGCTTCTCGAACCCGGCGATGAGGTGCTCATCGAACAACCGACTTACGAACCGCTGCTCACCGTCGCGGAATACCTGGGTGCGAAAGTCCGCCGCTTTCCGCGCCGTTTCGAGGATGGGTTCCAAATCGATCCACGCGAGATCGAGCGCCATATGACGCCGCACACCCGGCTCATCATCCTCACGAACCTTCACAACCCGAGCGGAGCGCGCACTCCTGAGTCGAAGTTACGTTTGGCGGGCGAAATTGCGCAGAGCCGCGGCGCGCAGGTTCTCGTCGATGAAGTCTATCTGGACGCATGTTTTGACCCGAGCGCCCGTTCGGCATTTCATTTGGGATCCAACTTTATCGTCACGAGCAGTTTGACCAAGGCGTTTGGCCTCTCAGGACTCCGTTGCGGCTGGATACTTGCCGCGGCACCGTTAGCGGAGCAGATGTGGCGCCTGAACGACCTGTACGGAGTAATCCCGGCGCACGTGGCGGAATTGTTGAGTGTAATTGCGTTTGATCATTTGGCGAAAATCGCGGATTACGCGCGCAAGCGCCTGCAGGCGAATCGTCCTGTGCTCCAGCACTTTCTCAATTCGCGCAAGGATTTGGTCGCGATTCGCCCCGACGCCGGGACAATCGCGTTTCCCAACATTGTCGCAGGCCGCGTCGATGCCTTCTGCCAGCTCTTGCGGGAGAAATATGACACAAGCGTTGTTCCGGGACGATTCTTCGAAATGCCGGACCATATTCGCATCGGCATCGGCGGCAAGACGGAGATGCTTGCGGAGGGTTTGAAACGCGTCGGGCAGGCCTTAGACGAAATGGCCACCTGGGCCTGACACTGCGACCGCCGCGCGTCTCAATCCCCCAGCGCTTTAGAGCAGGGAACCCAGCGATTGTTTCGGTCGCATTAGACGAAGAAATGCTTTCGCGGGGTGCGAAAGAGGACGGTCACGCCGGAAGATCAAAAATAAATCGCGACGCAGATGCATCTCCCGAATACGAACTTCGACAAGCTGGCCGCGCTCCACTTCCACCTGCACGCACATGCGCGGAACGATCGCGACGCCCATACCCATTTCGACGAATCGCTTGATACTTTCGATCGTGGGCAGCTCGACGCCCATGCGTAGCGTGACGTGGTGACGCGCAAAAAGCTGAATGACGCGCTCGCGATACGGCGATGCCACAATGTGCGCGATGAATGTCTCCTCGCCAAGCTCGCGAATCGGCACATTACGATGTCTTGCCAGCCTGTGGTGCGGATGTACGACGAAAGCGAGAGCGTCACGCAACAGCGCCGCCGCTGACAGAGACGACTCGGATGGCCGGTAGGAAGCGATGCCCAGGTCGAGACGATAATTCAAAATCTCCCGCGGGATGTCGCGCGAGTACACGCGATGGATGGCGATTTCGATCTTAGGATACTTGCGGCGGAAACGCGCAAGCGCCGGAAGAAGCGCATGAATGGAACTTTCGTTCACACCGAGCGAAAGCCGGCCGCGGCGGAGGCCGGCGAGGTCCTCCAGGCTCCGTTTGGCCTCCTCGCGCAGGTTCAGCATTCGTTCCGCATATTCGACGAGTAGCGCGCCTGCCTCGGTGAGCGTGCCCGCTCCCGTCCCGCGCACGAACAGCGGCTGTCCGACCCATTCTTCCAATTTTCGCACGGAGATGCTGATAGCGGGCTGTGTGCGATATAGCTTTTCCGCTGCACGCGAGAAGCTGCGCTCACGCGCCACAGTCAAGAATACTTGCAGCGAACCTAAATCCATGGTTGTCCTCGCAATGTACCTGTATAACCAATGCTTATATCCACTGCAACAATTATAAATTGGACGATGGCACCTGAATTGCGGTTCACTGATTCCCTGCACACGGGGGGAACCATGGACACAGTTCAATTCTTCGACACGACGCTTCGTGACGGCGAACAGTCGCCCGGGTTTTCGATGAATCAGGGCGAGAAGCTCCGTTTGGCGCGCAAACTAGACGAATTGGGTGTCGATGTGATCGAAGCCGGCTTTCCGGTTGCGTCGTCGGGCGAGCTTGAATCC
>DASYYI010000197.1:0-1564 GCA_035933995.1 Candidatus Acidiferrales bacterium | reverse complement strand
TGTCGGTAACAAGTCAAGATGTCCGGTTTTATTAACAGACGATCTGTCCGGTTTACAGCACAAAGCCTCAACTAATCAGCGAGCGCCGGGGCATACGCGCGGGGGATACACAAGGGGGCGGCAAGCCCCTCTTGTGGGGGGAGCCGCAGCAACGATGCGAGCCAGCGGCTTTTTGCTGGCACGCAGCGTGCTTCCGGCGTGGGGGGAACCCGCCCGCCCCGGCTTGCCCCCGGAGGGGGAAACGGGAAAGGGGGAGATCCGATTCCTTGCTGCCGCAGGCAGATTCCTTCACGCTGCCCGTTCTCGCTTTGTCGGGCCGACCGGTTCGCCCGCGGCATTGAACTGGCCTAAGGTATGCGGACCGAAGCGGATCGACACCGTCTCGTCCAGGTGTTCGTGAATCGTAACCGTGCATCCTGCCAGCGTATTCCGGAAACGGGACTTTCCAATCTGCCAGCTTCGGTCTCCGATCGCGACAGTATTGTCTTTGGCCACGACCCGCTCGGTTTGCACCGTGAATATCCACTTCAGGTCGGTTCGGCTACAGCGCCGGAATGCAGTTCCTTTTTCTGCCGATGCCACGCTGAACTTCGTGTTGAATTCGCCAATGTAGTGCTTTCGCAAAAACCGGTTGGCGCCGGCCAAATCCCTTATCCCGGCCAGGCGCAACTCCTGCGGTAGTCGTCCTTGCCAGGTGCCGAAGCTCCGTTCCGAACGCCCTCGCGCTTGCGGCGAATAGGCTGGAATCATCCGCACTCCCAGCTCCTTCATGGCCCGCCCTACCTGCGTCAACCGCTGTTTGTCCACCTTTTCGCCGGCCTTTGGCGTGACGAAGAAATGACTGCCGCGGTCACTGTACAAGGCACAGAACAAACCCTTGTTCTGGATGACTTCCCATAACCCCGCCATCACCGTGCGCGTCGATTCCTCTTCCACCAGTTGTGCGTAATAGATTTCGCTGTTGGCGTCGTCGAGGATCACGATCAGGTCATGCCATTGTGTATCGTTCAGCCAGCGGTGCTTACTGCCGTCGATGTGCAGAAGCATTCCCGTCAACGGCCGCCGTGGCCGTCGCTGCCGATGCTTGCCGCGCTTCCTCCCTTTTGCCACCAGCCCCGCACCCTGCAACGCCTGCTGCACCCACGTGTAGCTCAGTTCGATCGAGTGCTTCTCGCCCAGCTTCTCGTGAAAGTGCCGCACGTTGAGATCGAAATAGACCTCGCGGTATAACCGCAGCACCTCCTCCACAGTCGCCAGCGGCACTCGCCGGAAGCTCACCTTTCCCTTGCGGCGATCACCCAGACCCGAGTATCCATGCTCTTGCAATCGCTCCCGCCAGCGCCGCATCGTTCGGTCGGTGACGCCGATGATCTCCGCCGCCTCCATCCATGTGATCTTCTTCGCCATCGCTTTCAACAACACGTCTTGTAGTTTCATCATCCGCTCCATCTCGCTCGCGGAATACACCTGGATTGTTCCCACAACCCAGCGTCTTCCACGTCGAATTTTTCAAAGCGGGCAGATCATCTGTTAATTCGACCGGACAGATCGTATGTTAGCGACA
>DASYYI010000185.1:0-11259 GCA_035933995.1 Candidatus Acidiferrales bacterium | reverse complement strand
GCGTTGCGCGAGATTTCGTCTTCGAGTTTTTTGTTCGTGGCGGCGATGACGCGAACATCCACAGCTGCCATTTCGCTCGAACCGATCGGCTCCACGCGTTGCTCTTCGAGCGCGCGAAGCACTTTCGATTGCGTTTTCAGGCTCATGTCGCCGACTTCGTCGAGAAACAGCGTACCCGCATCCGCCTTCTGAAATTTGCCGGACTTGTCTTCGCTCGCTCCTGTGAAACTGCCCTTGCGGTGGCCAAACAATTCGGACTCGATTAGCTCTTCGGGAATCGCAGCGCAATTGACTTCGACGAACGGCCCCTGCGCGCGGCTGCTCTGCGCATGGAGAGCGCGCGCGACGAGCTCTTTGCCGGTGCCGCTTTCGCCGTAAATAAGCACCCGGCCGTTGGTGGGCGCGGTCAGCGCGATTTGCTGGCGCAGAGCTTTCATCGGGACGCTGTCGCCAAGGATTTGGTAACGCTGCTCGAGTTCCGCGCGCAGGCGGCGATTTTCTTTTTCCAGGCGCAAATAATCGAGAGCATTTTTAACGGCGAGCACGGTCTTATCGAGCGAGAGCGGCTTTTCGATGAAGTCGAAAGCGCCGAGCTTGGTGGCGCGCACCGCAGTTTCAATTTTCCCGTGGCCGGAAATCATGACGACCATGGGCGCGCCGTCACGCTCGTTGATACGTTCGAGAGTGGCAAGACCGTCGATGCCGGGCAGCCAGATGTCGAGCAGAATCAGGTCGAAGGCGCGTCGGTCAACGGCTTCGATGCATTCCTCGCCTGAAGCGACGGCTGTGACGTCGTAGCCTTCATCACGAAGAAGCGCGGAGAGCGACTGGCGGATGCCGCTTTCGTCGTCGACGATGAGAATGGAGGCAGGCATTCGAGTCAGTGTTTCAGGATTGACCGCTCGTTTGCGGCGCGGCTACTTCGGCGGCGGGAAGCCGAATCAGGAAGCGCGATCCTGACGGATGGTTGTCTTCGACGCGCAGCGTTCCGTGATGTTCGCTGACGATGCGGCTGGCGATGGCGAGGCCGAGGCCAGTTCCGCGATCTTTTGTCGAGAAATGAGGGAGGAAAAGTTTGTCTTTATCCTCGGGCGAAATGCCGTGGCCCGTGTCGGAGACTTCAATTTCAATGGCATCGCCTTGCCCCGCTGCACGCGTGGCGACGGTGATGGAGCGAAGCGTGGCTCCTTCGAGCGCTTCGGCGGCATTGTCGATCAGATTTACGACAACACGGCGCAGCAATTCAGCATCCGCCTTCACGATGGGCAGATTCAGCGCGAGTTCACGGTGCAGCGTAATCCCTTCGAGGCGCTCGTGGAACACATCGAGAGCTTCCGAAACGATGGAATTCATGTCCGCCGGAGCAAGGCGCGCGGCGGGGAAGCGGGCGAACTGTGAAAATTCGTTGACCAGTGATTCGAGTGTTTCGACTTCGCGCTCGATCAAGTGCGCGCATTCGGAGACAAGCTGCGGCCATTCGGAGCGATCTTCACGGCGGCGGGAAGGCGAAGAGCGCGCCAGGTGCCGCAGCAGACGTTGGGCGGAAAGCTGAATCGGCGTGAGCGGATTTTTGATTTCGTGCGCGATGCGCTGCGCGACTTCCTGCCACGCAGCGGCCTTTTGCGCGCGAAGAAGTTCCGTGACGTCGTCAATGACAACCACAAATCCGGGATTGTTGCGGAATGATCCCAACGAACTGACGGTGACGGCGGCGTGATGCAGACGGCCGGCGCTCGAAACTTCCAGTTCCTGCGTGGCGACGCCCATGCGCAAAGACTGCCGCATCAGTTGGAACACGCGGCGCGCGGCGTCTTCTCCAAGAAGTTCGGCAAGAGAAGTGGCCGAAGCGGCGCGTTCGCCGAACATTGTAGCGGCGGCTGAATTGATGCGATTGACTTTACCGTTTGCGTCAAGCGACAAGACGCCGGTGGGGATATTCTCAAGAATCGTTTCCATCAGCATGCGGCGACGCTCGATTTCTTCGAGGGCCTGCTGGAGGCTCTGGGTGAAATCGTCAATTTGCTTGCGCGATTCGCCAAGCTGCGCGGCCATCTGGTTGAAAGAGCCGACCAAGGAACCCAATTCGTCATGCGCGCGCGTGGTGATACGGTAGTCCAGGTTGCCGCGAGCGACTTGCTGCGTGGCCTTTGCGAGCGCCTGAATCGGGACGGTGATGCGTTTGGACAGAAACAGCGCAACCCAAGTGGTAGCGTAGAGGAGCAGCAGAGTAATCAGCAGGAGCCCAAGAAGAATTTCATTCTTGAAGAAACGCAGGTGTTGATACTGCGACGAGTATGTTTGCATCTTGGTTTGAATTAGGCTGAGGCGCGTGACGAAATCGTCGGGCAGGCCGCGACCAACCATCAGCCAGCCGCCCTGATACGGTACACGGCCCGCGAGGTAAAGTTTGCGGCCAATCTGCCAGACGTCGGTACCGCTCGGGAGCCCCTGAATTCGGTGAAACATAGCACCCGGTGCGAAAGCGGGGACACTGGAAGTTTCGGCGCCGGCCTTGTCGGTGGTCCACACGACGTCAAATTCAGAATCCGAGCGCGTAGTGTAGTGGCGCAGATCGCGCTTACGGCCGGGAGCGGAGAGCCAGTCGACAACATCCTGCGCCAAAGTATCCAGGCGTTCGTGCTCCTTCTTGCCCATTTCGTTGATCAAGGCCTGGCTTTGCTCGTTGGCGATTTCCAGGGGCTTAGGGAACCAAATATCCATGGTGCGATTGACGAGCGCGTAGCTAAAGAAAAACAGAAACACGACGGGCAGCAGCGAAATGCCCATCGCGCCCAGCACCATTTTTGTCTTGAAACGCGAGCCGAGAATCCCAGCGCGATGTTCGATCCAGAGACGAACGACGCTGCGTATCAGGATGAACAGGAAAACCAGAAACACGATGAACGTAAAAACAGTCAAAGAAAACAGGATGGCGAGTTCGCTGCTGCTCTGCGGGTGAACAGGAGCATTGAGCGAGCCGAGAGTAAAGATGATCGCGGCAAGTACCGACAGCCCCAGGCCGCCGAAAGCGAGCCAGAGATGGCGCGTCCATTTTCGTTTACTCATCGCGGTGCCTCGAGAAACGGTCCCAGGGGACATACCGAGCAACGCGGGTCGCGCGGGCGACACCAGTTCTTGCCAACGTTGACGAGCAGAGCATGGAACTCATTGTAGCGCGATACGTCTCGCGGAAGATGAGACTCGATGAGTGTGCGCATTTCCTCATAGGTAGCTTTGTCACCCACCCAGCCGTGACGCGAGAGGATGCGCTTCGTATAGGCGTCGACGACGAAGATTTCCTTGGCTCCAGCGTAGAGGAGAATCGAATCCGCAGTCTCCGGGCCGATGCCATGAACGCCGAGGAGTTTTTCGCGAAGCTCGGCCGTGGGCGTTTGAAACATGCGCTTCAGCGAACCCGAGTATTCATAACGCAGAAAACGGACAAAAGCCTTCAACTTCTTCGCTTTTTGCCGAAAGTAGCCCGAAGAACGAATCAATGAAGCGAGATGCGCCGGAGAAACGCGCTCCATCGCCCGTGGCGATAGAAGATGCTCGCGGCGCAAATTGGCAATGGCGCGCTCGACGTTCGTCCAGTTCGTGTTCTGCGTAAGAATTGCTCCGACAATCACCTCGAATGGCGTTTTCGCCGGCCACCACGATTGTGGTCCGAGGCTTTCGTAGAGGGTTTGGTAATATGACCTCAATGGGGTAGCAGCAGGAGGCGCAGTTCCCGCGCGTTTCGGGGTTTCCCTCTGTTGTAAATCTGCGGCGATTATCGCTTCTTGGGGCATCCGCAGCCAAGATAACCAGCAAAAAACGGCAAGTCAAGGAACTGGCTGAAAAGGTTCGTGCAGCCTGTACGTGCGTACAGTGGCTGTTACAGAACGACCCGAGAGGGGACATCGGATTCCTACTTGGCTGCGTGCTAACCTTTGGACTCCGAGCAGTCCGCGTATGGGAGTGCTGTGAATGTCGTCGCGTCTTGGTGAAATTCTGGTTCGAGACAGTCTGATCTCGTCCGATCAGCTTAAGCAGGCACTCGACTATCAGAAGAGGGAAGGCGGGCGGCTCGGCACTTGTTTGGTGAAATTGGGGCTGGTCAGCGACGAAGACATCACCGCCGTTCTCTCGCGCCAGTACGGCGTGCCTTCCATAAACCTGAAATTCTACGAAGTAGATCCCTCGGTCATCAAATTGATTCCGCAAGAAACGGCCGTGCGATACCAGATTGTGCCGTTGTCACGCGTGGGCTCAACGCTGACGATAGCGATGACGGATCCGACGAACGTCTTCGCCATGGACGATATCAAGTTCATGACCGGATTCAACGTGGAGCCCGTGGTGGCGTCGGAATCGGCGATTTCCGAAGCGATTGGGAAGTTCTACGGGGCGGCGGAGAGCGTCGAGGAACTCGACAAGGTGATGAAAGACCTTGCGGGCGAAGACGCGGCGCTTGAGCTATCGCAAGAAGAGGCCGATATGGATTTGGCCTCGCTCGAGAAAGCCGCTGAAGAAGCGCCGATCATCAAGCTGGTGAACCTGATTTTGACGGACGCCGTGAAGCGCGGCGCGAGCGATATTCATGTGGAGCCATACGAGAAGGAATATCGCGTGCGCTTCCGCATTGACGGCATTTTGCAGAACGTGATGTCGCCGCCGATGAAGTTGAAAGATGCAATCACCAGCCGCATCAAGATTATGTCCAAGCTGGACATCAGCGAAAAGCGGCTGCCACAAGACGGCCGCATCATGATCAAGTACCTAAAGGACGGAAAGAAAAAGGAACTGGATTTCCGCGTGTCAACCGTGCCGACCCTTTTCGGCGAAAAGATCGTCATGCGGCTGTTGGACAAGGAAAATCTGCGACTGGACATGACGAAACTGGGATTCGAGCAGGAATCGCTCGATAAATTTTCCAAAGCCATCTTGCGGCCGTACGGCATGGTGCTGGTCACGGGGCCGACCGGGTCGGGGAAAACCAACACTTTGTATTCTTCGGTGGCGAAGTTAAACACGCTGGAAACAAACATCATGACTGCGGAAGACCCGGTCGAATTCCAGTTGGCAGGCATCAACCAAGTCCAAATGAAGGAACAGATTGGGCTGAACTTCGCGTCCGCCTTGCGCGCTTTCCTGCGGCAGGATCCCAACATCATTCTGGTCGGCGAAATCCGCGACTTCGAAACGGCGGAAATCGCCGTGAAGGCGGCGCTCACCGGCCACCTGGTGCTGTCGACTTTGCACACGAACGACGCGCCTTCGACGATCAGCCGGTTAATGAACATGGGCATCGAGCCATTTCTGGTGGCAACGTCGGTGAACTTGATTTGCGCGCAGCGCCTGGTGCGGCGAGTCTGTTCGCAATGTAAGGAGCCGATGAACATTACGCCACAGGCACTCGCTGACGCGGGCTATACAACCGAAGAGGCGAAAACGACCACGGTGTATCACGGGCGCGGCTGCGGAACGTGCAACAACACGGGCTACAAAGGCCGCGTCGGCTTATACGAAGTGATGGAAATCAACGACGAATTGAAGGAATTAATTTTGGTGGGCGCTTCCGCATTGGAATTGCGGAAAAAGGCTTTGGACAACGGAATGATTACGCTGCGCCGCAGCGGCTTGATCAAGATTGCGTCGGGGCAGACAACGATGGAAGAGGTAATACGCGAGACCGTGCTGTAGACGAAGGAGTGCAAGATGTCGAGTATTTCGTTAAGCGAACTGCTGAAGAAGATGATCGAGATGGGCGGGAGCGACCTGCACTTGTCGACGAACAGCGCGCCCCGAATCCGCGTCAACGGGAATCTGCGTCCGCTGGATATGCCGCCGCTCTCGGCGGCAGACACCAAGGCTCTTGCCTACAGCGTACTTACGGATGCGCAGAAGCACCGCCTGGAGGAAAATCTTGAACTGGACTTCTCGTTTGGATTGAAAAGCCTGGCGCGCTTCCGCGGAAATATTTTCCATCAGCGCGGGGCTGTCGCGGCGGTCTTCAGGACAATTCCCTGGGAGATCAAGACGTTCGAGGGACTGGGCCTGCCTCCCGTTGTAAAGACGCTGTGCGACAAGCCGCGCGGGCTGGTGCTCGTGACGGGACCGACAGGCTCGGGCAAATCCACGACGCTCGCGGCCATGTTGGACAAGATCAACAACGAACGTGAAGAACACATGATTACGATTGAGGACCCCATCGAGTTCCTGCACAACCACAAGAAATGCCTGGTCAACCAGCGCGAGGTGCACTCGGATACGCACTCTTTCGCGAACTCGCTGCGGGCCGCGTTGCGCGAAGACCCGGACGTGGTGCTGATCGGCGAAATGCGCGACCTGGAGACGATCGAGTCCGCGTTGCGAATTGCAGAGACGGGCCATTTGACTTTTGCCACGCTGCACACGAACTCGGCGCTTTCGACCATCAACCGTATCGTGGACGTGTTCCCGGCGCACCAGCAGCCGCAGGTGCGAGCGCAACTATCGATGGTGCTGGAAGGGATTCTTTGCCAGTCACTTTTGCCGCGCATCGACGGGCGCGGACGTGCGATGATCATGGAAATTCTGATTCCGACTTCAGCGATCCGCAACCTGATTCGCGAAGACAAAATTCACCAGATCTATTCGGCCATGCAAACGGGCACGGGACAGACGGGAATGCAGACATTCAACCAATCGCTCGCAAACGCGTACTTCCAGAAGGCTATCAGCATGGAAACGGCGCTTTTGCGCTCATCGAACCCAGACGAATTGCAGGATTTGATCAATCGTGGAGTGACATCGCCAGTGGCTACGGGTAAATCCCCCGCGCGCCGTTAATGGCGGCAAAGGGAAAAGGGAAATAGGAGGTAAGGAACATGCCGGTCTTTACATATACAGGAGTGAATCGGGGCGGAACGACGGTCACAGGAGAGCGGACCGCGACGACTAAGGCCGAAGTGCAGACACAACTGCGGCGGGAGCAAATCAACGTCAGCAAGGTGTCGGAGAAAGGCAAGGAGTTCGCCTTCCCGACCTTCGGCGGCGGCGTGAAGCCCAAGGAACTCGCTATTTTCACGCGACAGTTCTCGGTGATGATCGACGCCGGGTTGCCGCTGGTGCAGTGTCTTGAGATTCTTGCGGGTCAGCAAGAGAACAAGACTTTCCAGAAGATACTAACTGGCGTTCGCGCCTCGGTGGAAGGCGGCGCCACACTATCGTCTTCGATGAAGCAGTATGAAAAAGTCTTCGACCCTCTCTACCACAACATGGTGGAAGCGGGCGAAACGGGCGGTATTTTGGACACGATTCTGCAGCGGCTTTCGACCTACATCGAGCAAAACGTTAAACTGACGCGAGCGGTCAAGTCGGCGTTGATCTATCCTATTGCAGTGCTCAGCATTGCGGCGGGTGTGATCGTTTTGCTGCTCTGGAAAGTGGTTCCGATATTTGTGACGCTGTTTGCGGGGCTTGGAGCGGACTTGCCGCTTCCGACGCGCATCGTGATTGGCCTGAGCCGGTTCATCGGAAGTTGGTTTGGGTTCCTGATCCTGGCCGCCTTTGTTGGGGCCGTGGTTGCCTTGAAGGTGTGGTACGGTACGGCCCAAGGAAGATACGCGATTGACGGCACCTTACTAAAGCTTCCGATTCTGGGGATGATCCTCCGGAAAATTGCGGTCGCGCGTTTCACGCGCACGCTCGGCACGCTGATCTCGAGCGGTGTTCCTATTTTGGAAAGCTTGGATATCACTGCGAGGACGTCCGGCAACGCGATTGTTGAGCGCGCCATCCAACAAACACGTAAGGCTGTCGAGGCAGGCCGCTCGTTGGTTGATCCACTCAAGGAGACAGATGTCTTTCCGGGCATGGTGACGCAGATGATTGCGGTGGGCGAACAAACCGGCGCGATGGACACCATGTTGCAGAAGATTGCCGACTTCTACGAAGCTGAAGTCGACGCCGCTGTGAAGGATTTGCTGACATTGCTCGAGCCGGTCATGATCGTATTCTTGGGAGTCGTGGTCGGCGGAGTCGTGATATCGATGTACTTGCCGCTGTTCTCGCTGATCGGCAAGCTGGCACACGGCGGCTAGAGAGCTCTGCTCGCCAACAAGAACGGTCCTCGGCTGTTTCGGGCAATGGCGGCTTCCTGCTGGGTGGTATAGCGGGAAGCCGCGTATCGGTTTGTTCTGCGGAATGCAAATGGGGGTCCGATTCCTTGTGGGTGTGCTGCGAGGAACGGATCGGGAATGGATCTCACACAAAATACCAGTGATTGGCTCAGTTGGCTGGGACGAGTCCGGTTCCTCGTCATCACGTTCCTTTTGGCGGTCGTGTTGGCTGTCAGCCAACTCACACCGCTGCCGTTAACCGCAAAATATTTCGTACCGGTGATTCTGCTGTGGTACTTGCTCGCGATTTGCTACGTCATTTTGTTCCGCTGGATTCCGCAAGCACACTGGCACGCACCGCTGCAGATTATCGGCGACCTGATTTTGGTGACCGGACTTGTGTACTCGACCGGAGGGCACGAAAGCTATTTCATCTCGCTTTATCTGCTGGTTGTGTTGATGGCAAGCGTGATGCTGCCGAGGCGTGGCGTGTTCTTGGTGGCGGGCGGCGCGTTCGCGCTGCTTGGAATGCTGGTCGAGCTGGTGCAATACGGTGTGATGCCGCGTACCTCGCTGACCACGCCGACACCGCGGGCGCTTGAATTCTGGGTTCTGAGCAATCTGGTCGCTTTCTTTGCTGTCGCGTACTTGGGAAGCCTGCTGGCGCACATGCTGCGCAGCAAGGGCGTGGAACTGGAAGAGAAGCGCGAGGAATTGAGGGATTTACAGGCCTTCAATGAAGACATTATTCATTCGATGCGCGGCGGCCTGATCACCACCGACCTCGAGGGACGCATTTTACTGGTGAACCGCGCGGGGGGAGAGATTACGGGTATTTCTCCCGCCGCGTTCCAGGGCAAGCAGATTCGCGAGGTTCTCCCCGGTTTCTGGCTGACGGATGCAGATACGGGAACGGGATTCCTAGCATCGAGAAAAGAAACGGAGTTCCGTACGCCGGACGGCGACCGTAAATTCCTGGGCGTATCGGTATCGCCACTACGCTCCGGACAGAATCAAATCAGTGGATATGTTTTTAGTTTTCAGGATTTGACCGAATTAAAGCGCCTGGAACACGAAGTCGCAACCAAGGAGCGAATGGCCGCCGTAGGCCGGCTTTCCGCGGGAATCGCCCACGAAATCCGCCAGCCGTTGACGGCGATGACCGGGGCGCTGAAAGAACTCGCCCGGCTGGCGCCGCTTGACGAGGACGATAAACGGCTGGTGCAAATTGTGAGCCGTGAATCAGAGCGGCTCAATCAGATCATCACGGACTTCCTCGATTATTCGCGGGACAAGCAATACTCTTTCTCGGACACCGATATCGCCGTGCTGATTGACGAAACATTGATGCTGATCGAACGAGAACAGGGAGAGGCGGGAAAATTCCGGATCGTGAGGCAATTCACGGCGCAAAATGCGCAAGCGCGTACAGACCGCGACCGCATCAAGCAAGTGTTTTGGAACCTGTGCAACAACGCTTTAAGGGCCATGCCGCAGGGAGGCACGCTAACCGTGAGCTTGGATGCGGATGCCGATTGGGTGCGCATTGGGATTCGCGACACGGGCATAGGAATGGACGCTCGCCAGGCGAGCAAACTCTTCGAGCCATTTCAGTCGGGGTTTCCGAAGGGAACTGGGCTGGGCCTGGCCATTGTCTACCAGATCGTGCAGGCGCACGAAGGGCACATCCGCGTGGAATCGGAGCCGGCACACGGCTCCGCATTTGTGGTCGAGCTGCCGCGCCGCGGCGCCACTCGCTTCGCCGGTGAAAAGCAACACGAGAATGGCGAAGCGCGCATGGTTTCAACGGGCGGGAGTAATTAATGGCGCAACTGCTTATCGTGGATGACGAGCGCTCCATCTGCGAACTGCTGGAGATCACGTTTCGTAAGGAAGGCCACCGCGTCGACATCGCCGCGAGCGGCGAGGCGGCGAAGCGCCGTTTGGAATCGCAGATCTACGACATCGTTATTTCCGACATTCGGATGCCAGATATGACTGGCGTCGAGCTGCTCCAATACGCCAAAGAAGTCTCGCCCGGTTGCGTGTTTATTTTGATTACCGGCGTGCCGACGCTGGGAACGGCGATCGACGCGGTCAATTTCGGCGCCGACCGCTATGTCATCAAGGGAGACAAGCTTCTCGACGAACTAAAACCCGCTGTCAAGCAAGTGGCCGAGAACGTGAAGTTGAGGAAAGAAGCGGGAATCCTCCGCCGCGAGATCCGGCGGCTGACGGGCCTGGACCACATTATCGGGACGAGCCCGAAGATGCGCGCGATTTTCGACTTGATCCAAACGATTGCGCCGCAATCGAGCCGCGTGCTGATCACGGGCGAAAGCGGCACGGGAAAAGAGCTGGTTGCGCGGGCGATTCACGAAAACAGCGCGCGCAAGGATGCGCCGTTCATCACCATCAACTGCGGGGCGTTTCCCGAGACATTACTTGAATCCGAGCTTTTCGGTTACATGAAGGGCGCGTTCACGGGCGCGAACGATAATCGGGCCGGCCTGTTCCAAGCCGCCGACGGCGGCACGCTCTTCATGGACGAAATCGGCAACATGAGCCCGACGATGCAGGTGAAACTGTATCGCGTGCTTCAGGAAGGAAAAGTCAGGCCCATCGGAAGCACGGAAGAACGAGATGTGGATGTGCGCGTGATCACCGCGACGAATCGCGACCTGGAAAAGGAAATTGCCGAAGGACGCTTTCGCGAAGATCTGTTCTACCGCCTCAGCGTTATCCCGGTGCATTTGCCGGCGCTCCGGGAACGCCGTGAGGACATTCCGCTGCTTACCCGCCATTTCATTGAACACTTCCGAGGCACCACAGGCAAGCGCATCGAAGGAATCGAGCCTAAGGCCATGGAGCGCCTTGAGGCTTACGAATGGCCAGGCAACGTCCGCGAACTCGAAAATACGATCGAACGCGCGGTGGCCCTTGAAACGGGCAAGAAAATCTCGCCGGAAGGGCTTCCCGAGCGAATCACCATGTATTACCAGAACCATTTCGCGGAGCGTCAGTTGCCGGATCGCTCGCTGCGGCTGATTCCTGAGGGCGGCATTGACCTCGAAAAGCACGTGGCGGAACTCGAGCGAGCGTATCTGCTGGGCGCGCTCGAATGCGCCGGCGGCGTTCGCACCAAGGCTGCGCAGCTCCTCAAGATGACTTATCG
>DASYYI010000156.1:0-5349 GCA_035933995.1 Candidatus Acidiferrales bacterium | reverse complement strand
TTCTTGCTGGTTGCGATGCGATCGAGCGGCGAGTATGCGAGAACGTATCCGTTTTGCCCCATCGTGGATTGCACCGAGACGATGGAATGGCACATCACGCAACCCAGCCCCGCTTGCCCTTCGGGAGTATTCTCGACTTCGCGGATGGGCCGGTCGAACATGCCGGTCAAGAGCAACGCGGGATCGTGACAGCCCGCGCACCACTTCGAGGGAGTAATGCCCACGGTGTCCTGCATGTATTCGATGCTCTTGCGATACCACTGATTATTGAATGACGAAAAATGATGCGCGGAGCTTGCCCATTCGCGGTAAATATCGGCATGGCAGGTTTTGCAAGTTTCCGATTCGAGGAAAAACTGTGCGGGAATTTTTGCGTTGTGGGCGACTTCGACGGAGCCGGGGAAATAAGGCCCTGACGAACCGGCTCCTTCCTGATTCATCGTGGCCGGAGCTATCGCCGGATTCGTGATTTGATACGAATGTTGCCACTGAACGCTGCGCGTCCACCACGCGCCGTACGAGAGCGCAGCGAAAACAACCAGAATCACGGCCCAGCGCAGCGAGGATGCGGAACTAAACGGGGCGAGCCATTTCCTACGATTCGCGTAGCCGCCGAGAAGCAAAATAACGCCGACGAGCGACGCGATTATGTGCACGTAAAGAATCGGAAAATCGCTGCGCGGCGTACCGGTGAAAATAAGTGCGACGCCAATCACGCCGCCGAATGCCAGCAAACTCCAGCCGACGCGATCGAGAAGCGCTGCGTTACGCCAGATGCCTCCGAAGAAAAAGAAAAGGAGAAACAGAAATGCGATTCCCGCCGCGAGATGGAGCACGACGAAAACGTAGTAATGGATAGTCGGCGTCGGCCAAGCGTAGTCATACAAAGCGGTGAAAAACAGAATAAGCAGGAGCGCGACGCGAACTCTCTTCATGATTCTCTTCGAAGCTGAAGGATGGCGCGGCGATGCGGCAAGATGGAAAGCGCTGTCAAATCATCCACTCCCAAGTGATCGAAATTGTATCCGGAGACTCCCGAAGCCGCCGCTCTAAACACGGAAGCATGACAACGCATAAGCCCATTGAAATCTTGTGATAGTCAGGACCTGCGAGGCAGGAGTTAACCGAATTTACAGGCGCGCTGCAATAATGGAAAAGCACTATGCGCTTAGCGCACCAGTTTCTATCGAGCTCCCGGCTCACCAATGATAAACTCGCGGCTTTTAGCGCCACAGGGGAGATACGCGCCGTGCCAGGTCAAACGCAGAGCCAGAAGAGAAGCATGACTTCCCTTTCCGCCAGCGAGATGGCTGAGGCCATACGGCGAAGAGAAATAGTGCCCACGGAGCTAGTGGAAGCTCATTTGGAGCAAATCGCGCGACTGAATCCGCGGTTGAACGCGTTTGCTTATGTGGACATGGATGGCGCGCGGCGGCAAGCGAAGGAGGCGGATGATGCGCTAGCCAAAGGAAGCGAGATCGGCGCGCTGCATGGCGTTCCACTCAGCATTAAGAATTCGATCGACGTGGCGGGGTGGCCATGCGACTGCGGGTCGCGGCTGCGTGCAGGATACGTCGCTGAACATGATGCCACGCTTGTCGCGAGGCTACGGCAGGCCGGCGCTGTTCTACTCGGCAACACGAATACTCCCGAACTTCTAATGGCTTACGAAACGGACAATGCCGTACGCGGGAGGACGAATAATCCATGGGACATTCAGCGCACGCCGGGCGGTTCGAGTGGAGGCGAAGCAGCAGCCATAGCAGCGCGCTGCTCGGCAGGAGGCGTAGGCAGCGACGGCGGCGGGTCAGTTCGCGTTCCGGCGCATTTCAGCGGGATCTGCGGGTTGAAACCGACCCCTGGGCGGATTCCTGCGACCGGGCACTTCCCCGTTTCGAGCGGGCCGTTCGCTCTGCTGGGAGTGGCGGGTCCGATGGCGCGCACGATACCTGATTTGGAGATTCTTTTCGAGGTGATGGCGGGGCTCGATTATGAGGATCCGTCGTCAGCGCCTGTGCCTCTTCGGCGACCCGGTGAGGCGGAACTTGAGCATTTACGTGTGGGATTTTTCGAGGAAGATGGTGTGACTCCCGTCACGCCGGAAACGCGCGCGGCAGTGCGAAACGCGGCGGCTGCGCTGAACGCCACAGGAATGACGGTTGAGAAATTTCTGCCCGAGGGATTGGAGGAAGCCAGGCGACTTTGGTGGAATCTTTTTGGCCGCGCGGGAGGGCTTGTGTTGAAGCCTCTGCTGGAAGGCCAGGAGTCGCAGTTGAGTCCGATACTGAGGGAGTTTACGGGCATCGTGCGCAAGTCGCCGCCGCTGACCGTTGAGGAACTGATGAGCACTTTGCTTGGGCGCGATGATCTAAGAGGGCGGTTTCTGCGACAAATGGAGCGATACCCAATTCTGCTGTGCCCCGTGTGCGCGATTCCCGCTTTTAGGCACGACGAGCGCGAGTGGACGGTCGACGGGCACAGAGTCGACTATTTGCAAGCGATGCGTTACAGCCAATGGTTCAACCTTCTTGGCAATCCAGCGGCTGTCGTTCCTGTGGGACGCTCGCCGGAAGGTCTGCCCATCGGCGTGCAAGTGGTCGGGCGACCGTTCGAAGAGGAAATCGTGCTCGCCGTCGCGCGCAAGATCGAGGAAGCCTGCTCGAATCTGGGCGAACCAAATATCCAAACTGCAGGCGCGTAGATAGGACGGAACTTTACTGGCGCCGCGCGCTCGTGGCGCTGCCGAAATCCGCTATGCCGATTCTAATGATTGCTCCGTGAAGCTTCCAGTATTCGGCGCTTCCCCGGGTCGGCTGAGGAGGGCGCTCGCCAGCACGCGGCTGTTGGACTGCACTTTGCGGCTTTTCGGTCCAGATGCCGTAGACGCGGCCGTCGAGGGCCGCCAATCCGGTGTAATCTCCCAGGAAGACTCCGGTTGCGTTGAACGGCTGCGTTGTCCAAGCATAATTTTGGAAGGTTTGGCCAGCGTCGGTCGAGCGGGCCAGCGTGACAGTCTCATTCCTGTTCTGCGGATCGCCGCGCCGGTCGTAAAAAACCACATTGGCGGAACCGTCAGATGGGTCGACGGCCAGCCACTGAAAAAATTGATCCTCGCCATTGTGAAGCGCGTCGCTGTTCACGCGGACCGCGGGGCTCCAGGTTTTGCCGTGGTCCGCGGAGGTGGAGCAAAACACATCCACGTCGCCATTGCGGTAATCGCTCCAGGTGACGTAAAGGCGGCCGCCTTTTGCGCCTCCACGGGGATCAATGGCGATTTGCGGGAAACCGTTGGTGCGGGACAACGCTTCGATGGTGAACATTATCGGAGCGGTGTCGATTATGTTGCGCGTGCGCGCGAATGTGCGCCCACCATCACGCGAAGTGGTGAAGACAATGTGATTTCCGTCTCCCCAGACGGCGTAGAAAGTGCTGTCCGGACCGACCACGCCCGCGAAACCTTCGAGCGCTCCATTGTCATCACGCGGCAGGCCAGGATGGTTGTCAATTTCGATTGGCTTCGACCATGTTTTTCCGTCATCGGTTGAACGGACAAGCATGAGTTCCGAATCTTTGAGAGTCCAGCGCGTCCAGCCGACGTAAAGATTTCCAGCGTATGGCCCGTGACTATTATCTGCCACGATATATGGCTTGTCCTCCCAAGGAACGTCCGAGCGATCGGGCTGCACGCTGACGGGAATGTCGTCTGCTTCCCAATTGGCACCGCCGTCGAGTGAACGCCGGATGTGAAGTCCATTTCTGGAGGAATTATGCCCCCAATAATTAAAGCTGCCCAGTTTGTCGAAGGCCATGAAGCAAATGATGGCGTGCCCCTTGTTGTCGTAGGTGACCGACACGTCGCCGGAAACGCGGTAATCGGGCGGGGCAATTCCGGAAGCGATGGTCCAATGCTTTCCGGCATCGGCGGAATAGGCGATGTGCGCGTTGTCTTGATAAGCGGCTGCGATTTGCTGAGGGTTGTTGGGGTTGATCGCGATCGAAGGTTCTGAAAAAAAACCGGGATCGGGCGTGATGGTAGTCACTGCGGAACCGGGAGGCCGCGGAAGAGATTGGGCGCTTGCGACAACGGCAAAGAATCCCAGGAACAGAGCCGCCAGCGCGGACCGGACCATGTGAGCACGGGCAATTCGATGAACGCGGCGCCAAAGAGACATGAAACCTCCGATTTGCAAGAATACCTCGCGCGGTCACGGGAAGGCCGCCGCGTAAGTAGAAGAAGGCTTGCAATATAGCGCAGTGCATATATTATGCAAGCCGTTTGTCGCCTGTGGCCGCTCATGCGTTTACCGCCATTCGTGCGGCGCATCTTAAAGGCAATAGAAAGGTTCTAGTGAGCTCAGACGTGGATTCTCCCGCGGTGACTCGACCGGTGCAGAATGCGGGCCCGACATTTGCTCGGGGGCTCGGGCTCTTTGACTGTGTGATGGTCGTTGTTGGGGTGATGATCGGTTCGGGAATTTTCATCGTCTCGGCCGACATGGCGCGCCAGATTGGCAGCGCGGGCTGGTTGCTGGTGGCGTGGGGTTTCGCGGGCGTGCTAACGGTGGCTGGGGCGCTCTCTTACGGAGAACTGGCGGCGATGATGCCGCGCGCGGGAGGCATGTATATTTTTTTGCGCGAAGCTTTTTCGCCGCTGTGGGGATTCCTCTATGGATGGACGCTGTGCACCGTAATTCAAACGGGGACGATTGCAGCGGTCGCGATTGCGTTCGCGCGTTTCTCCGGCGTCCTTTTCCCGCGAATATCCGAGGACAATTATTTGATTCGTCCGATTCACATTTCAAGCGGCTACGCGTTTTCGCTTTCGACGGCACAGCTTTTGGCGATTGCGATGATTATTATTCTGACGTGGACGAACAGTCGCGGGCTGGAGTACGGTAAAATTGTTCAAAATATTTTCACGGTGGCGAAAACGGGCGCGTTGCTGGCGCTGATTGTGCTGGGACTGACGGTAGGTTTGAATCTCGATGTCGTGCGGCAAAACTTCTCACACGCGTGGACAGCCGTTGGCGTGACGCCTGTTGCTTCGGGATTAAGCGCGGTGACCGCGTTCGGATTATTCGCGGCGATTTGCGTAGCACAAACGGGTTCATTATTCTCCGCGGATTCGTGGCACGATATTACGTTCACAGCCGGAGAAGTGAAGGATCCGAAAAAGAATTTGCCGCGGGCGCTGGCTATCGGAACGATTATTGTGATCGTTCTGTATCTACTCGCAAACGTGGCCTACCTTGTGGTGCTGCCGCTTTCCGCAATTCAGCATGCGCCATCGGACCGTGTGGCAACGGCGATGTTGCAGAGAATTTTCCCGGTGGCGGGCGCGGCGCTGAT
>DASYYI010000132.1:0-3947 GCA_035933995.1 Candidatus Acidiferrales bacterium | reverse complement strand
CAGCGCGTTGAACCAAAAAGGCGCGGACATGGCGGACGGTCTGGAGGGGCAGTTGGACGTAAAGATCAAACACGACGTCAAGTACCCACAGCCGGACGATTACTTTAAGTTATCGCGCGCGGCTTACGTCCAGTGGGTCGCGTCAGTGGCTTACGCCGGCCAGGGCCTAATGGGCGCAGGCCTCTTCAGTCCGGTTCCGTGCCAGCAGTATTACCAGAACTATTTAGTTCAGGCAGGCATAGACAAGGACATGCTGGGCTCCATCAGCGGTTCTATCCCGCCGGACAAAGGCGTCGAGGTGTTCAAGAAGACGGGCGTTTCGGCAATCCCGTCTATTCAGGGATGCATGCCCAAGAAGTAAGCGGCGGGGAGAGATGGCAATGAGCATTTTATGCAAGCAATGCGGCACAGCACTCACAGAGCGCGATGCGTTTTGCACAAAATGCGGCGCGCAGCGAAATGATGCGGCCACGCCCGCTGCGGGCAAGCGCTTTTGCACGAAGTGTGGTGCGCCTCTTCTGGGCGAGACGAAATTCTGCACGAAATGCGGAGCATCGACGGACGTTGGTCCAAGCAGCCAGGTACCGGCAGCAACAAGCGGCGCAGCCTCAGCGGAAAAAACTGCGGCAGCAACTCCCAACAGTGTGGCCACAGGCGGAGTCGGATCTCAGGCTGCTGCTTCCCCTGCGAAATCCGCCGCTGGAATTCCGAAAGGGGCAATCATTGGCGGCGCCGTCGTGGTGCTGCTTGTATTGGTCGTGGCGGTCACCGGCTTCATTCACGCCGCGCATCGCGCCCGGCAGAAGGCAGCGGAAATGCAAGCCACCTCCGACATCGAGAAAAACTTCAAGGATCTGGCGGCCGCCGCAAACGGTCCGGCTCAAAAGGCGAATAACCAGTCGCCGGCGGACGTCAATAAAAGCATGAACGACTTGGCTGCAGCAGCAAACGCGCTAGCGCAAAACGCGCAGAAACAGGGCAGCGCGAACCCACTGAGTGCAATTCCGGGGAACGCTGGCGGCAACACTGCTCCAGGTTCTGCTTCTACCCCCGCGCCTGGATCTCCCGCCGCCATCGCCGCAGCCTCGGCAGCGGTCGATGCCGCGCTGATCCCGCCGCCGCTCCCCAAGCCCGCCCCTATCGTGCCGGTTGCTGGCACGGGAGATCCAGCGCATGACTGGCCGCTGGAATACGAACGCACGGTGGGTGGCCCGGAAGCAGACTTGGTGGTGCGCACTGGTGACATCAACAATCTCGGTTTTGGCTGGCCGCCGGGATTCGACCCATTTTCTGGGCAGTCGACTCCGGTCCACCCGGGGCCGAACATTGATCACATACCGCCGAACGCGCCGCCGGGAACCGACCGAATCATACTAGGCACCGGCATCACACCGGTACACATGAGCATTCAGCATACCCCAGGCAAGCCGGACCAAATCGTGATCGATGCTCTGACCAAGACAACCGGCGGGGACGGATATAGTTGGGCAATGGCACACTGCGACATGCTACGAGACCGGGTGCTCTATAAAATAGGCAGCCAAACCACCAATGGTATCCAGCTGCCGCCGGGTGTCTCTAAAGACGTCCTTCAGGTGACCCCCTATGAAGCAGCAGAATGCACGCGCGTGCGGCAGTTGACGCTGCCCACGCCCATTGTCCTGCCGGTGGGGGCCTTGCCGGCGAAGATCAATGCAGTGGTGTTTCAAATTTTTGCTGATGATTTTCAGTCGCCGGCTTATGGCTCGCACTTTCAGATCAGTTTGAACGGTACGCGCATCCCCACCTTCGAGTACGCCATAAACTCGCTCAACCAGGGGGGCCCTATCGGCAAGTTAGTGACACTGAAGCTATTGCCGGAGTATTGGTCATTGCTGAAATCCGGTACCGTGAAGCTTTTGATCGACGACCCGACAAGTCACGCGCACGATGGCTTCGCTGTTGATTTCGTCCGCATTTTGATCAATCCGCACAAGTTCAAATACGAGGTTTCGCTCACCGCCACCGTGACGGACGCCGACAAGCACACACCTATTCCAGGCGC
The DNA here is from genome assembly GCA_035933995.1 of Candidatus Acidiferrales bacterium. Classification (GTDB taxonomy): domain Bacteria; phylum Acidobacteriota; class Terriglobia; order Acidiferrales; family UBA7541; genus DAHUXN01. The sequence continues at coordinate 1,903 of DASYYI010000132.1, read as the reverse complement.
CACGGTGAGCGTCGGAACCACATCGACCACGACAGACCAGCAGGGGAAATGCGAGCTGAAAGATATCCCGGCGGGCCTAGTCGTCGCAACTGCTAGTGCTCCCGGTTACGACGAAAATTCCGTGCCGGTGGATTTGCCGGCCGGACAGACCGGAAATGCCGACATTCAACTGCATCGCCATCAGGAAAGCACCGCGGCGTTGGAGGCATCCATCGCGCAAACGGGCAGCGCAACAATCTACGGAATTCACTTCGACAGCGGTTCATCGAAGCTCCGGTCGGACAGCCTACCGGCGTTGAACGCGGTGCTTGGCCTGATCAACAACCATGCGGGCTCGCGCTGGATTATTTCAGGCCACACCGACAATCAGGGCTCGGACAAGCTGAACGTTCCGTTGTCGAAAGCGCGCGCCGCTTCCGTCATTTCCTGGCTGACATCGCACGGCGTCGCGGCGAATCGACTGGAGCCACAGGGATTCGGTGCCACACGGCCCGTCGCCGACAATTCGACGGCGAACGGCAGATTCTTGAATCGCCGCGTGGAAGTCGCGCTGGCGAAATGAGCGAAGGTCAAATTTGAGGAGGATGGCAATGAATTGGAAACCTAAAATTGCAGCGATTCTCGGGATGCTTTTTGTTCTTGCGATGTGCAGTTCACCAGCGGCATATGCCGCGCCGCCAAAGGATGCCTGTACGCTGCTCACGCCAGCGCAAGTGAGCGCCGCGCTGGGCGTCCCTGCCGCGGGCAACGCCCTCGGTCCAAAGGGTTGCATTTGGGATCAGACCGGCGTGAAACCGGGCTCGCCAAGGCGGAGAGTCGATCTCGTGATCCTGACTATGCAGGGGTTTACGCAGGCGTATTCGCTAGCCAAGATGCCAAACTCACCAACCTCCGCAACACACGTCAGCGGCCTGGGCGATGACGCCTACTACCTCAGGATGACCTCCGACCAATACATGGAGCTCCGCGTCAAGAAGGGAAGCGTTGCATTCGGGATCCTAGTGTGGCACAACGGCACCCCCTTTACGCCTGACCAAATCAAGGACAAGGAAAAAACTCTCGCACAAGATGTTCTCGCAAGGATGTGAGCGCTCGACGACTCAATGACGGCTACGAGCCGAAGATCAAATCTGAGGAGGAGAACGATATGAACTGGAAATCTAAAGCTGCAATGACTTTCGGGGCCATTTTCGTGTTCGCGCTGGGAGCTTTGCGACCAGTCTACGCAGCGCCGACGGTGGACAACTGCGCTCTGCTCGCCCCAGCGCAGATTCAGAAAGTCCTCGGGCAGCCGTTCGGCGCGCCCGTGGAGAGCAAATGGCCGCCGGCCTATGGCAAACAGCCGTGGGGCACGCAGTGCCAGTACAATTCGCAAAAAGGACCGGACACAAAGGTCACTTTCATCGTTTACTTCGAGCAGACAGCCGCAGAGGCGAAGCAGACGTTCGATAAGTTGTCCATGTGGTTCCCGGCCAAATCGAAGCCGGCCATAGGAGATTCCGCGTACATGGATAACAGCCATGCGATTCATGTGCTGAAAGGCAAAGTTCGTTGCTACATCTCAATTGATCCCGCGAATGAAAAGCAGGTGAAGGATCTGGCAACGTCTGTCGCGGGGCGCATTTGAATCGGCGATACGCCGCAATTTCTTGCGCCTGAATTGAATCTTAATCTGAATTGAACCTTAAGAGGAGGAACCAATGAGGAAGACCACAGTAGGGCGGATGGTTTGTTTGGCGGCTCTAGGCTTGGCGGCCACAGCGCTGTTGGCGCAATCGCAGTCGAGAAAGCCCACGACAGAGGCGGCGAAGGCGGCAAGCGCGCAGCTCACGCCGCTGAACATGAAGACCGGCGTTTGGCAATCGACTATGACCGGGAAGTACAGCGGACTTCCGCCACAAAT